>JBGSMO010000022.1:0-31308 GCA_041740115.1 Pirellulales bacterium
TGGCATCCGCTTGAGCAGCGCGGCGAGCTCGTCGACGCGGCCGGCGCTCTTGGCGATCGTCAGCGTGCCGCGCTCGGCAGTGACGATCCCTGCGCTGTCGTAGCCGCGGTATTCGAGCCGTCGTAGCCCCGCCACCAGGAAGTCAGCCGCCTGATCGGGCCCGATGTAGCCGACGATGCCGCACATGCGATTTCCCTTCTACCATCCAAATTGAGAGCGATGCTAGCTGATGCCAGCGGTCAACTCCTTCCCCTCTGCCAGCAAGCGTAGCACGGCTTGAAAAACTCGACTACGCGAATGTCCGCCGCGACGATTCGCTCTTGGGCGAGTCAGGGAAACCAGTTACTTTCCTCGCCCGTACCGATTTTCTCGCGAGGCCCGCTATCCATGTCGACCGTTCGCACCGCCATTCGCCGCATCGTGGTGATCCCCGCCCGTCGCCGTTCGACGCGGCTCCCCGACAAAATGCTCCTCCGCGCCGCCGGCAAGTCGGTCCTCCAACATACTTACGAAGCGGCGCTCAACGTGAAGCGTGCTGAACTGATTCTCATCGCCACCGACGACGAGGAGATCGCCGCGGAGTGCCGCCGCTTCGGCGCCCCGGTCGTGATGACGAGCCCCAATTGCCCGAGCGGCACCGATCGCGTCGCCGAAGCGGTCGCCGGCTACCCGGCTGCCGAAGTGATCGTCAACCTCCAAGGCGACGAACCCGAAGCCGACGCCGCGGCGATCGACCGCTTGTTCGAACTGCTCGAAGCGACCCCGACCGCCGCGATGGCGACGCTCGCGACGCCGATCCGCGATCGTCACAAGCTTGACGACCCCTCGTGCGTGAAGGTGGTGTTCGCCGCGGATGGCCGAGCCCTCTACTTCTCGCGGAGCCCCGTGCCGCACGCCCGTGAATGGGACGACCGCCTTCTCGCGGCCGAACCAGCGACGTTCCACCAGCACATTGGCATCTACGGCTACCGCCGGTCGCTGCTGATGCAGATGCCGCAGTGGCCGGTCGGACGGCTGGAGCAGATCGAAAAATTGGAACAGCTCCGCGTTCTCGAAAATGGCGAGGCGATTCTTGTCGCGGTGACGGCGCGGGCGACCCGTGGGATCGACACGCCGGAAGATTTCGCCGACTTCGTGGCCCGCCGGGCGGCCTAGGCAGGCCCCTGTGTCGTGGCGTCCGCAGCGTCGACCCCGTAAAATGGGCCGATGCCCGCTGCCGACCTCACTCAAGACATCCCCTTCCCGCTGCTGATCACCGGCGTCGCCGGCGTGGCGGGGTACAACGCCTTCGATTACTTCTCGCAGCGCTACCCTGGTCGCGTCGTCGGCATTCGGCAGGCCGATAATTGGAAGCTCTCCGCTCCCGGCATCGTTGCTTGCGACGCCGAAGATCGTGATGAGCTGACGCGCCTCTTCGATCGCTGGCAGTTTCGCTCAGTTCTTGATTGCGCCGGCAACTGCGCTCTCCGCGCCTGCGAACTCGACACGCGGCTCGCGTGGCGCACCAACGTGGAGGGGCTAATCAATCTGGCCTCGATCATTGCCGAACGCGACGTGCGGCTGGTTCACGCTTCGATCGATCTCGTCTTTGCCGGCCGTGACGGCGGCAGCTATGTCGAAGGAGAACCGACGGACCCCGTGACTGTGTACGGCAAGACAATGGTCGCGGCCGAGCAGGTGTTGTTCGATTGGCTGCCGCGGGCCTGCACGGTGCGGATCTCGCTGCCGATGGGGGTGAGTTTCAACGGCCACGCTGGGGCCATCGACTGGATTCAGTCGCGGTTCAAGAAGGGGCGGCCCGCGACGCTGTATTTCGACGAAGTGCGGACGCCGACCTACACCGATTGCCTCAATCGACTCTTCGAGCGCTTGCTGGCAAGCGACCTGACGGGGCTCTACCACGCTGGCGGGCCGCGGCGATTGTCGCTCTATGAAATCGCCCAGGTAATCAACCGCGTCGGGGGGTACGATCCGAACTTGCTGATGGGCTGCCTGCGCCACGCGGCCGGCCCCATCCCGCCCCGTGCGGGGAACGTGGCGATGGACTCGTCGAAGCTGACCGCGGCGCTGGGGGGCGAACCGTTCACGGCCTGGCCCCATGACGAAGCGCTCGTGCCGACGCATGCGGAGTGGCACCACGAGCGGGGGCCCGAGCGGGGCTCGCCAACCTTGTTGGCGGAAGTCCTCTACCGGAATCCATTGTTCGCAGCAGCGAGCCAGCGCTTGGCTTGAACAGAGCTTCTCCGACTTCTTTTTCCTCCCCCTTTTCTTCTTTGCGTATGCTTTGCGCCTTCGCGTCTTTGCGAGAAAGTTGACGCGATAATTCTCCCGCAAAGGCGCGAAGGCGCAACGAGTTTGCAAAGGATGAAGAGGAAGGGAATTAATTGTTGCGCAGTCGCTCCCACATCAGCAGCGCGCAAATCGTCTTCGCGTCTTCGATCTCGCCCCGATCGACCATGGCGATCGCCTCGCTCCAAGGGACGACGAGATTGTCGATGTTCTCGCCCGCCTCTCGCGCGTGGTCGCCGGCGGTGAGGCCTTCGGCGACGAAGGCGTGCATCCGCTCCCGCAGGATGCCGGGCGACATGTAGAACGACGGCAGCTCTCGCCAACGTTCGGCCGTGTAGCCTGTCTCCTCTTTGAGTTCCCGCACCGCCATCGCCTGGGGCGTCGCCGGCGGCTCCATCGTTCCGGCGGGGAGCTCGATCAGCGTTTTGCCGACCGCCACCCGTTCATTACGAATCAGACAAACGTGATCGGCGTCGACCATCGGCACGATCAATACCGCCCCAGGGTGGATCACCACCTGTCTAGCCTTGAAGCCTCCCACCCGGGTCTGCTGGTCGATCTCCACCACGTCGAAGCGAGGCGTCTTGAGCAGCAGCCGCGGCTCGGTCATTCCGCTTTCCATTAGTTCAAGTCCGCAGACCAGGAAGGATGGGTAGATTCGCTAGCCGCCGCGACGGCGGCTCAGTCGGACTTTCCAGTCGAACCAAGGACCCTGGCGCAGCCGGCATAACCCGAACAATGTTTGCCCCGTTGCGGCTGGATTGCTAGGATAGCGTGATCGGGCCGCCGCTGTCGAACCATGCCATTGGTCGACGCGCCGGAGGAGGCAACAGGCAAGATGAATCGCAGCGCCGCTGGCAGTTGGAGCTTCAGTGTGGGCCGTTGGCGCGGCGTCGAACTTCGCCTGCATGCGCACTTTCCCCTCTTGGCCCTGGTCGTCATCTGGCTGGCTCAACTTTCGTCCAGCTACGTTCCGCGCGATCTGACCGAGCCTCACACGTTTACCCTGCGGAACGCGCTCATTGGTTTGGGCGTGTTGTTGGCGAGCGTCGTCGTTCACGAGGCGGCGCGAGCCCTGGTGGCGCGTCGCGTCGGCGGGCGGACAAACCTGATCGTGCTCGGCCCGACTGGCGGTTGGTCCCAACCCCATCTGCCGTCCGATCCTCCCGCCCACTTGGTGACGGCCATCGCTGGTCCGCTGACCTATCTGGTCATTATCGTCGCGGCCGCTTGCTGCGTGGCCGCGGCGGGAAAAGACAACCTGCTGCATCTGTTTTCGCCGTTCGAACCGGTCTTTAAGGAGCCGACCTCGATTGGCTTGTTGGTTGCGCAGTTCACCGTTTGGATCAACACCTGGCTGCTGTTGATCAACCTGCTGCCAATTCAGCCCTGCGACGGCGCCGAGGTCTTGCGCAGCATTTTGTGGCCGCTGGTGGGGCGCGCTTCGGCGTCGGCGGCGTCGGCTCATATTGCCTACGGCGCGGCGGCGGTAGCAGCGATCTTGGCAGTGACCTTTCAGCATCAGTATTTCGTCGCGGGGATCGTGCCGCAGTGGCTCCCACTGTCGATCCTTTCCGTCCTGCTCCTCTACGGCGGCAATCGCGCGGCTCGGCAGCGGCAGTACGACGTCGGGCTCGACATCGACCGGTGGGAGTCCGACGACGAACAGTGGCTCAGCGCCGACTGGATTGACGACGATCGCACCGCCGTGTTGGTGGAGCATCTCCACCAGAAGCAACAAGAAGTCCTTGATCGCAAGCGTCGCGAGCGCGAAGATCGCGAAGACGCCCGCGTCGACGACATTCTGGCGCGCATGCATGAGGTCGGTTTCGACCAATTGAGCGACGAAGAGCAGGCGGTCCTCAAGCGGGCGAGCCGTCGCTACCGGCAGCGTCAGCAGCGCGTGGAAGACGTACCAGGGCACCCCGGCGCCATCTGACGCGATTCCCATAATCGCCTGCGGCTTTCTGATCGGGACAGTGTGCCATTCTCGGCCGAAAACGTAAGTAACCAATCGCTGTGGCGCGCGACGCTCACGACCGTGAAGACTTGCTCCGCGATGCGCGGCGCCTGTCGCCGCGCGTTCAGTTGGAGGTGGAACTTTCCGCAGGACCCGCCGAACTTTTTGCTGGTTTCCGCGGGGAGTCGCTGAGCCTCTACTTTGGCCAGGATTTGGTCTTCCACTTCAACGACCGGGGCGAACTGCGGCGAGCATTTGTCGCGGAGGAGTTGTTGAAGGCTGAAGGGGGCGATTTGGTCGCGATGCAACGTGAGCGGAGCGAAGCCCAGTCGTTGCTGGTGAGCCGGCCGTTGGGGGAAGTGGAATCGCAACGCCTGTTGAGCGATCTTGAACTTCGATTGCGAGAGCTTGCGGAATCCCTGATGGCGGAGCGGTATCGCGTCGTCGGCGTTGTGCCAGCCAACAGCAACGCCGTGGCCCGTCTGAGAGCGTGGCTGGCCGCTCGCCGCGGTCCGATCGCGTTGGCCGCGTCGCCGCACGTTGGTTGAACGGCGAGCGGCCATTACTTCGATTCCTCGGTCGGCGGGTCGTTCCAGACTTGCTTCTTCGCTTTGAGCAAACGCTCGGTGTACGACTCGGCGGGGACGTCGGTTTCGGGCTTGAGCGAAGGAGCCTCGGGCGTCTTCGGGGTGCCGGTGGCCGGCTGCTCGACGGCTGTCGCGGCGGCTACTATATTCGGTATGCTTTCGTCCCATTCGAATCGCGTCGCCGAACGTCGCTCGTCGAGTTGCTCGTTGATGTGGGCTTTGCGCGATTGGAGCCGTGACATTGTTTCGGGAACGTCGGCGACGCGCTGCCGTCGCAGCACTTTGTCGCGAGCAGTTGCCATCAAGGCGAGCAGCCACGTCGGATCGAACTGGACGCGGCGGATGAAGACGTCGCCCCAGAAGAGGCAGGCGCTGGCGACGACAAGCCAGGGCCAGATTGGCTGGTTCGACGCTGCTCGCGGTAGGTCGCGGCGGAAGGGGTTTTGCGTTTCTGCCAGCGGTTTGTTCGCGGCGGCGAGGCCCTGTTCGACCAACGCGCCGCTCGGTCCGTCGCCCGCGGGTAGGCCGGCGAGCGACTTTAGCAGCGCGAGGTTCGTCTCTTGATCGCGATACTCCGAGGAGTAGCCGACGTTCACGCCTGTCCGAATCGGCGCTGCGCCGCCGCCGGGATTGACGACGACGAGGTAGCTGCCGGCTTGCTCCGAAGTGAACTCGCCGACGTATCGCCCCGGGGCGACCTGCTCGACTTGCAACGGAAGGGTCGACATATCAGGGGCGATCGCCGCGGCGGTGATTGTTTGCTGATTGGCAAAGTTCTCCTCGGCGTCGAGGGCGGTGAAGACGATCTCGGTCTTGCCGTCGCGCGTGCTCGTCGCGACGGTGACATTGCCGGTGTCGCCGGTCGGCCGCATCGCCCAGCGAACGATCTGAGCGAAGAACTTGTCGTAGCCCTCCCACTCGGTCCAGGCCTTGGCCCAGCGGGTTCCTGAATCGGTCGTGAGCGCCACCGCCTTTCCCGACCCGTACGTCCAGGTGGCGAGCAGCGTCGCGTTGTTCGGCGTCGCCGGCAATGGGCTGCGGAGCAGGACTTCGACGAGCGGGTTTTCCTTCACGTCGGTGAGGACCAGTCCGGTGATCGGCGGGACGCCGCCGTCGAGGCCGCGGAGAATTTCGTTGTCGGGGTCGATCACCAGCGGCGTCACCGGTTGCGGCGGCTCGTAGACAAGCGGTCGGGCGACGCGGCGGACTTCGCGCAGGAAGATCCGCGGGAGGGCCCGCGGGTTCTGCACATAGTAAAACTTCCCCGCGCCGCGGGTGGCAATCCCGGTGAGGAGCGGGACGTTCGCATCGTTGCCGACGGCAACGGTGGTGACCGTAACGTTCGCCTGCCGCATCCGGCGGACAAGCTCGTCAAACTTGGCGCCGGGGGTCTGACCGTCTGTGAGGACGATCATGTGCTTCACGGCGGCTTCGGCCTTCTGCAAGTCCTTAAAACCTTCGACCATGCCGGGATACATGTCGGTGCCGCCGGCGGAGGCGATCGTGTCGATGCGCCGTGCGACGGTGCGGTAGTCGCCGACCTGTCGCAGCGGGACCGTCTTCGTGAGAAACGAGTCGAACGCCGTCACCGAGATGAAATCTCGCTTCCCCATCGTGCGGACGGCGGCGATGGCGGCCGCTTTGCTCATCGCCAGTTTCTCGCCGTCCATCGAGCCGGAGCGGTCGATCACGATCGCGAGGGCCCCGACCGGGACGACTTCGGCGTTCTTGATTTGGAAATCGACCGGCATCGCCTCTTCGAGCTCGGTATTCGCCCAACCGCCGGCGCCGTAGCTGTCGGGACCGCCGATCATGATCAGGCCGCAGCCAAGTTCGCGGGTGTTGCGGACGAGCATGCGGATCTGCTCGTCGCTGAAGCTCGCCCCGCTGTCGGCGTCGCTCACCGAACTGCGGGAGACGTTGGCGAGGATCACCGCGTCGTAGCGCTGCAATTCCGCTAGTGAGTTGAAGAGGTTGTCGGTCGCGGTGACCTCGACTTCCAAATCTTGCGATCGCAGCCGTTCGACGAGGAAATCAAACTGCCCGCGGGCGTCAGCATTCTCGATGAACAGGACGTTCCCTTTGCCGCGGATGTGGGTGAAGGCCGACGCGATGTTGTTCTGCGCCATGCCGTCAGCGGCGGGGTCGGTCGGGACGAAGCGGGCCTCGTATGTGTAGAAGTCGGACTGGTCGATTTCCTGCTGAATCGTGAGAACCTGCTTGCCGGGGGGAATCTTCACCTCCTCTTCGGCGACCGTCTCCTCGCGCTGTCCCGATTTGCGGATGACGACGAGCTTGCCCGCGATGGCGTCATTCGATCCCTCGGGGGCGTCGTTGCGGAGGACGACGCGCATGTCGAACGGCTGGCTGCGGCGGATGTTCGCGGGGAGGTCGACTTTCTCGATTGAGACTTCGTTGCGAGGTTCGAGGTAAACCGGAACGACGTCGATGCTCACACCGCCGTTGGCTGCGCCGCGGGCTTCGCGATAGGCGTCGCCGAGGTTCTGGTTGCCGTCGGTGAGGAGGACGATTCGCTTCGCCGCGTTGGGGGGGAAGAGGGCCTTCGCCCGTTGGATCGCGGAGGCGAGGTCGGTGTACTCGGGATCGGGGAGCGACTCAAGCCGGCCAGGGACGCCGTGGTCGGTCGCCACGGGCGGAACCTCCACGGCGGCGTCGCGACCGAACGCGATCACGGCGAAGCGGTCGTCGAGGACCGTGCTCCGCTCGCCTTCGAGCGACGTCTCGACGTACTTGAGCATCGCCTGGCGGTCGGTGGCGGGGATGCTGAGCGACTGGTCGAGGAGGTAGACGACAGTGAGTTCGTCGCTCTCGCGCCGGTACTGGGCGTCGGCTAGGGCGAGGATGATGCCGAGCGTCACGAGGGAGCGGAGCGTCAGCGTCGTCCAGCGGCGCCAGGAACCGAGGCTGGCGAGACTGCGGTGGCCGAGCCAGGCGAGCACTGGGATGAGGGCCAGCAGGACGAGGTAGCCGGGGCGATCGAAGACTATGGAGTGCTGGAACATGGTGGAATCATACGGTTGGTCGCGTCGGGCGTGCTAAAGCCAGCGAAAAACATCGAGAAAGCGCTACTCTGCCATGTCTGCCATGTCTGCCATGTCTGCCATGTCTGCCAACAGTTTTTGGCAGACATGGACAAAAATGGACACAACTCGCCGGCGTGCGTGCATCGCCAGCGCAATGGACGGCGCACGGTAGCGGCGGACGTTCCATGCTATCCGGCCGAACGCGAAAGCACCGGCCCTTCTACTGGCAATGTAGCCGCTCAGGTGGCCATTTTCTGCAGTAAAGCTGGAAGATTTTTCTCTCGCAGAGGCGCTAAGGCGCAGAGGAAAATAGCGAGAGCAATCATTGGGGCGCGCGAGCCATGGCGTTGCGCGATGCGCATAAAAATGGGCCCGGCGGATTGTTCCGCCGGGCCCTGGTTGCTGTTTTTCTGATGCGCCGCTAAGCCGCAAGCGATGGGTTCGCTCTGTTGCTGCTGCGGTTCGGTGGGAGCCTCGTTCTCCCATCCGTTAGTCGAGAGCGATCAATAGTTCCTGGCCATCCTCAACGGCTACCTTGCGCTCCAGGTTGGGCTCGTAGAACTTAGGATCGATTTTCTTCAGCGCCGCTTCCGACTTCGGGGCGGCGGATTTGCCGACAAAGTAGGCGTAATTTCCGGGAATCAGTTCGCCCTGAAACGTCCCGTCAGGATTGACGGGAAAATTACCAGGGTGACCCTTTTCGAGCGGTTGGAACGTCACCAACAGGTCGCCGACGGGCTGCCCGCCTTGCGAGACTTTTCCGTTAACGCTGATCGGGGCGTCGTTGAGCCGCGTTGGCTGCGAACAGCCGCTGACGGCCAGCGTGAAGGCAGCCAATGTGAGTGCAATGAGTTTCATCTGGGCCATTTTAAATTCGAAGGAGAATGGAACAACGAATATGGTGCTTTAGCCCCCGGCTCCGCCGGGAGGTAGCGTTACGCGGGACGATGCCTACCGGTGTGGTGGCCGACCCCCTGGCGGAGCCAGGGGCTGCATGCCGGACCTCGCTTTAGAGAGTACCTTCATTGGTCTGACCATCGTCGGCGCCGACCAGCCACTTGATGGCGACGCCGTCCATGCTATCGGCAAGGAACCGGACCGAGCCGTCGCCCATCGTGGCGTTCAAGCCGCCCGAGTGGAACGAAAAGGGCTCGTCGTTCGGGCCGCAGTTGTTGACCGACCAGAGACATTCGGCGGGCCCGCCTTCAGGGGTGGAGAAATTGTTGAGCTTGGCCACCCGCGAGCCGGGCGCGATGGCGTTGCTGGGGCCCGAGAAGCCGTTGCCGACCGCGTCGGCGTCGGCCCAAGCGAAGACCCGTCGACCGTTAGCGCCGCTTGCCATGTTGATGGGGTCGGCAGCGCCGGAGACGGGGGTAAAGCGGTGCGAATAGGCGCCGTAAATGGTAACGTCGGGATGTGAGCGGCCGGCGTCTTCGATCCACATGATCGTGTTGCTGGAACCGTCGATGACGCGATTCATGCCGCCGCCGTCGCAGTTGAGCATCGGGGCAACGACCTGACTGAGCCACTCAGGCGATCCGCTCGGCTGCGTCCGCATGCCGTAGGTGCCTGAGCCGACGCGGCTGTCGACGTCGGAGAGGGCGACGATCATGTAGTCGATGCCGCCGTAGCCGTGGATCGGATCGCGAGCGTCGTTCGGGACGGGCGTTGACGGGCAGATGAAGGCCTCGATTTTCGTCTTGGCGGCGGTTTGGCCCGAAGCGTGAGCGGGGTCGTCGTAGTTGCGTCCCTTCGTATCGGGATGCAGAAGGCAGCCCGTGGAAGTCTTGAGCGACTCGCCGCTGGGGACGGCCGCGTAGGCAGTTCGCGGATCCGTACTGTGGTCGAACATGGCGTAGACCGGCGCTTGTTCGATGTAGGGGAGGATCACGGTGGCGACGGAGTGGATCATGTAAGTGGTCGAGGCGCCGCCGGTGGAATCGCACTGTCCGCTGGGGGGAAGTTGCTTGCGCGACGATTCGTAGTTGAGGGCGCCGAGGCCGAGTTGCTTCATGTTGTTGGTGCATTGGGCGCGACGGGCAGCCTCGCGAGCGGCTTGCACCGCGGGAAGCAGCAGCGCGACGAGGACGCCGATGATGGCGATCACGACGAGGAGTTCGACCAGCGTAAACGCGGGTCGACGGCTGGCGGCCTTGCCGCGGGAGAGAGAGGCGGTCGAGGGGCTCGACGACATGGACAACTGCCTTTCAACGCTGGCCGATCGGGCCGCGGCTGCCGGACTTAGGCTGGCTGCGAGAATACCGCGATCGAAGTGCTGGCAGATTGTGAGGCGTCGATGTGAAGAGTCGGTGAAGGAGATATGAATTCGATGCGCACAAGAGCGGGCGTGGTGCGCAAATAGCGGAGTTGACGTATTCCGGACGTTGGGTGACGTAAAAAGTAAGGGCTTCAGCAATGCATTGCTGTGGCCCTTGTTCGTTAGAAGACTAACCACCAAGACACGAAGGCACGAAGGAATGCAAAGAAAGAGAATGTGAAGAGCGAGAAGCCAGGAGCCTCACTTACCATTTCTTTTCTCTTCCTTGTCGCGTCTTTGTGTCCTTTGTGCCTTGGTGGTTCGTTTTTGAGCGCCGCTCCGGCGGGTCGTTGACCCGCGGCTACTTTTTCGCGGCTTCGCGGAGGGTGACCAAATAGGGCACCGGTTCGCGGCCGAGGGCGTTGAGGACCGTGCCGCCGGCGGTGAAGGTGTGGGTGACCCAGTCGGGCTTGCCGTAGCGTTCGAGGGAGGTGCCCCCTTCGCCGCCGCCAATGTAGACTTCGATGCCGGCGTCTTTCATCCGCTTCAGTTGCGGGATGAAGTTCTTCGTGCCGGCTTCAAACCGGGCGTCTTCGAACATGCCGAAGACGCCGTTGTGGAAGGCGACGGCGCCCTTGGGAGCCGAGGCGCAGAAGGCGCCGATTTTTTCTTCAAAGAGCTTGCTGCTTTTCGGGCCGATGTCGAATTGTTGCTGGCCCGGCTGAAGCGCGTCGACGATCGTGCCATCTTCGATCACCGAGTCGATGGGGACGATGAATTCGATCCCCTTCGCGCGGCCGTCGCTGACCATCTTCTTGGCTTGCTCGACGCGATCGCGGGGAATGAAGTAGGGCTTGTCGGCGTGCGAGGCTTCCTCGGCGGCGCCGATGCAAACTTCTTTGCCGTCGAGTTCGCCGATCGCTTTGCGGAGGGCCATGGCGAGCGAGCCGGCGGCGAAGACGGTGCGGATCGTGCCGCGGCCGATCATCGCTTCGAGGTCGTCGAGCTTGTCGATCTTCAGACCGCTGAAGACGACCAGCTGGGTTTTGAGGCACTGGCGCATCGGGCCGTCGAACTCGCCGGCGACGTACTTGCCGAGGGCGACCTTGTCCATCGCGGCGGGGACGATCGTTGAGCTCGCGTCGAGGCTGCCGGCCGAGAGGGCCTCGTTGATGTAAATCTTGGCGACCTTTGCGGCGAGTTCGTTGGCGAACTTGGCGAGCGGTTCAGCCAGCTTCGCAGCATCAGCGGGCTTCGCCTTCCAGAGGACGCGCTCGATGTCGTAGCGGCGGGTGTTTTCGAGCATCAAGACGCTGCCCGGCTTGGCGGCGTCGATCTTTGCTTTCACGGCGTCAGGGATCGTGCCGGTCGTCGCGTCGAACCAGTCGGTGATGAGTTCGACAGGCTGGCCTAGGATTTCGCTAAGCCGCGAAGCGACATTGGATAGTGATTTCTCGGGTTCGCGGCCGATGTGGCCGAAGATGATCTGCTTCCAGCCGCGCTCGATGCCGTACTTCAGCGTGTCGACCATCGAACGGAGGCGGATGTCGCCCTCGCCGACGGTGGGGCCGGGCTTGGCGTCGACGTCGCCGCGGATGAGGACGGGCGTGCCGCTGGGGACGCTGGCGAGGGAATCAAGCCGGGGGATGGCGTTGAGGTAGTCGACCAGCTCGAGCGAGGGATTCGCTTCGCGGCCGGCGAGGAGCGTGGTGATGAGGGACTGGACTTTTTCGGTGGTGGTGGGCATTGGTCGTGGTTCCTAGAAATTCATTTTTGAACCGCCAAGGACGCCAAGGACGCCAAGGGGGGGTGTGTTTTGGTTGGAGGCCTTGTTTTAGTTTCGGAAGACTTAACCGCCAAGGACGCCAAGAGCGCCAAGGAAGAATGTCATCACGTCAGGACGATCCGTTTGATGCCATCCTTCATTTGTTCAACGTTGAAATTCATCAGTAAGCCTAACTGCAGGCCTGTCGCTTTCAGATAGTTGAGGACTTGGGCGTGGTGGATCGGATGAATGGCATCAACCGCTTTTAGTTCGAGAATCAATTTGCCGCCAATCAGAAAGTCCAATCTCGCCTCGCCTACCAACTCGTTTTTGTATGTGAGTGCGATCGGATGCTGACGTTGGAACGGGATGCCGCGCAGACCGAGTTCAATCGCCAAGGCCTGTTCGTACACAGACTCCAGAAACCCAGCGCCAAGGAGTGAATGAACCTCAATCGCCGCACCAATCGCCGCTTTTGCCAAGGCATCGACGGCCGGATCTGGTTCGATCATTGATAAGCAACCCTACTGTTGTTGCTCTTCCTTGGCGCTCTTGGCGTCCTTGGCGGTTCCTTCCCCGAATTTCCAAGCAGTGAGGCTGTCGGGCGTGGAGACCAACAGTATTGCACCCTCGGGCGTGTTTGTCAGGGAGAGGCCGGTGAGGGGCTGGGCGTAGCGGAATTGGTCAATCAGTTGGCCCTGCGGGTCGAGCCAGATGATCGAGCCGTCGGGGGCGGCGATCATCCAGGCGGGGCCGTGGCCGGGGAGGGGGGCGGGCTGGATGCGCTCGACTTGGTGGGCGTATTCGCCGACGGGGAGTTCGTACTGCCAGCGGACTTCGCCGTCGGGGTCGAAGCCGACGACGTCGTAGTGACCGACGGTTTCGACGGCGAGGCCGGCGCATTGGGCAGTGTCTTCAAGTGGTTCGGGGCGGATGGCGAGGTGCATGATCTCGCGGAGGCCGACGACGATTTCGGGCTGCGGCTTGCCGTCGGGGCCGAGGACGAAGATGGTGCCGCGGTCGCTGGTTCCCCAGAGCGTTTGGGCGCTGGGGTCGGTTGAGTTGGGCAAGCCGGCGGGGGCGACGGTGAGCTGCACCACCTGATTGAAGGAGCGAATGGCCCAGCGGCGTTTGCCGTCGAGGCCGACACCTTGGACGCCGACGCCTCCCCAGTAGCCGACGTAGAGCTGCGGCTCGCCGTCGGGCGTGAGAGCCGCGAACTGAACATCGGCAATGCCAGGGTTCTTGTCTTTCGGGAAGGCGAGCGTTGGCTTCCAGTCGTGATCGAAAAGATGCAGCTGCTGCCAACCGACGCCGCTGGCGGCGACGAGGCGGTGTCCCGCCTTGTCGACGGCGGTGCGGAGGAAGCCGTTGGCGACGGCAGCGTTGTCGGGGATTTCGTGGCGGGCGACGACTTTGCCGGCGGGGTCGAATTCGACGATGGCCTCGCCGCCGTCGAGCGTGAGGATGCGGGGTGGCGCCGGCTCTTCGCCGTCGTCCTGGATGATCAGGAAGTTGCCGGGGGCTTTGATCTCCGCGGGCTTTGCTTGCCAGAGTTCGCTGAGGGAGACTTTCGTCGGGAGGGCGCGCTCGCCAAATTCAGGACGGGCGACGTTGATTTGGAGGACGTCGCCGCTGCCTGTGGCGGCTGCGAGATCGGCTTCGTACTTCTTGGTGAGTTGTTCGTGCTCGGCGCGGGCTTCGGCGGCGAGGTCGGCGCCGTCTACGACTTTTTGAATCAACTCCGCGAGTTGCTTGGGATCGCGATGCTGGCGGATGTGGAAGTATTGCAGCCGGCCGTCGGGGCCGAGGAGCATGAGCGTGGGGGTGCCCGCGACACGCAGCTTCTCGGCGGTGAAATCAGGATCGCGGAGGACAGGAAACGTGCCGCCCCAGTTTTTCAGCGTGCGGTCGGCGATTTCGTTCGGGACGCGGTTCTTGCCGTCGACGCTGACGGCGTAGAAGGCGAATTTGTCGTTGTCCTTGAGTTGCTGGTAAACCTTTTCGAGATCGGGCGTGTGGGCTTTGCAAGGGGCGCAATCGACTTGCCAGAAGTCGAGGAGGACCGTTTTGCCTTTGAGATCGGCGGGCGTGACGGGCTGGCCGTCGAGGGTTTCGAACTTGAACTCCGTGAGTTCTTCGCCGAGTCGCTCGGAGGGGGCCGCAGGCGGGGCGGGGATGAGGCGACGGACCAGTTGGTCGCCGTCGGCGAGTTCCTTCGCAAATGTCTCGCCGTCGATCTTGGCGTTGAACGTCGGGTCCTTGAAGTCGATCCAAACGGCGAGATTCGCGTACTGGTTCTCGGGATCGAACTGCCGGCGGTCGCCATCGATCGGAAGTTCCATGCGGCGGAGGACGTAGCTGTTGGCGTCGATCCAGAAGATGCGCTTCCCCTTGGGGCTCGTCGTGGCGACGCGGTAGCAGTTGCGGTCGCCGAGCATCTTTTCGTCGAGCAGCCGCGGGGCTTCGTCTTCGGGGAAGACGGGCGTTTCTTCGTCGTCGTTCAGCAGCATCGCGAGTTGAGGGAAGACGTCGCCGACCGAGCGATTGTTGAAGACTTCGCGAATAAGGGGATCGGGGAGGAAATTTTCGACGGTGATCGCGGCGGGGGCTTTGGCTTCGAGGAGTTGGCCGGGGAGTTCGACTGCGGAGGCGCGCATCACCGTGCCGTTGGCGGCGATGTCGAACCCGCGGGCCGTTCCCTCGTCGGTGCGGAGGGCTTCGTCGAAGCGCAGGCGGATGAAGTTCGGCTGCTGGTAGGCGAGCGACATCTCAAAGAAGGGGAGTTCGCGCTCGACCCCTTCGCCGCGGTAGGAGTACGACTGGACGTAGGTGGCGCTGTCGGTATAGCTGCGGGCGTCGCGGTAGGCGGCGAGCATTTTGTCGGCGATTTCGGCGCCGCGGACTTCGGCGGGGTCGTCGCCGGCGGGGGCGCTGGAGCTACTGCAGCCGGTGGTGAGGGCGAGCGTGGCGACGATTGCGAGGGCGAAAACGCAGGCGTAGGGGAAGGCAAAGCCGCGAAGCGGTTTGGAGGAGACGCCGGGGACATCCATGGCAGGGTCTCGAAGTTTGGTCCGCGAGCCCACTGGGCGGCGGACGGGATAAACTGATAATTGGCAGGGAGTTGCACATCCTTGTAGTCACTTGGCAACCTACCAAAAGGCGGTGGGGCCATAAACCCCGCGGGGCAGGTGGTCCGGGAACAGCAAATCAAAGACTAACCGCCATGGACGCCAAGGACGCCAAGAGCGCCAAGGAAATGCAGGGGAATTGAATCTCACTTACTTTGCGCCTTCGCGCCTTTGCGTGGGACGACTCTTGTGGAGATCTCACGCTAAGGCGCAACGGAAAGCGGGGAGAGGAGGGTTCTTCTTGGCGAAACTTGGCGTCCTTGGCCGTTCAAAAAGAACGACTTTGCAGTTCGCTTGAGTAAGTGGCCAGAGTCCGACGTTTTAGCTCGTTGACTTTAATTCAGGTAATTGATGGCGACCTTTCGGTTTGGAATGGCGGCGCAATGCGAGCTGCCCCTGGAGGATTACACGCTGCTGTCGGCGGAGAGCGACGAGCATCCGACGCTCGACGATCCGGCGGCCGGGGTGCGGGCTGCGCTGGCAGCGCCGAAGGGGTTCCCGCCACTCGTGGTAGCGACGGCGCCAGGCGATACGGTGGCGATCGCATTCGCCGGCGATGTGCCGCACGCGAACAGCGTGCTGCGCGGAACCGTCGAGGCGCTGCTCGAGGCGGGGGTGCCGCCCGCGATGATCACGATCGTTTCGCTGCAGAAGATCGAAGAGCGCGAGGCGCTGGAGAACGAGCTCGCGGCACTGAACGCCGAAGGGGTGAAGTTCGAACTACACGATCCCGACGACGAGTTGAAGATTGCGATGGTGGGGGTGAACGCCGCGAAGGAACCGCTGCGGCTGAACCGGACGCTCGCGGAGGCCGATCTCGTGCTGCCGGTGTCGGCGCAGCGATTGCCCGAGGGGGGACAGCACGAAGAGAGCAAGTTCGCGGGGTTGTTTCCGCAGTTCTCCAATCGCGAGACGACGGCGCGAGTGCGGTTGGAATCGGGGAACGAATCGCCGAAGGTGCAGAAGCGGCTGCGGGCCGAGGCGGACGAGGCGGGATGGCTGCTGGGGGTGCAGATGACGGTGAGCGTCGTGCCGGGCGCCCATGGGGGCGTGGCGGCGGTGTTGGCGGGTGACCCGGATGAAGTGCAGCGGGCCGGCGTGGAACTGACGCGCGAGATTTGGGAACGGACGGCGGCGCAGCAAGGGGATTTGGTGATCGCTGCCGTGGCGGGGGATGAGCGCGAGCAGACGTGGGACAATTTGGCGCGAGCCGTGGCGGCGGCGAGTTTGGTGGTGGCGCCGCGCGGGGCGATTGCGGTTTGCAGCGAATTGGCGACGCCGCCGACTGGGCCGTTGCAGCGATTGCGCGAGGCGGTTGACTTCGGCGAGGTGCAGCGGGAGCTGTCGCGCGACGAAGCGAACGAGGCCCATCCGGCGCTCTTGCTGGCGAAGGCGCTCGAGGAGGGACCGGTTTACTTGCGAAGCCGCTTGCCGAGCGAGGTAGTGGAGTCGCTCGGGATGACGGCCATCGAGAGCGACGTGGAACTGGCCCGGCTGGCGGCGGGGCGGGAGCATTGCGTCATCATCGAAGAGGCGCAGCGGCTTGTGCCGCGGCCGATTGTGCGGGAAGAGTGGTAACGATGAACGACGAAGCTCTGCAACTTGAGTACGACGCGGCGATCGCGGGGGCGGGCGTCGTGCGACTGCGCGATTGGTCGACGGTGCGGGCGGCGGGGAACGACCGGGCGACGTTTCTGCACAACATGTGTACGAACGATGTGAAGCGGCTGAAGGTTGGGGAGGGGTGCGAGGCGTTTTTTACTGATGTGAAGGGGAAGGTTGTTGCGCACGGGTTTCTGCTGGCCGGGACGGACGCGATTGAGATCTTAATGGTTCCCGGGACGACGGGGCGGCTGATTTCGCAGCTTGATCGGTACATCATTCGGGAGGATGTGGCGCTGAGCGACAAGTCGCTGGAAGTGGCGTGGATGCTGCTATTCGGCAAACAAGCGACGGGTGCGTTGGAACGGGTGATCGGCGTCGGCGTCGGAGAATTGTCGGCGGCTTGGGCTCATCGGGCGTTCGATGTTGCTGGCGTTGCGGTTCAGGTTGCGTGGTGCGAAGTGCCGTGGATTGGCGGGTACTTGATTGGATGTTCCACGAATTCGGCTCCCGGGATTGAAGCGAAGTTGATTGCGGCGGGAGCGACGCTTGGCAGCGAGACGCTGTGGAACACGGTGCGGGTCGAGTCGAACTGGCCACTGTGGGGCGTCGACTTCGATGAATCGAATCTGCCGCAGGAGGTTGCGCGCGACGCCCAGGCGATCAGCTTTCGCAAGGGCTGTTATCTTGGGCAGGAGACCGTGGCGCGGATCGATGCGCTTGGGCATGTGAACAAGCAACTCGCGGCGATTCGCCTTGAGGGGGACGCCGTGCCGGCAGTTGGGGCGGAGCTACTTCACGGGGAGCAGGTCGTCGGGCGCGTGACGAGCAGTTGTTGGTCGCCGCGAGCCGCTGGACCGCAAGCGATCGGGATGATCAAGCGCGGGGCGAATTCCGATGGGACTTCGCTTGTCTGGAGCGGCGGCGCGGGGACGGTTGCAAATCTCTAAATGCGGGGAGGTTCTACTTCTCTTCCCGCCGCGTACCGCCGTTACGGCTGCGCAATCGTTCTCACCCGCCACAGCGTTAGGACGGGCGCGTCCGTTAGTGTGAGAAAATCCGGACTACGTTGGGTTTTTCGCTTAAGTGATTTAGCGAAACGGGTGAAGGCTTGCCGCTAGCACCGACGATATCAGCAGTACTCACGTGAGTCTTTGTTGCGTGAGCGGGCCTTCACGTCGTACCTATCGCATCGGCGCCATCCCACCTAAACGGGGCGCGGGCGAGACGACTGGGGTGAGCCCCGACGCAACCATTGTCCTCCCCACCAGTTTTTCAGGAGCCTCCCGATGAAACGTTACCTGTTGTCGACGCTGGGCGTCGCTATGGCGTTGGCTTTCGCGACCAACGCTCATGCCTGGGGCATGGGCGGCTGTGGTTGCGCGGCCGAGCCAAGCTGCGGCTGCGTCGAACCGAGCTGCGGCTGCGAGCCGTCGTGTTGCGACCCGTGTTGTGCGCCGAAGAAGTGCTGCCTCTTCTCCCGCCTGAAGGCCCGCATGGCCGCGAAGCACTGCTGCGCTCCTTCGTGCTGCGAAGCGAGCTGC
The DNA here is from genome assembly GCA_041740115.1 of Pirellulales bacterium. Classification (GTDB taxonomy): domain Bacteria; phylum Planctomycetota; class Planctomycetia; order Pirellulales; family Lacipirellulaceae; genus Lacipirellula. The sequence continues at coordinate 18,180 of JBGSMO010000022.1, forward strand.
GGTTGCGAGCCCTCGTGCGGCTGCGCGGTTGAGCCGAGCTGCGGTTGCGCCGCTGAGCCCTCTTGCGGTTGCGAAGCCAGCTGCGGTTGCGAGCCGTCTTGCGGTTGCGCCGATGACTGCTGCTCGCCCTGCAAGAAGCACTGCATCTTCGCCCGCATCAAGGCCCGTTGGGCCGCCAAGCACGCTTGCTGCTGCGAAGCGAGCTGCGGTTGCGAAGCCTCGTGCGGCTGCGAAATGGCTGCCCCGAGCTGCGGCTGCAACTGAACTGACTTGACGCCATCATTGGGCGTCGTCGGTGCAGTGCGATGAGTCTGCGAGAAATCGAACGGCCCCCTGCGATGTAAGCAGGGGGCCGTTTTTTTGTTTTTAGGGGAAGTTTGACTGCCAAATGTGCCGGAAGCGGCAAGATTGCTTGCCGGCGATGCCGTGATCCATGAGAATCGAATCTCGCAACGGGCTCGAGATTTGGAACAGTTCACGAGCGAGGCTGATCATGGCGACATTCTTGCGGCTGAAGTGGGCGCTTGCGCTGGTCGCGGCGTCTTTGCTTGTCACTCTTTCTCAGCCCGTGGCGCGGGCCCAGCAAGCGGGACAGCCGCCGGGGCAATTGCCGGGAGCGAATCCTGGCGCGGGCCCTAATCAGGCGAAGCCGTTCAATGCGGTATTTGACAACGGCGGTCTTGCCTTGCCGGGCGTCAACAACGGCAATGGCGCCAACTCGAACAATGGCGGCGGGTCGGCGCTGGCCGACTTCGATTCGTTGATCGACCTGATCACGTCGACCGTCGAGAACGAATCGTGGCTGGAGAACGGCACGGGCGAGGGGGATATTCAGCCGTTTCCGAACGGGGTGTACGTTGATGCTGCCGGGGCGTTGAAGTTTCGCGAGCCGTCGTCGAAACAAGCCGGTTTGACCGCTGCGCGCAGCCGCGGGCTGCGTTCCAGCGATGTAGCGACCAAAACGTCCGCGACGGTTGCAGCGTCAGCCGCTAAGCCGCAAGCGGCGGCGGCGAAAGCGGAGGGCGTGGACGAACTTGATCGGGCGCGGCAGGCGAGTGAGTTGCGTTTCGTATCGCTATCGAAGCTGGAAGCGGCGATTGCTGATTGTCAGGAGCGACATGTCCCGCTCGATCCGGCGATGCTGTCGCTCGCCGGGTTGCAGCGCGTGAGCTATGTGTTCGCCTACCCCGAAACGGGTGACCTCGTGCTGGCGGGGCCAGCGGGCGATTGGACCGGCTCGCCGCAGGGAGGTCTCGTGTCGTTGGAGACGGGCCGACCGGTAGTGCGGCTGGACGATTTGCTCACGCTCTGGCGGCGGCAGCGGAGCGAAAGATCGACGGCGTTCGGCTGCTCGATTGTGCCGCGGCAGGAAGCGCTGGCGCAGACGCAGGAATTCTTGAATGCTTCGGCGGCCAAGCCGCTGGAGCCGAGCGGTCGGCGGAAGTGGCTGGCGGAACTGCGCGACACGCTCGGGATCCAAGACGTCGAGTATTACAACATTGACGAAGGATCGCGGATTGCGTCGCTGTTGCTCGCGGCCGATTACCACATGAAGTTGATCGGCATGGGGCTCGCTGAGGGCGTGCCGGGCGTGAAAAGCTACCTGGCGACTGTGCGCAACGGCGCCGGCGGCTCGCCGCCGCCGATGGCGGTGCTGCGGTGGTGGTTCTCGATGCCCGCGTCGACCGTGGAGACGAGCGACGCCCACGACGCGTTCGCCCTGCCGGAGCGCTGCATCTGCGTGCTGAGTGAGAACGAGATGCTCGCCGCCCGCGGCGAGCGGGTCCATACAGGTCAGTCTGACGACCTCAATCGGAAGTTTGCGGAGTCGTTCACGCAGGAGTTCGATGCGCTGTCGCTCAAATACCCGGTGTACGGCGAGTTGGAGCGGGTGTTTGAAGTGGCGCTGGCGCTTGCGGTCATTGAGCGCGAGGGGCTGGCCGAGAAAGTCGGTTGGTCGCCGACGCTGCTGCTCGACGAGCAGCGGCTGCGATTGCCGAAGTCGCCGGCGCCGAAGGCAGTGGAGACGGTGATCAATCACCGGGTGATTGGCGGGCGGCAGATCATCGCCGGCGTGAGCGGCGGCGTCTGGGTGGATGGGGGGAAGAGTTTGCAGGTGTCGGCCGGCGACGCTGACTCGGCCGGGAAGCTGACGGCGGCGAAGACGTCGCGTCGTGCGGCGCCGGCGGAGGGGAAGATTGTTTGGTGGTGGGATTAAAAGGCGAGTAATTTACGCATTCAACTTCTGGTTCCCTCCCCTTGAGGGGGAGGGTTAGGGAGGGGTGATTCGATGCGTGTACCAGCGTTCCGCCCCCCTCCCCAGCCCTCCCCACAAGGGGGAGGGAGCCGCAAGGTTTGAGTCTTCTTATGATGCTTCGCGTTGAGGCGTTTCCGCTTCGGCTTCCGCTTCCGCTTTCACTTCCGCGGCCGTCGGTGCTTCGCCTGCGGTGACGATCACCTGCTCCAGCAGCCGTCGGCGATGACGGCGGAGCGCGACGAAGGCGATTCCCGCGGCGATCGTCAGCACGATCACCGTGAGGCCGACCTCGGCGTCGGTCAGCAAGTCGGCGATCTCTTCGCCAAAGAAGAAGGCGAGCGCGAAGAACGCGCCGACCACCAAGGTCGCGCAGACCAAGTCCCAGAGCAGGAACTTGAGAAACGGCATCCGTACCACTCCGGCGGCGAGATAGACGGGGCCGCGAACGCCGACCATGAAGCGAGCGAGGAGCAGCACCTTGAAACCATGCCGCTCGACGGCTCGCTCAAAGTATTCCTCGCGATTGGCGCCGACGAGCTTCGAGAGTTTCGGATGGCGATTGAGCAAACTGTGGCCGAAGCGGTAGCCGATGGCGTACATCGCCGCGTCGCCGACCAAGGCGCCAAGCAGGCAAGCGGGGAAGGCAAGCTCGGGACGCAATTCGCCGTTAGCGCTCAGCACGCCGGCGCCGATGATGAAGACTTCTTCGGGTATCGGCAGACCGCACCCGGTCAGCACCATTAGTAGGAAGATGCCGAGGTAGCTGCCGGGATGAAGAAGCGTCGCAAGCACGCGGCCTCGCAGCGGTTGGTCATGGTTGCTGAAGAGGGTGAGGTAGTATACCCGCGCCGTGCGATCGGGGCGCGTGCTATTACTCTCGTCGGTTTGGGCGCAGGGCATTCTGAAGCAAGGTCGAGCTGTTTTTTGACAGGATCACAGCATGGTAGGAGATCGACTGGATCAAAAGCGGTTGAAGTCCCGAAGTCCGCGACCCATTCCGGCCCATACTGCAATTAATCACGTCGATCCAAAAAATTCTGTCATCCTGTCCAGTCTTCACCTTGGCCGCATCAAGCCGTGCTGGCCGGCAACCAGCGGCCGTCGTGGAGATTGAAGGTGTGAACGTCAAATAGTTGCCCCGAGGGATCGTCCTCGCGCGGACAGACGAGGATGGCGCCAGCTTCGGGGTGCGATGCGCAGTATTCCGACGTGCCGCCCGGGCCGAGAATATAGAACGCCGTGGCAAGGGCGTCGGCCTCGGCGGCGGTAGGGGCGACCGCGGTGGCGGTGTAAACTCCGCTGGCAGGCGAGCCGGTGCGGGGGTCGATGAGATGGCCGAAGCGGCGGCCTTCGATTTCAAAGAACTGGGTGCCGGATCCAGAGGTGCCAAGCGCCTGGTTGCGGAGGACGACGTCGCCGACCGCGCGTTCGAGCTCGTGCGGGTGGGGGACCGAAACGCTCCAGCCTGCCGTATCGCCCCCGCGATCGCGACCGCGGGTCAGCACGCTGCTGCGGCCGCCGTGGGCGAGGTAGTCGTCGACGCCGCGTTCGGACATCAACTCGGCGACGCGGTCGAGGGCGTAGCCTTTGCCGATCGAATTGAAGTTGATTTCGACGCCAGGGCGGCCGAAGCGAATCGTCTGCATGGTCGGTTCGAGCTGCAAATGATTGAAGCCGACCGACAGGATCGCGGCGTCGATCTCGTCTTGCGAGGGAAGGCGCCCTTCGCGTTTGTGGAAGCCCCAGACTCGCGAGAGAGGGCCGCTGGTAATATCGAAGGCGCCGTGAGTGCTGGCGTGAATCCAGTCGCAAAGTTCCAACAGCGAAAAGAGCCGAGGTTCCACTCTCACCGCGCATTGGGCGGCCAGGCGGTTGATCTCGGCGACCTCGGTGTGGTCGCGATAGACGGAGAGTTGATTCTCCAACTGCTCGATGAGATCGAGCCCTTCCAGGGCCGCGGCTGCGGCGTCGGCGCCGTCGGCGGCGTGGTATTCGATGGCAAATTCGCAGGCCATTGCCCGGCGGCTCGTTTGGATGTGGGCCACGTCGGCAGAGGTGCGGTGGCGGACGGCGGTAGAATTGCCGGTAGAGGCCGCCAGTTCTTTCTTGTCGAACGACGACGCGGCCGTGCCGGCCACCCCGCGCGCGGCGTCGAGAAGCGTCCGGGCGATGCCGTGGCCGCGGAGGAAGTCGCGTCGGGAGGTCGGTTTCTTGTCGGGCATTAATCCATTATAACGGCGGCGAGTTGGAGTGGGGGGTGAACCCTGTCACTCAGAGGTTCTCCGAAGAGTCCGCTTAGATTCCTCGCTCCGCTCGGAATGACTTGAAATCTCAGAATGGCAGATAGCATGCCCCCTGAACCAATCATCAGCGTTTCCGGCCTCCGCGGCATTGTGGGGGAATCGCTCACCGACGAAGTGGCGCGGCGGTACGCGACGGCCTTCGCGGAGGAATTGCCGACAGGGCCGGTCGTCATTGGAAGGGATGGCCGGGCGTCGGGAGCGATGTTTGCCGAAGTGATCGGCGCCGCGATCGCAGCGACCGGCGGCGGCCGACAGGTTTTTGATGCGGGGCCGGCGTCGACGCCGACGGTCGGCGTACTCGTACGCGACTTGAAGGCAGCCGGCGGCGTGCAGATCTCCGCGAGCCATAATCCGCCGCAGTATAACGGGATCAAACTCTTCAGCGCCGAGGGGCGCGTGATCCCCGCGGTTGCTGGTCAACGAGTGCTCGATCGCTACCGCGCGAGTTCTGGAGCCGCCGGTCAACGACCGGCCGGAGCGGCTTTAAACAAGATTGAACCACTCAAGGACACCACCAGCGCCCACCTCCGCCTCATCGAACAAATATGCAACGTCGACCGCATCCGCAGCAAGCGCTTCCGCGTGCTGCTCGACGCGAATCACGGCGCCGGCAGCGTCCTTGGCAAGGCGTTGCTCGATCATCTCGGCTGCGAGTCGATCATCCTCGGCGCCACGCCGGATGGGGCGTTTGCTCACACGCCCGAGCCGACTGAAGCGAATCTTGCCGGCGTGTTGAAGAGCGTCGTCGAGCGGCAAGCGGCGATTGGGTTCTGCCAAGATCCCGACGCTGATCGATTGGCAATCATCGACGAGCGCGGTCGTTACATCGGCGAGGAAAAGACGCCCGCGCTTTGCGTCGAGCATGTGCTGCGCAGCGGGTTGCGCGGGCCGATCGTCACCAATTGCTCGACGAGTCGCATGAGCGAAGATATCGCGGCGAAATATGGCGTGCCGTTTTTCCGCTCGAAGGTGGGCGAGGCGAACGTCGTTGACAAGATGCTCGAAACGATGGCACTGCTGGGGGCCGAGGGGAATGGCGGCGTCATCGACCCGCGAGTCGGGTTGGTGCGCGACAGCTTCGTCGGCATGGCGCTGGTGCTCGATTTGATGGCGGCTCGCGACATGCCGGTGAGCACGCTGGCCGATGAGTTGCCGGCGTACGCGATTTACAAGACGACCATCGCCGTGCCGAGTGCGGAGATTCCTGGAGCGCTCGCGAGGCTGGAGCGGCATTTCACCGGCGTGGCGACAGATACGCTCGACGGGCTACGGCTTGATTGGCCCAACGGGGAGTGGCTGCTCGTGCGGCCGAGTAATACGGAGCCGATCGTGCGGGCGATTGCCGAAGCGCCGACGTTGGCCGAGGCCCGCGAACTGTGCGAGCAGGCGGCGCGGGCGATTACCGTGTGAGGGCGAGCGGTGCGGCGGCTAGTTCTGCCGTTAGGTGGTTGCCCTGCGCGGGGCCGGCGATGATGTTGACGAATTCGCCGATGGGGGCTTGGTCGGCGGGGAGCGCCACCGGAGCGTAGCGGCAGGAGGTGCCGATGTGTTGGGGGGCCGAGGGGATGAACCCCTCGGCTCGCTGGTTGGATTCTTGTTGCTCCAGGGGAGATTCCACCAGGACGCGGAGGGGCATCCCTTCTAGCGACGCGTAGTATTCGGCTCGCAGTTCGGCTTCGACGCGGGCGAGTTCGACGCCGCGGTCGTGCTTGGTTTGCTTCGAGACTTGATCCGCCATCTCCGCCGCCGGCGTGCCGCGGCGGGGGCTGAAGGGGAACATGTGGATCTTCGAGAAGCCGGCCTGACGGCAGACTTCGAGCGTCTCGGCGAACTCGGCGTCGGTTTCGCCGGGGAAGCCGACGATGACGTCGGTGGTGATGGCCGGGCGGTCGAGGCGTTCTTTCAGCAGGCCGCAGCGGTCGACGAAGCGCTGGGCGCCCCAGCGGCGCCGCATCCGGCGGAGGACGCCGTCGCTTCCCGATTGCATCGAGATGTGAAGATGCGGGGCGACCTTGTCGGGATGGTCGGCCATGACGTCGATCAGTTCGCGGGTCACCTCGGTCGCTTCGATGCTCGACATCCGAATACGGAAGTCGCCGGGAAGAGTGGCCAAGTCGCGAACCAGATGCGAGAGGCGGGTCCACTGCTCCTTCGGCAGACGGCGGTTCCAGTCGACGCCATAGTGGCCGAGGTGGATACCGGTGAGAACGACCTCGCGATGCCCGGCGTCGATCAGACGCCGGACTTCGTCGACGATGTGAGCGGCGGGACGGCTGGCGAGGTTCGGCCGCACATAAGGGATGATGCAAAAGCTGCAGCGGAGCATGCAACCGTCTTGCACCTTCACATAGGCCCGATGCCGGCGGGCGAACCCGCTGATGCCGGTGGGAACGTCGATGACGCCGAAGCGACCGAGCAGGTCGGGAAGCTCGCGCTTGTCGGTGACGACTTCCGAGACGTTCGGCAGAGCGGCGACTTCTTCCGGCGCGCGGGTGGCGTAGCACCCCATCACGACGATCTTCGACGCGGGGTTCTCGCGCGCGAGTCGGCGGATCACCTGACGGCTTTTCGAGTCGCCTTCATTCGTCACCGTGCAGGTGTTGACGATGCAGAGGTCGGCGGCCTGCTCGTCGACGGCGTCTTCGTAGCCGATGCCGAGCAATCCCTCGCGGACGAACTCCGTTTCGTATTGGTTGACCTTGCAACCGAGCGTGACGGTCTTCAGCTTCATCGCTACTCCACCGGCTCGATGGTGCTCCACATCGAACCCTTGCTTCCTTCAAGATTATCCTTGCCGTAGGCGTGGATCTGGTCTCGCTTCAACTCGGCGTGCTCCATCGTGGTGGTCAGGACGACCGCTTTGCCGTCGGCGTCGACCGACTTGGCGATCTCTTCGCACTGCTGCTTTTCATGGCCGAAGAGCTCGCGGAGCATTTTTTCGACGTAGTCGAACGTATGTCCGTCGCTGTCCCACAGGAGGACGTTGTAGCGGGGCTGCCGCTGGCTTTGTCGGGTGGGCGTGGTTTGCTTTTTCGGCGCCACGACGACGACGGTTTCATCATCGGGTTCGGGGAACATGGTTCTACTCGCGTCGTTTTGCCAGACTCTCGGGGCCTGGATGGGCGTAGTGCAGGGAGAGTGGGCCCATTATATTGGTTGCGTTCCCCCTGGCCAAACGGCCCGGACAATCGCACCATTCCGACGCCAGAACCGCCGTGCTTGCTCAAACGCTTCAGCATATCGACGACCGCCGCCGCCAGTTCGAGGGTGATTTGCTGGCATTGCTGCGAATTCCCAGCGTCAGCGCCGATCCTGCGTTTAAGGCTGATGTCCGCCTCGCGGCCGAGTGGCTCCGCGATCACTTAGTAAAGCTTGGCCTCACGGTCCACCTGATCGAAACGGGCGGGCACCCGATCGTCTACGCCGAGTCGCCCCCCGTTCCGTTCGCGCCGGTGGCGCTGGTGTACGGCCACTACGACGTCCAGCCGCCCGATCCTCTGGAGGAATGGAAAACGCCGCCGTTTGAGCCGGAAATCCGCGACGGCAAGGTCTTTGCTCGCGGGGCGACCGACGACAAAGGGCAGATGCTGACCCATGTGAAGAGCATCGAATCGTGGCTGGCGACCGTCGGCGAATTGCCGCTGCAGGTCAAGTTGCTGATCGAAGGCGAGGAGGAGGTCGGCAGCGAGCATTTGGAGGCGTTTCTTAAAGACAACGCGGAGAAGCTCGCCTGCGATTGCGTCGTCATCAGCGATACGAGCCAGTTCGCCCCCGGCGTGCCGGCCATCACCTACGGATTGCGAGGTATCGCGTACTTTGAGTTGAAGTTGCTCGGACCGAAGCAAGATTTGCACTCGGGCGTCTTCGGCGGCGGCGTGGCCAACCCGGCCAACGCTTTGGCGAAGATGCTCGGCGCCCTGGTCGACGCCGACGGGCGGGTGACGATTCCTGGATTCTACGACGACGTGGCCGACCTCACCGAACGAGAGCGGGCGGAGTTCGCGGCGTTGCCGTTCGACGAGGAAGGGTTCAAAGCCCAACTTGGCGTCGAGCATCTGGCCGGCGAAAAAGGGTTCAGCACGATTGAGCGCCGTTGGGCCCGGCCAACACTCGACGTCAACGGCCTCACCAGCGGCTATCAAGGCGCTGGCGCCAAGACAGTGCTGCCGGCGAAGGCGACCGCAAAGCTCAGCTGCCGCTTGGTGCCGAACCAAGATCCCCACAAAGTGGCGGCGGGGCTGAAGAAGCGGCTTGAAGAGTTGCTGCCCCCCGGCATTCGGATGAAGCTGGTGGAACACCACGGCGCGCCAGGCATCGTGATGCCGCTCGATAGCCCCTACCTGCAGGCGGCGGCCGTCGCCGTCGAGAAGGGCTTCGAACGTCGGCCGGTCTTCATCCGCGAAGGCGGGTCGATCCCGATCGTCAACAAATTCGCGTCGGTCCTCAATGCCGACGTGCTGCTATTGGGCTGGGGACAAAACGACGACAATCCCCACAGCCCCAACGAAAAATTTTCGCTCGACGACTACCACCGCGGCATCCGCGCGAGCGCGGCGCTGTGGCAGGAGTTGGCGGCGATTAAGAAAAACGGTTGAACCGCCAAGGGACGCCAAGGACGCCAAGGAATACTGATAGAGTGATCAACGACGCTGAGTGAATTTATGCCGTAGGGCATGTCCAAGGTTGTTGAGAGCCGATTGGTGCAGATTCAATCTCCTCTCTTCCCTTGGCGTCCTTGGCGTCCTTGGCGGTTTAAAATCTGAAGTTCTGAAAACTAAGAAAGCATCCCCCCCAATGCTTGATAAGCGCTTTATTCTTGAGAACGCCGAGTTGGTTCAGCAGAACTGCGCCGCCCGCGGCATGAAGGCCGACGTGGCCCGGTTCGTGCAACTCGAAACCGAGTGCCGCTCGCTGCAGCAGGAAATCGAAGAACTCTCACGGCAGGCCAACGTCGTCAGCAAGTCGATTGGTCAGGCGAAAGACGACGCCGAACGGGAAGCCAGTAAGGAAGAGGGTCGGAAGCTCCGCGAACTGAAAGAGGCGAAGCAAGCCGACCACGAGCGGATCGACGCCGAAGCGGGAGCCATTTATCGCAGCCTACCGAACATGACCCATCCTGAGTCTCCGCGCGGCGGCGAGGATGCGAGCCGTGAGTTGCGTAAGGGCGCTATGCAAGTGACGCCAATGCGTTTCCCGGTGCTCGATCACGTCCAACTCGGCGAACAGCACGACCTGATCGACTTCGCCGGCGCCGCCCGGATCGCGGGTCATGGCTTCTACTTCTTGCGGAACGAAGCGGCGCTGTTGGAAATGGCGCTGCAGCAGTACGCCGTTGAACTGCTCGTGAAGGAAGGGTTCACGCCGACGATCACGCCTGACCTCGCCCGCGGTGAGATCCTGGCGGGCGTCGGGTACATCCCTCGCGGGCCGGAGACGCAGATTTACACGGTCGAGAACTTCGACCTGAATCTGGTGGCCACTTCCGAGATCACCCTCGGCGGTCTGTACGCCGGGATCACGATCGATGCCGACGACTTGCCGATCAAGCTTTGCGGCATCAGCCACTGCTTCCGCACCGAAGCGGGCGCCGCCGGTCGCGCGTCGCGCGGGCTCTATCGCGTCCACCAATTCACGAAGGTCGAAATGTTCGCGTTCACGCTCCCGGAGCAGAGCGAGGACATGCACAATTACTTCTGCGAACTCGAGTGCGAGATTTTCGACGGCCTTGGTATTCCGTACCGCGTCCTCGACATCGCGTCGGGCGACCTCGGCGGGCCGGCGTACCGCAAGTTCGACCTCGAAGCCTGGATGCCAGGCCGCGGCGACGGCGGCGAGTATGGCGAAGTCACCAGCACGTCGAATTGCACCGACTACCAGGCGCGGCGGCTCGATATCCGCTACAAGGTGAAAGGCGAGAAGGGGACGAACTTTGTCCACACGCTCAACGGCACCGCCGTGGCGATCAGCCGGGCCCTCATCGCGATCCTGGAGAACTGCCAGCAGCCTGATGGTGCGATTCTGATTCCGGAAGTGCTGCGGAAGTGGATTGGGAAGGATCGGATCGGCGGCGGCGAGGACGAGGACGAGTAAGCGTCCTATCCTCAACGGCCGCGAGCTATCTTGAATCGCACCTCATCGAAACTACAGCGAGACAGACATCATGCGGCTATCTTGGGCGATCGCTTTCGGGCTATTGATAACGTGGGCAGCCACTAGCCAAGCCGCCGGTCACCGCTTCGCCACGCAAGGCGAGAATCGTCTCGCGATCGTCGGGACCGACGGCGCCGTCGAACGGGAGATGCCGTGGGGCGGGATTCACGATATTCACCGACTCCCGAACGGCCACTTCATGGTGCAGCGCGGCGCCGCGGAGATTGTTGAGATCGAGCCGGAGAACGGCCAGGTCGTCTGGTCGTACGATTCCGGCAAGCAGGGCGGCAACGACGGCAAGCCGGTGGAGGTCCATTCGTTTCAGCCGCTGGTCGATGGCGGCGTGATGATTGCCGAATCGGGGCCGGCGCGGATCATCGAGATCGATCGCGACGGGAAGATTCAGAAGACGATTCCGCTCCAGGTCGACCATCCTCATCCCCACACCGACACGCGGCTGGTCCGCAAGCTCGATGACGGTCACTATCTCGTTTGCCACGAGGGAGACGGCAAGGTTCGCGAGTATGACGGCGACGGCAAAGTCGTGTGGGAGTACGAAATCCCAATGTTCGGCAAGCCGGCCGCGGAGGGCCACGGCCTGGAGGCGTTCGGCAACAAGTGCTTTGCCGCCGTCCGCCTGGAGAATGGAAACACCCTGATCTCCACCGGCAACGGGCACAGCGTCATTGAAGTGACCCCAGCTAAGGAGATTTTCTGGAAGCTGGAGCAGAACGACCTGGCGGGGATCACGCTGGCTTGGGTGACGACGCTCGAAGTCTTGCCCAGCGGCAACTACGTCATCGGCAATTGCCATGCGGGTCCCGAGAACCCGACGCTGGTCGAGGTCGAGCCGAAGACCAAGAAGGTCGTGTGGCAGTTCGACGGGCATGAAGAGTTTGGCAACTCGATGTCGAACTCGCTGCTACTCGACGTCGACGGCGTGCGACGATAAAAGCCGCCGGCGCAGACCGTCGACGAATCACGCAGGCGGTGAGTGCAAACGCAACGTGTCCACCGGCGGAGCCGGTGGCTTTTATTGGCTGGGCCTATTAAGTTATGGGTCGCGAGCCGGCTCTCGAAGCTGCTCGGCGCTATAAGACTTTTCCCCTCTTCCCGCGTGGAGACGCCCGATGAAGTTCGGCATGAACCTGCTGCTCTGGACCGCCCACCTCGATGATTCGATCCTGCCGGTGCTCGATCGGCTCAAGGCGATGGGATACGACGGCGTCGAGATCCCCATGTTCGAACTCGACGAGGCCTTCTACGGCAAGTGGGGCAAGCGGCTCGACGACGCCGGGCTGGAGCGGACAGCGGTCACTGTGCGAACCGACGCCGACAATCCGATCAGCCCCGATGCGGCGATTCGGGCGAAGGGCGTCGCGGGGAACAAGCTCGCGGTCGATTGCTGCGAGGCGCTCGGCGCCGTCACGTTGTGCGGGCCGTACCACTCGGCGCTCGGCAGCTTCAGCGGCGCCGGTCCCAGCAAAGATGAGTGGAAATGGGGCGTGGAGACAATGCTAGAGGTCGCCGAGCATGCGGCGAAGACGGGCGTCACGCTCGCCGTCGAAGCGGTCAATCGGTTCGAGTGCTACATGATGAACTGCATGAAGGACGCCGCGCGGTTCGTGCAAGACGTCAGCCATCCGCGCTGCAAATTGATGTACGACACGTTCCACTCGAACATCGAAGAAAAGAACATCTCCGACGCGATCGCCACCGCGACCCCTTTCATGGCGCACATACACATTTCGGAAAACGATCGCAGTACGCCTGGCCAAGGGAACATCCGCTGGGCCGAAAACTTCGATGCGATCGCTAAAAGCGGCTACGACGGCTGGATGGTCGTCGAGGCGTTCGGCCTGGCGATGCCCGAAGTCGCCGCGGCCACCAAGATCTGGCGGCGGATGTACGAGAGCGAGGATCAGCTCGCCAGCGATGCGCTGGCGTTCATGAAGAGCGAGGTCGGCAAGCGAAAGTAACCTCCGCTTGGACTTTTGGCTTCGCATTCATTTTGTGGCCAGACCGAGTTCGCGAGCTCGTTGCAAGTACGGTTTTGCGTCGGCTGCTCGACCGTTTGCTTGCAGCACGATACCGAGCGTCAGATTGAGTTCTGGAGAGTCTGGCATCGCGTTCAGTCCGTCGCGGAGGACTTGCTCGGCGCCGGCGGCGTCTTGGGATTTGAGCAGCGCCTCGGCCAGTGCGATTCGCACATCCGCCGAATCGTCCAGTTCCATGGCGCGGCGATACGCTCTTACAGCGGCGGCGGGTTGATTGAGCGCTAGCAACGCGTCGCCAAGCTGGATGTGTGCCACATGATGCTGCGGGTCGAGGGTGACCGCTGCGCGGAGCGGCGCAAGCGCGGCCGCGGCGTCGCCTCGCCGGAGCGCCGCGAGGCCTTCCGCATACTTCTCGTCAGCGC
>JBGSMO010000041.1:0-2936 GCA_041740115.1 Pirellulales bacterium
GCCGCCGGCTTGGGCCGTGGCCCCTTCCGTCGCGCCGTCGCCGCCGCTGGCGGCCGCCGACTTGTACAACGCTTCGCTCATGGCGTGCGACGCCGCTTCAAGTTCCGCCACGGCGGTCTTGATCGCCGCCGCGTCGTCGCCCTTGGCCGCTTCGCGCACCTTGGTAACAGCCGCTTCAAGCGCCTGCTTGTCGGAGTCCTTCAGCTTGTCGGCATTCGTCTTGACGGTCTTCTCGATTTGGTAAGCCATCGAGTCGGCCTGATTACGAGCTTCGACAAGTTCGCGCTTCTTCTTGTCTTCCTCGGCGTGAGCCGCGGCGTCTTGCTGCATCCGCTTGATCTCGTCCTCGGAAAGACCGCTCGATTGCTCGATTTTGACGGTCTGTTCCTTGCCGGTGCCGAGATCTTTCGCGGCGACGCTCAGAATGCCGTTGGCGTCGAGGTCGAACTTCACCTCGATCTGCGGCACGCCGCGCGGCGCCGGCGGGATGCCTTCCAGGTTGAACTGGCCCAGCAGCCGGTTGTCGGCGCACATCTCGCGTTCGCCTTGGAACACGCGAACCGTGACAGCCGTTTGGTTGTCGTCGGCCGTGCTGAAGACTTGCTTCCGCTCGGTCGGAATCGTCGTGTTCTTCTCGACGAGCTTCGTCATCACGCCGCCGAGGGTTTCGATGCCGAGACTGAGCGGAGTGACATCGAGCAGCAGGATGTCTTGGACTTCGCCCGAAAGGACGCCGCCCTGGATCGCTGCGCCGATCGCCACGACTTCGTCGGGATTGACGCCCTTGTGCGGATCCTTGCCGAAGATGCTTTTGACCATCTCCTGCACTTTCGGAATGCGAGTCGAACCGCCGACGAGGACGACTTCGTCGATCTCGCTCGGCTTCAGCTTCGCATCCTTTAGGGCTTGGACGACCGGACCGCGGCACCGCTCGACCAACCCATCGACCAGCTTTTCGAACTGAGCGCGGGTGATGTTGATCTGTAAGTGCTTCGGACCGTTCGCGTCGGCCGTAATGAACGGCAGATTGATGTCCGTCGATTGCGCCGAGCTGAGTTCTTTCTTCGCCTTCTCGCACGCTTCCTGCAAACGCTGCAGGGCCATGCGGTCCTTGCGGAGATCAATCCCCTGCTCTTTCTGAAATTCGCTGGCGACGTACTTAATCAACTCCTCATCGAAATCGTCGCCGCCGAGATGGGTATCGCCGTTGGTGCTCATCACGCGGAAGACGCCGTCGGCGACTTCGAGCACCGAGACGTCGAACGTACCGCCGCCGAGATCGAAAACGCAGATCTTCTCGTGCGCTTTCTTGTCGAGGCCGTACGCCAGCGACGCCGCGGTCGGCTCGTTGATAATGCGCGCGACTTCGAGGCCGGCGATCTGGCCGGCGTCTTTGGTCGCTTGGCGTTGGGCGTCGTTAAAGTACGCCGGGACGGTGATGACCGCCTTGTTCACCTTGTGACCGAGGTAGGCTTCGGCCGATTCCTTCAGCTTGCGCAGAATCTTCGCCGAGACTTCGGGCGGGGTGAATTCCTGCCCCCCGACGTCGACCTTCACATAGTCCTCGGGTCCGCCGACGACTTTGTAGGGGACGATCTTCTCTTCAGAGGCGACTTCGTTGTGCCGACGACCCATGAACCGCTTAATCGAATAGACGGTCTTGGTCGGATTGGTGACGGCCTGCCGGCGGGCCAGATCGCCCACCAACACCTCGCCCTTGTCGGTAAACGCCACGACGCTCGGCGTCAGGCGGTTTCCTTCGGGGTTCGGGATGACCTTCGCTTCCTTCCCTTCCATGACGGCGACCACCGAGTTGGTGGTGCCGAGATCGATGCCAATGATTTTTTCGCCGCTAGCCATTTGTTTGTGTCTCCTCTCCAAATCGGAGGTTGATCGCGTACGATGTGTTGTTATGCGATGCGCAGCATGCCACGACGGCAGCCGCCGCGTTGTTTTCTAAGTGACGGGATCATAGGAAAGCAAAGGTCGTGCCGTCGGCTTTAGCCCCCCCACCGACCTCCGTAACCAACAACTGCGTAACGACTTAAGTCATAGGCTAGACTTAGCGAGAAGGTTGTCGACCACCTGAAAGACTGTCACATTGGCAGCGACTTATTTGGCAGCCGGAGTTTTCCGGTGGGAATCGAATGCCAGATTGACATCCGTGCCCACGCCACCCCGCCAGCAGCCGAAAACTAGCGAAAAAACCGCCGCTCAACTCTCATGGCCCAGAAGAAAGTCACCGCCGCCCAGCTCCGCAAACTCGACCGGCAACTCGTCGAGTTGCTGAACGAACGAGCTGCCGCCGCGATCGCTAACGGCGAGTTGGCTGAAGCTTGGGGCGAAACTGCCGCCGACCAAGCGGCGTCAGCTGTCGCCGACCCGGCGATACTGCAATACGCGGTCGACAACAACGACGGCCCACTCTCAGCCAACGCGGTTCAGGCGGTGTTCCGCGAGCTGCTCAGCGGCATCCGCTCGGCGAATCAGCCGATTCGGGTCGCCTACCTCGGCCCCGCTTATACGTACACGCACTTAGCGGCCATCGCCCACTTCGGCCAGAGCGCCGAACTCGTCCCGGTTGCCACCATCGCCAGCATCTTCGACGAGGTGGAGCAAGGCCATACCCAGTTTGGCGTCGCTCCGATCGAGAACTCGACGGACGGTCGCGTCGCCGATTCGCTGGAGCGTCTCGCCCGCATGAACGGCCTGGCGGATTCAGCTGACGCGACGCCGATCCATGTCCAAATCTGCGGCGAGGTCCCGCTCCGGATCCATCACTGCCTACTGGGCCGCGGCGCCCGCAGCGAGATCCGCCGCGTCTGCAGCAAGCCTCAGGCCTTGTCGCAATGCCGGCACTGGCTGGCAACGCACCTGCCTGGCGTGAAGGTCGAAGCAGCCTCCAGCACCGCCGAGGCCGCCAGCCTCGCCGCCGC
>JBGSMO010000050.1:0-5077 GCA_041740115.1 Pirellulales bacterium
GCCGCTGCCGGAGGAGCCGCCGGCGCGGCAGGCTTCGGAGCCGCTGCCGCGGCGCCCTCTTGGGCCTGCCGCAACAGTTGCTCGATCTCATCCTGTTCGACTTGATGAGATTCGTCAGCCATGGAATCCGTTCCCTTCGAAAAGTTCAGCGACGACGCAGGCAGTTCCTTCCGCCGGCGTGACTCGCGAAGCGTCGCAGTCGTTCGAGACCAAGGCGCCTCTCACTATTCATCGAACCCCGGCCGTGTCGCGCTTCAACGCGATCGGGCCTAACGTTCGATAAAGGCAAACTCGCTGAAGACCGCCTCGCGGACCAGCGGTTTGCCCAAAGCGCGGTTGACTTTCTCCAAAACGACCCGTTTGATCAAGCCCAACCCCGGATCGGTGAAGTCGGCCGACTCCATCCCGCGGATGGCGATAGTCACTTGCTCGTTCAGCCGCTTCGCATGCAGGCCGAATCGTTCGGCGAACTCGGGCTCATCGGCCGCTAGCACGACGCCGAAGAGCTCGAAGTCGATGCTCATGCTGGCGCCGGTCGACGGGTTAAAGGCGATGACGTGGTAGGGTCCCAGGCTGAGCTCGACGGTCGGCTGGTTGGCGTACTCGGCATGTTCGCTGGTAGCCGTGGCGTGTTCGTCATGCCCTGCGGCTTCAGCGGCCTCGGTGGCGGCTGCGGTCACTTCCGCGTCAGCTCCCTGAGCGGCCGCGACCAGCCGCTTGCCGGTCTCTCGCGTTTCTTCCGCCGACGGCAAGAACGCCGTCGCGGCGGCGACTTCGATCAGCACGATCACTGAGACAAACGCCAACGCCTTCACCAAGGTCATGATGCCGGGGCCGCGCTTGGCGGGAGCTTCGGCGGCAGGCGTTGGAGCGTGGGCAGGGGCGGACATGTTGGGAATTCCTTGCGCGGAACCCCCTCGACAAACCGCACCGCGCGGCGGAGAGGGCGCACAAGTCTAGCTTGGAATTCCCGGCCGCAGGGGAGTTACAACCGGCGCAAACGTTACGGCGCCTCCACGATCCCGTCATTCTGAGCGAAGCGAAGAATCTGGCGAACCAAATGAGATTCCAGATTCTTCGCTCCGCTCAGAATGACCAAGGAAACGCCATCGCGTTTAGCGCATCTCTACTATCTCCGGAGCGCCATGAGTTCGTCGAGCAGTGACTGGACCGCGGTGATCACCCGGGCGCCGCCGCGGTACTGCGTCGACGCTAGGATCAGTTCGATCAGGTTCTGGCCAATGTCGGTATTCGACAACTCGACGGCGCCGGTCGTGACGGCGCCCATGCCGCCGCTCCCCGGGTTGCCTTCGATCGGCAGACCCGAGTTAACGCCGGTGCTGAACATGTTGTCGCCGATCTGCTGCAAGCCGCCGTTGTTAGCGAACCGCGCCATCCGCAACTGTCCCAGATCGCGCGAGCTGCCGTTGCTGAACACGCCCTGGATGCGGCCCGATTCGGTGATGATGAAGCTGGTGAGCGTACCGGCAGGGAAACCGTCCTGCGACGCTGCTGCCAGCGTGTTCTCATCCTCCGCCAGACCAGTCACCTGGTTGAAGTCGAGTTGGAATTCCAGCGGCGAGTTTGCGGGCGACTGTCCGCGACCGATCGCGATGCGGTCATCGGTGGCCGAGACGAACTTGCCGTCGCCGTCGGTCGTGATGACGCCGGTGCCGACTTCGATGTTGACGCCAGTCTCTTCGGCATTCTGCGGGGACGTGGCAATCCAGCGGAAGCGGGCGCCGGTCGCGTCGATTGACTCAAGCACCGTCGTGACGCGCACGTTGATCGGCGTGCCCAAACTGTCGTAAACGATAAAGTCGGCGGTGGCGCCTTCGCCGTTCGCCTCTTGAGTCGTGGAGAAGGGCAACTGCACGACCTCCGTCACGCCGCCGGTCGGCGTGAAGCGGAATGCCGAGAGGTCGATGCCGAGGGCATTCTCGATGCCCATGTTCGAGGTGAACTGTAGTCGGCTGTCGGTGGTGAGCGTACCGCCGTAGCTGATCGCGGTGTCTGGAAACGTATCTTCTGGCGCCGACTTCAACACGCCCATCGACTCGTCCATGAACGTGAGCAAATCCTGGACTGTCGTGCTATTGGTAATCGTTAATGTCCGTTCGCCGAGTTGTCGTCCTCCCTTGTCGCCCGAGAATGCCAGTTCACCCAGGCCGAACAAGTGGTTGTAGTCGGCTCCGCTGCGCGAGACGACGTCTACTAGCCGCATGCCGAAGTTGATTCCCGGCCCTTCTAGGTTAATCGTAGGGTTGCCTGTGATGTCGGCGTCAGGCGTCGAATCGATGAAGGACACCGCAGTGCCAATCGTCGCGACTTCGTAAAACTCCGTGGGATTGTTCGCCACGTTCCGATAGATCCTAATCTGATCGAACTCGCCGGTCGGCGAGGGCTGTGGAATGTCATCGAGCCGAATGCGCGGTTGGTTGATCGAGTCGGCCGTAATCGGACCGAATCTAGCCGTCGGCCGGCTTTCGTCGCCGGTCGAGGAGTTGACGAACGTCACGTAGTAGCTGTAGCTGTTGTTGCCGAGGGTATCTTCGTTCAGCAGCGGCTGGCCGGCGATCGCCGCGGCGGTGTTCGTGTCGGTGAACGTGGCCGGCGGGCCGATAGGGATCGTCCCGGCGAGTCGATAGTCGGTGTTGTCCGCCGGGTTGTTGCGATAGATGCGGATCTGCGTGAAGTCTGGATCCGTCGGTTGCGGAATGGCGCTGAGATCGATCGACGTCGCGCCGGCGCCGAGTGCGATGTCGGCAATATTCGACGCCGGCCCTTCGTTCAGGGAGCTGTCGACGTAAACGATGCGATAGTTGTAGGTCCCTGCGGGGATGGCGGCGCCTGGCGTCGAGCCAAAGGTGAGCACGTCGCTCGGCCGCGCCAACGGCGATGCATCGGGCACGCCGACTGGAATCTCGCGCGAACCGTCGCTTAAGACGCCCGACTGGATAATCTCTGGAATGGTGCCGACGGTGCTGTTCGGATTGAGGGCGCCCTTGAGGGTCACATTCTCCGTCGCCTGCGCGACCGCCGCGGCGCCGAGCGGAATCTGAATCGGCGACAACCCGGTCGGCTGGATGTCGAAGTTCGCATCGACGCTATAGCCGAGCACGCGGTGACCGGTGAGCGTGACGACTTCGTTGTTGGCATTCGTTTTGAACTGCCCGTTACGGGTGTAGAGTTGTTCGCCCTGCGGACCTTGGACGATGAAGAAGCCGTCGCCTTGAATGGCCAGGTCGAGCGGGTTCGAGCTGATCTCGATCGTTCCCTGCGTGAACTTCGGCGTGATTTCGGCCACCTTGGCGCCGAGGCCGATTTGGCGGGGGTTCGTACCGCCGCGGCTGCCCGTCGGCGCCGAGCCGATGCTTTGCGTCTGCAGAAACTGCGTCGCAAAATTGACCGACGATTCCTTGAAGCCGACCGTGTTGGCGTTCGCGACGTTGTTGCCGGCGACGTCGATCGACGTTTCGGCCGCCGTCATGCCGGTAAGTGCCGTGCTGAGCGCTGATTGTAGACCCATGATTCACTCTCCCCTGGTTCGGGCGTTTGATGTATTGGCGATTGAACGCCGTCGAGTCGCAGCGTTGGTTGCCCGCGACCCGCGACGGCGAATTGTTTCGGATTACAGCCCCTGAGGTCGAATTTCGCCGACGTTCTTGAGACTGACGATGAACGTCCGCTGCGGCTTGATCTCTTGCGGCGTTCCCGACAACACCAGATTCGAGAGATCCTCGGTCTTTGTGTTGTCGACGAACGTCGATTTCTTCGCATCAGTAATTTGCCCCACGAGATGAAAATCTTCCGAGCCGGCGACGCGGCGGAAGATCTGCTTAGTCGTGAGCGTCTCCGGCAGATTGCTCAACAGCACGGCGCCGCCGTCCTCCTCGACTTTGAGCTTCTTCGACTCGGTCGTCGCCAGCGGATCGACGGCAAAGCTCTCGCCCTTGTCGTTCTGCCAGACGACGCGGTATTCGTATTCGCCGGCTTCGATTTCGCCCTCTTCGCCGGTGACGCTAGCTTTCGGATTCAGATCGAGATGCAATTTCGGCTGCCCGTCGGCGACGCTGACGCGTTCGACGACGCCGGTGATTTTTTGCTGGTCGTCGGAGATCGCATCGATTTCGGCGCCGATCAAGTTGGTCGCGCTGGAGATGTTTTGCCCGAGCAATACCGAATCGAGCGTCTCGGTCATCTTGTCGGTCGCGGTGATCTCGCGCATCTGGCTGATCTGGCCGACCAGTTCCGAGTTGTCCATCGGGTTGAGCGGATCTTGGTTCTGCAGTTCCGCGATCATCAACTTCAGGAAGTCCTCCATCTGGAGGTCGTTGTACGCGTCCTTCGTGACGGCGCTCGAGGAGCTGCCGGTTCCGGAAATTGCTGACATGCGATCACTCTGAATCCGTGTGTCTTTGATTCGAAACCGTTAGACGCGAACGTCCAGTCCAGCCGCGGCGGACGAGGCGCCAACGGGGCCCCGGGACATCGACGTCGGCAACGAAGCGGCTCGCGTCGCCGTTGGTCGCGGGCGACCGCTTTGCCGTTCGTTTGATTGATCTGCGGCGCGATCATCCGCTTGACCGTTGCCGTCGTTACCGCCGCCGTCGCGGCGCACGTCGACGTCGAACTTATCGATGCGAATATCTTGCTGTGCGAGCCGCTCGCGGAGGGCCGGCAAGCTGTCGAGCAACAGGTTGCGAGCCGCGGGGGTTTCGGCTTCGAGCTTCGCCGACAGCACGCCGTTCTGCATGGCGAGTTCGATTTTGACGGAACCGAGGTCGGGCGGGCTGAGCCGCACTTGAATCTTGCCGTCGCGCTGCTGGGCCGCCTTCATGGCGCCTTCGACGCGCAGGACGAAGCGGGCCCGGTCGACCGTCGGCATGCCGTTCGGGTCGCTCGCTTCTTTCGATGACTTGAGCGCATGGCCCGCCATCAAGCGGTCGAGCGCGCTGGAGGTGCGCGGCAAGGTGTCGGTCGTGGGCGCCGATGAATCCGTTACTACAGGCGCCAACTCCGAGCCGGCAGCTTCCGCGGCTGACGCTTCGGCGGTCTCGGACGCCGTCGCCGCCGC
>JBGSMO010000068.1:0-9250 GCA_041740115.1 Pirellulales bacterium
CCTGGCTGGTGCGGCGATTCTCGCCCGAGGCGTCGGGGAGCGGGATCCCCCACGTCGAGGCGGTGCTGAATCATCGCGAGTCGCCGGCGCCGTTATGGCTCATTCCCGTAAAGTTCCTCGGCGGTTGGTTGGCGATCGGCGCCGGGCTCGCGCTTGGGCGCGAAGGGCCGACCGTGCAGATGGGGGCGAGCATCGCCCACCTGATCGGACGGCTAGGGCGGCGTAATGCGGACGATTGCCTAACGCTCCTTGCCGCCGGCGCAGGCGCCGGATTGGCGACGGCGTTCAATGCGCCAATTGGCGGAGCCGTGTTTGTGATCGAGGAGTTGCTGCGACGGTTTGACACGCGTTCGTCAATTGCAACTCTCGGCGCCTCAGCGAGTGCGATCGCGGTGAGCCGACAGATCCTCGGACAAGACCCTGATTTCATCTTGCCGGAATCGCCGTATCCTGGAGTCGGGGCGTTGCCGTTTTTTCTGACGCTTGGTTTGATCGCCGGCGCCCTGGGGGCCGTTTACAGCCGCGCGATCTTGGGCGCATTAGCGGTCGGAACGAAGCTGGTGAAGCGCATGCCAGTGGAGTTGCAAGCGGCCGCTGTCGGCGGCGGAGTCGGCGCCCTGGCGTGGTGGGCGCCAAGTTGGGTCGGCGGCGGCGAAGCGCTCACGGAGCAGACGCTCACGCAACTTGCCCCTGTACCGGTGGTGCTGGCGATGCTCGCCGTCCGATTTGTTCTCGGTCCCGTTTCCTACGCGGCGCGGACGCCGGGCGGCCTCTTCGCGCCGCTACTGGCGGTTGGCACGCAGATCGGCGTCATCTACGGCACGATCGTGGGCGGTTGGTTCCCCAAAATTGAAACGAGCCCCGCCGCAGCGGGCGTCGTCGGCATGGCGGCGTTTTTCACCGCGGTCGTGCGGGCGCCGATCACCGGCATTGTATTAGTGATCGAAATGACCGGCAGCTTCACGCTGCTGTTGCCGATGCTTTCAGCCTGTTTCGGCGCCATGGTCGTCCCGACGTTGCTGCGCGAGCCGCCGATTTACGATTCGCTGGCGGAGAGCAAGTCGGGAAAGGAGTAATCGACGGGTTGCTGCACTTCTTCGTTGGCTGGGACATCGTCCCACCGGCAGCCGAGAGTCGCTCGGCGCGCTGGTGGGGCGTTGCCCCAGCCGACGCGGATGGGCGTCGCCCTGTCCTCCTGCATGTATGGCTCTATTGCCACGAAGGGCTCAACCGTAGTTGCGTTGTCATCGAGCGATTCAACTCGCCAGTACGTCTCCGCCGCGAACGCCAAGTCGATGAAATCAGCGGCAAGCATTTGCGGGCCAAGCGTTGCATTTTCTTCAGTCGCCTCCAGCGATGCGACAGCGATTGGCTCGCTTGAACTAACGAGCGCCGCGACTGCAGGCGTCGGCGTTGCGCCGAAATTCCGCTGCCACAGCAAGAAGTCGCTGCCGTCGACGACTCCGTCGGCGTCGCCGTCAGCCGAAATCCCCGGCGTGATCGGCAATCCAAATAGCCCTGCGAACACGGCCAGATCGGCGGCATTTGTCACACCGCTGGCGTCGTAGTCGCCGGGAACGAGCGGTCGGTCGGCGTCGACGTATCCCGACGGAACTTCCACCGGCGTCGTATTCGGGATTGGCGCGCCGAAGTTCGGCGTGCCGTCGGCGTTAAACCTGAACTGCTGAATCAGAATGTCGCGGTCGTCTTGCCAGTTGTACCGATCGTGGTGGGCGTGGTAGACGATCCAGTCTTCCGTTCCGTCGGGGGACTTCACGAACGAGGCGTGCCCCGTGCCGACGATGTCGCCCGCCTGCTGGAACAGGGGCGTCACGGCCTTGCTCCACGAGTTCTGGTTCATGATCGAACCAACGCCGTCGTAGGTGAGTCGACCTAGCGCGTACTGATGAGTCCAGTAGCCGCTGGCAGAGTAGATGATGTGGAGCTTTCCCTCGTTGATGAGAACCTGCGGCCCCTCGTTGATCGGCAGGCCGAACCGTTCCCAGCCATAAGTCGGCGAACTAAAAAGCGAGCGGTTACCGCGAATTGTCCAGGGATTCGACATCTCGGCGATGTAGAGGTTTTGCTGACCGTCGGTGGTCCCGGGCCAACCCGACCAGATGAAGTAAAGACTTCCTTGCCACTCGAGCACGGTCCCATCGATGGCCCACCGGTCGGTCGTAGGGGCGAGTTGTCCCTTGTAAACGTAAGCGCCCATCGGATTCGGGTCGTCGCGTTCCAGCACGTGCATCCGGTGGGTCGCGTTGCTCCCATTGGAGACGGCGACGTAGATGTACCACTTGCCTCCCAGTTGATGGAGTTCCGGCGCCCAGATCTGGCCGGAGTAGTTCGTCCCGCCCGGAGCGGTCCAGACTTTTAGGCTTGTGCTATTCGGATCGCTCGAATGGATGTCTTCCAAGCGTTCGGCCTGATCGATCCAGACGCCGTTGCCTGCTGAGCGGACATGGAGATACGTTCCCTCCCATTGAATGACGAACGGATCTTGGCCCGGACCAAGCGGATTCGAAGCCACTAGCGGCGTTTCCTTAGCCGCGCGGAGATTGTCGCTCGAGATCACCGCGAATTCATCGCCGCCGGTTTGTCGTTCGCTGAGCCAAGAGAGTTCAATCTCGGCGTGACCGGCGACGTCGGCGTACTCGAGGCGGAAGTCGTACCACTTGCCCGCTTCGAGATGCTTGACGCCGACGTTTTGCGTCAGTTCATGAGGAATCCAATTGTCGATGATCAGTTCGTCGCCGATCCAGAGCCGGACGCGCTCATCGCTGGACGCGCTGAACTGATAGCTTTCGCTGAAATCAGGCCGTAGGTATCCAGTCCAGCGAACTTGAAAGTTGTCGGCGCCGACGCCCGAGATCGGCTGGCCGGCTCCCCAGTTGAAGTCAATCGTCGTATCGGTGCGACTGTTGGCGTGGCCGAACGTATCGGCATACGCGCCGGCGAGCCCGGCGGAGCTCGTATAGAGCTGCGCGGCGGGAATGGTTTCTAGTGTTTGGCTGGCGCTCGACCATTGCAGCCGCAGTTGAGCGGAGTTGGAAGCGTCGAAGTATTCAAGCCGAATGTCGTACCGTCGCCCGGCCTGCAGGTCGATCGTTCCCGATTCGACCCGTGCGCTGTGGACCGTCCAATCGTCAATCAGCAATTTCCCGTCGACCCACAGCCGTACTCCGTCGTCGCTCACCGTGCGAAAGGTGTAGGTTTCGCTGTACTCCGCCTCGACTTGGCCGAACCAGCGGACGCTGAACGATTCGGCGTCCATCCCTGGCGCGGGCGAGGCGAGTCCCCAGGCGAAGTTGGGGACTTCCACGCGCTCGGCCGCGAGGCCGGTGAAGTCGGCGTTGTGAAAGTATTGCGCCGTCAATCCCGCGCCCGCCAACACGCGGCGAGGTTCGAGCGATTCGAACCGGAGCGCGCGCTTGGCATTCATTCGTTGACCCACGGTTCTGTGCATAATTTCACTACGATAGGCCGCCGCTCCCCGGCGGACAATTTTTTTTGGTTGGGAGCCAGCGGCATACCGCAGAATGCTGGCCGACGACTAGCGCCGGCGCGAAACAACCCCCATGAGGACGAGGGCCAATCCCCCGAGTGCGAGCGTCGCCGGTTCCGGCACGGCCGCAGCGACGGCCGCAGCAGGCGCGCCGCCGAACTGCGACTTCCAAATCGCGAGGTCAGCGCCATCGACGACGCCGTTGTCGTCGGCGTCGCCGGTGAGGTTCGTGCCCGTCGGGCCGAAGCCGCGTTGCCAAATCAGGAAGTCGGCGCCGTCGACGACATTGTCGTTATTGAAGTCGCCGTCCTCGGCAACCGCGGCGGCGTCGAACAGGAACTGTTCGGGCGTCAGCACGGCGTCGCTGATGCGAATCTCGTCGATCAACGCGTTTGCCCAATCGCTCACATTATTGTCGAAGGCGCCGCGACCAACGGTGTACGACGTGGGGTCGGGGAACAGGACGTCACCCCCCGGACCGTCAAACGAGCCGGTGATCGAATCCTTCAGGGCGTATTCGCCCGTCTCGCCGACGACCCAAAGTTGGGCGTCGGTCGGGCTGAGCGTGAACGCCACATGATTCCACACGCCGGCGACCGCCGTCTCACGGGTGGCGAGATGGTGAATCGCGCCGTTGCCGTCAATCCATTCGACGAAGAGTTGGTTCGGTACGTCATCGGGGAAGGCGTCGTCGCGAATGAGAAACTTCAGCGGCGGCACAGGACTGTCGCCGATTGGCTTGCCATCCTTGCCGAAAATCGCTTGCCAGCCCCCAATCGAATTCATGTTGAACGCTAGTTCAATCGTCATCGAATTGAAGAGATATGTTTGAATCATTTCGCCGGCGGTGTAGTTGTCGTCGTTCTGGCCGCCGCCGTCGTCGGTGGCGCCAGTCGGGTTGGGACCGAAGTCGAGCGACAGCGTGTTCGAGAGCCCGCTGCGCAGCGGCAACGGCGAGACGTTCGTCGAGTAGGTGGCTGCCGTGAACGGGTCGACTCCCGAGGCGAATGTCTGCATATGGTTGCCGTTGCCTGAAGAGTCGAGCACCGTGTCGGGCCCGCCAGGAACGATCTGGCCGGCGGGGCCTTCCTCATGCCGCCAATAAGCGAGGTCGGCGGCGCCCGCGGGAAGAGCGAGCAGGCTCGAAGCGAGCAGGGCTAGCGAGCCAATCGGCAGCGAACTGCGTTGCGGACGGCGTTGAGACGTTGACGACACGGACATGAGAAGCCTCCTCCAATTGTGAGCGAAGTTTCGCGTATGCAGTGAACGGCTGCATCGCCGCGATGATGGGTGCGACGAGTCAGCGTGTTTGAGCGACGCAATTCGTGCGGAGACGGGCCGCGAGTCGTTCGCGGTTGGACTGGGCAGGGCGTCGAGTGATGAGGTGCCGCCTCACAGGTCGACGCGGAGCAAACGGGACAGCGGCGGGAACCGGCGCTGAGAAAGCTCAATCTGACATGATGGCATGCACGCAATGCAGTAAACAATGAGATTGGTTGTCACTTGGCGCTTCCGTGAGCGGCCGCACAGCATCGGTTAAGGTTACAATGAATTGCGGGTAATGCTCGTGACGAGGGGGATTGAGCGTTGGCGAATCAATGTGGAGCGACTTGGCGTTTGATCTGGGCGGCGGGCCTGACGCTCGTGGTCATTGGCGCCAGCAGCATCGTGGCGGCCGAGCCGTGTCGGGTGGAGGTGATCGATAAAGAGAACGGTTGGCCCGTGCCGCTCGTGGAACTGCGGACGACGAGCGACATCGTGCTGGTGACCGACAATGCCGGGCTGATTGCGGTCGATCAGCCCGATCTGCTCAATCGTGAAATCTGGTTCGACGTCGCGGGGCATGGGTACGGAGTGAAGGCGGATGGATTCGGCGCTCGGGGCGTACGGGTGACGCCGCGCGCCGGCGCCACGGTGCGGATCGAAGTCGAGCGAAGTATCATCGCCAAGCGGCTGGGACGGCTCACCGGCGGCGGCATCTTTGCCGAGAGCCAGAAGCTGGGCGAGCGGCGCGACTGGCAGGAGTCGGGCGTCTTCGGCTGCGACACCGTGCAGGTCGCCAATCATCGCGGGCGGCGGTTCTGGCTGTGGGGCGACACCGATCTGCCGTCGTATCGGTTCGGCGTCTTTCACAGTACGAGCGCGACGACCGAGCTGCGGCCGATCACGAAGTTCGAACCGCCGCTGGCACTTCACTACGATTACTTCCGCAACGAGAAGGGCGTGCCGCGCGGCGTCTCTGAGTTCCCCGGCAAAGGGCCGACGTGGATCGGCGGCTACGCGAGCTTGCCCGATCGCGCCGGCAACGCGAAGCTGGTGGCGACCTACTTGAAGATCCGCCCGCCGCTGGAAGCGTACGAAGCGGGCCTTTGCGTCTGGAATGACGAGGCCGAGAACTTCGAACTGCTCCGCAAGGTCTGGACGAAAACTTCGTCGGCGCCGGAGCGGCCGTTGCTGCCGGAGGGGCATCCGACATTCTGGCGCGACGACGCCGGGAAGGAGTGGTTGCTGCTGGGCAACCCGCTGCCAAACTTCCGCTGCCCGGCGACGTTCGAGGCGTGGCAGGACGCGGCGACGTGGGAAAAACTCGCCCCGCAGGAGACCCTGCCCACGGTCGACGGCGGCGAAGTGAAACCCCACACCGGTTCGATTGCGTGGAACGAGTTCCGCGGTCGCTGGGTGACGGTCTTCATGGAGTCGTTCGGCAAGCCGTCTGCCTTCGGCGAACTGTGGTACGCCGAGGCCGACGCCCCCACCGGCCCCTGGGGCCCGGCGGTGAAAGTGCTGTCGCACGACAACTACACATTCTACAACCCGCGGCTGCATGCGGAACTGACCGACGCCAAGTCGCCGGTGCTGCTGTTCGAAGGAACGTACACCACCACGTTCGCCGACCGACCGCAGCCGACGCCGCGGTACGACTACAACCAGATTCTGTATCGATTGGATCTCGATGATCCGCGGCTCGCGAAGGCGCGCGGCGAGTGACCGCGGCGGCGAGGTGTGTTCACTGCCCGAGTCTGCCATGTGTGCCATGTCTGCCAAGTCTGCCACATGAAAACTGTGGCAGACTTGGGCGCAAGTGGCGACCTCGGCGATGCTAGGCGCGCATCTTGAGCGCGGCCGCTCAGAGAGCCATTTCTGAGCGGTCAAAGTGAATTCAAGTTGCCAAAGAGCTTACGGGTACATTTGTACCGTAGCAGGTTGCGCGGCCATTTTCTGCAATGAAGTGAAAAGAAATTTGGCGCTTGGCCCAGGGCCTCAGGCGGCGGCGACGTCGTCGAGAATCGCGCCGCAGTTGCGGGCGTGGCGCAGGGCCTCGGGGTCGAGCTTGGCGTCTCGGAGGTCGACGAGGTAGAAGTTGATGGAGCCCAGCTTGGCGCCGCGGAGATCGGCGCCGCGGAGGTTCGCCTTACGGATTTCTTCGGGACGTTTGAAGACGCGATCTTCGTAATCGTCGTTGTAGAAGCCGGTCGTTGTTTCTTCGCGAAGTAGTGAGTATGGATCTGTTCGATAAACTACGCCAACAAATATTTACGAATAGCCCTTTGCCGCGGTTGGATTCAAGCGACATTAGCGCATTGACGGATCGGCACCCGGGACTGCCCGCAGACTACCTGCAATTCTTGACCGAGGTTGGCTACGGTGATTTAGGGGAGGTGCAACTCCATAGCGGACCGTCGGCTGCTGAGAGTATCTACTCTGCTATTCCCGAGAGCCTTAAGAGTGTCCTTGTCTTCGGTGACGACAAGCAAGGCTACTGCTTTGGTTTCGATAAGAATGATGGCTTTCGTGTGTTCGAGGTCAGCCCAACCGGGGAAGTTACAAAAGATGGCGAGCCGGACTTCTCAAGCCTAATTCAAAGCTACTTCGACTGAGATTCGCTCTGCGCTTCCTGCTGGCCACGGCGGAAATTGTTTTTCACCTTATTGCAATCGGCGCGCCCCTTCAGGGCTACGCGATTTTTCTCTCGTTCTCGCACCCAGGGCTGCGCCCTGGGCTTTCACGGCGTGGCCTTTCAGGCCTGATTTGAATTGGGGCCTTTATCTCTGGCGCTGTTCTGTTAATGGCGGTGAGATTTTTCGGTTTCCTGCTTGGGCACGCATTGACCAAACAGGAGATCGAACCATGTTTCGCCAGCAAGTGCGCAGCGGGCTGACCCATGTGGGGCTCGCGCTGCGCGATCCCGAGGAGTTTGCCGTCGTTTGGAATGAGGGGCGCGGGGCCTACCGCTGGCCGGTGTGGGGAGCGCTCCTCGCGACGGCGATTGCGGGGACGACGACCTACGGGATGACGATGGGGCTGCTCGGCGGGGCGGGCGACATATTCTACAAGGCGATCATTTGCACGATTGCCGCAGGGTTGGCGTGGGCGATTCCGTTGCCGGCGCTCTATATCCTCAACAGCCTGTCGGGGTCGCGGTTGCCGGCGAGCAGTACGTTGCTGGCGGCACTAGTGACGGTGAGTTGGGGCGGGCTCGCCATGCTGGCGTCGATCCCAATCAATTGGTTCTTCACGGCAACCGTGCCGCATGCGGGGTTCGTGCTGTTGGTGAATCTCGTGGTGTTCGCCGGGGTGGGGGTGGCGATGAGCGACGTCTTTCGGCGGGTGATGGAACGGCTCGAGCCGCAGCATGTGACGCCGGTGTGGTGGCTGCTGTTGGTGGGGGCGATTGGGGGGGAGTTGTTTTTCTTCTTTGGGTTGTTTGAGTTCGCGTAGCGAACTGTAGCCCCTGGCTCTGCCAGGGGGTAGCGCTGCGTGGGGCGACGACTACCGCTGTGGCGAGCGACCCCCTGGCGGAGCCAGGGGCTGAAATACAAATACAACGCATCCAATTTTAAGGGTTCCATCATGCAAACCACCGAGCAACTGCTGGGCGTCCGTCGTCGGCTTCGTGACTCCACATTGCGAACGCCGGCGGCGGGTGCGCCTGGCTTGGGCGACGACGAGTTTTGTGATGTCGAAGTCGTCGAACCGCCAGCGCCGCCGCGGCCGATTGATCCGCGTGAGTTGACGATGCTGACGCTGCTGGAGTTGGTGCTGAAGGATCGGCCGCGGCTGTACCAGGCGTTGCGGCTGCCGGCGGCGACGCCGCGGTTGTTGCCGCGGCTGCTGGCGATCTCGCTGACCGGGTTCGTGTTGTACGGCGTGGCGATGTCGCTGGTGTTCACCGCGACAGGGCGTTGGCCGACGCTCACGGCGCTGCCGGCGTGGCTCGATATGCCGCGGGCGGCCTTGTTGGCGTTCGCGCCAATTGATTCGACGTTTGGCAAACTTGGGCCGTGGATCAACGGCGAGGCGGCGGCGCTGGTGGCGGCGTATGCCTTCGGATTGATCGCGGCGAGCGCGGTCTGTTTGCCGAGTCTCTACTTCTACTGCCTGCTGGCCGGGGTGCGGATGACGATGCTCGAGGTGGTGGTCCACACGCTCAAGTCGAAGGCGGTGGCGGCGGTGGCGCTGGTGGGGATCTTGCCGATTTACGTTGCGGTGGCGATGGGGGTGGTGATCTTCGGCGCCGGGCCGTTGGTGCTCGCCGCGACGATGTGGTTGGGGCTGATCCTGCCGTTCATCGCCGGGCTGTGGGGGACGGTGGCGTTGTACCAGGGGTTCGCGCCGCTGTGCGACACGATGCCGGCGGAGCGGGCGATGCGGCGCGAGTGCTTTCTGCGGCGGCTCGTGCTGTCGTGGTCGGCCTGCTACACGGCGGTGGTGCCGGTGATGATTTATACGATTTGGGAGACG
>JBGSMO010000099.1:0-4423 GCA_041740115.1 Pirellulales bacterium
CCCTTCCAATCCGCTGCCGCCGAAGAACCCGCCGCGCCGCGACGGGCCGCCGCCGGCGTCGCGACCCGTGGCGACGTTCAAATAGAAGCCGCCGCGATAACGTTCCATCTGCCGCACGTTTGCCAACAGCGTTCGTTCAGAAATAGTGAGGCGTTCCAGCACCCGCGTGCGACCGCCAAAGCGCAAGAGCGGCTGCACCAACGAGAAGTCCATTAGCGTTGTGCTGGTGTAGTCGTTGGGGCCGGCGAACTGCCAAACGAGTGAGTTGGCGACGCCGGTGACCAACTCCCCGCCTGTGGCAGTGAGACGCTCAGCGCGCAGCCGGTTGTTTGGATTGCTAGGAGCAACGACGAATAGCGACGAGGAACTGGCAGGCTGGAACCCGCGGCTTCCGACGTCTCTTCCCGCGGTTGTATAGAGCACCGACGAGCCGCCAAAGAACTGGGTATCGAAGCGGAACCGTTCAAAGCTGACGTCGAGCGCCGACAGGTAGAGATCTTCCAGCTGCGACTGATACTCCGGCGAATCGCGCAGCGCGACTTCTACAGCGCCGCGCAGATCGAGCAGCACGCGCCCCGAGTCGTCGCGCGGCAGATACTCCTGCCAGTTCGGATTGTCGACGTAGGCCGTCTTCGGCAGGCACTTCCAGCACTTCGAGCCCTTTTTGCAGTCGACGCACTCCATGTAGCGATGCGACGCCGGATCGTCGGGGGGCATCGGCTCGACGTCGGGATTGTTCGGATCGTACATACGCGAACGGGGATCGACGTCGATCCGCAGTTCCAAGGGATCGGCGCCAATGACGGCCGCCTTTTGATCGGTGAGGCAATAGGCGTCGGCGTCGGCCTGCTTGCGATAGAAGGGACGACTGCAGCCCGACGCTCCCAAATGAGCGACAATTGCCAGCGCAACGATGAATCGGCGATTCGCGTTCATGCGGCGCCCTCCAATAGTTCCCCTAGCTCGAAGGGATGAGCCAGGGGAGGGATTCGCCTGCCTAACGAGTCATCGATGCCCGCAACGCTCGCGACCACGGCCGAAAGCAGTTGCCGCCCGCCATGAGTGAGTCGCCAATGCTGCCTCCGCCGGTCGCGCTGGTCAGTCGTTCGCTCCAACATCTCCAGCGAACGCAGCCGCTCGACGGCGCCGCTTACCTGCGCCGGCGAGACGACCAGCAGTTCCGCAAGTTCGGCTTGATCGAACGCGGCATTCCCAGGGCGGCGGTCGCCGGACTGAGAGAGGAGCCACAGGAGTCGAAACTCAGGCTCCGTCACTTGGAACCCACGGAGCCACCTTGCGATATCGCGCGTCGCTAGCTTACCGCCAGCCGCCAGTTGGCAGGCGACGTCGATCCGCGCGACTGACGCCGCACCGCTAGCTGCGAGCGACAAGACGCTCGATTCGGCTGAATCGCCGAGAAACGACATGCAAACGCTCCACCGCCGCGAGCGAACTGGGAATAGAGGCGAGACAAGGTCGCGCTGCGCCCACGCGAGCGGGGAGTCTCCCGCTGCGAAGACGCTTCGCCTCTAAATCATTCGGCGATGAATCGTTCGAACTTGAAGGGTTTTCTGAATCGATGCGGCTGCGCTTGCGCCGAACTAGCTCAAGATGGCTCGTAGCCAAGGTTCGGCGACAGCCAGCGTTCGACTTCCTGCACGCTCATTCCCTTGCGGCGGGCATAGTCCTCCACCTGCTCGCGATCGATCCGGTCGACGGCAAAGTAACGGGCCTGTGGGTGGGCGAAGTAGA
Source organism: Pirellulales bacterium (assembly GCA_041740115.1). GTDB lineage: Bacteria > Planctomycetota > Planctomycetia > Pirellulales > Lacipirellulaceae > Lacipirellula. Next base: position 1,753 of record JBGSMO010000099.1, read on the forward strand.
GACCGCTGACGCTCGCCGCGGGGTGCATGGCGAGCGACTCGGTGAGGATCATCCCCGTCTTCGCCGTCGCATCGAGCAAGTCGAAGATCGCCGGCTTCTCGGTGTGGTCGGGCTGAGCAGGGTAGCCGGGCGCCGGACGGATGCCGCGGTACGATTCTTCGATCAGTTGCTCCGGATTCAACTTCTCGTTGACGCCGTAGCCCCAATCGCGACGGGCGCGTTGGTGGAGCCATTCGGCGAACGCCTCCGCCAGGCGATCTGCTAAGGCCTTCGTCATGATCGAGTTATAGTCGTCGTGATCGGCGTCGAACTTTTTCGCCAACTCGTCACAACCGAGGCCGGCGGTCACCGCGAAGGCGCCGATGAAATCTTCGATCGGCCGACCGTTCGCATCAACAGAGCCGACGGGAGCGATGAAGTCGGCGAGCGAATAGAACGTCTCCTGTCCTTTACGACGCCACTGTTGCCGTAGGCCGTGGAAGCGAGTCTGCTCGGCCGTACGAGTGTTGTCGGCGTAGACGATGATGTCTTCGCCATCCGCGGCGGCAGGCCAGAAGCCGTAGACGCCGCGAGCTTCGAGCAATTGCTCGTCGATGATCCGATCGAGCAGCGCGTTGGCGTCGTCGAAGAGCCGCTTCGCTTCCTTGCCGAGATTCGGGTCGTTGAAAATCTTCGGATACTTCCCCTTCATTTCCCAGGTGAGGAAGAAGGGAGACCAGTCGATGTACTTGCGAAGCTCGCGCAGGTCGATCGTCTTCACGGCCGCATCGTCGTCGCCGTCAACGGCAGCCGCCGCGGCGGGCGCTGACGAGAGAACGCGGGCGCCGATGAACGAGGGCCGCGGTACGTCGACCGACTTCCAATCGGTGGCGAATCGCTTCGCCTTCGCCTCGGCGTAGGGGGCGAGTTCGACTGATTGCCGCTGGGAGTACGAGGCGACGAGTTGCTTCTGCAACTCGAAGTTCTCCGCATAGAACTTTTCGCGAGCTTCGGGATTGATCAGCTTCTCGACGACGCCGACCGAGCGTGAGGCGTCGAGCACATGCGCCACGCAGCCGTCGTAGGCCGGAGCGATCTTCACGGCCGTGTGCTTGGCGCTGGTCGTGGCGCCGCCGATCAGCAACGGCACGTGCATGCCGGTCCGCTTCATCTCGCGGGCGACGTGAACCATTTCGTCGAGGCTCGGCGTGATGAGGCCTGAGAGGCCGATAAGGTCGACGTTCTCTTCGAGGGCCTTCTCGAGAATCTTCTCGCAGGAGACCATCACCCCCATGTCGATCGCTTCGAAATTGTTGCAGCCGAGGACGACGCCGACGATGTTCTTGCCGATGTCGTGAACGTCTCCCTTGACGGTGGCGAGCAGCACGCGAGCGCGTGGTTGGCCCACGGTGCCGGCGGCGACCTTCTCCTCTTCCATGAACGGCGTGAGGTAAGCGACCGCCTTTTTCATCACGCGGGCCGACTTCACCACCTGCGGCAGAAACATCTTTCCTTGGCCGAAGAGGTCGCCGACGATGCTCATGGCGTCCATGAGCGGGCCTTCGATGATGGCCAATCCCGACGGGTACTTTTGCCGCGCCTCTTCGACGTCCTCGTCGATATGCTTCACGACCCCCTTAAGGAGGGCATGCTTCAACCGCTCCTCAACCGAGGCGTTGCGCCATTCGGCGTCCGCTGAAGCGGAGGCCGCCCCGGCCCCCTGCCCTTTGATTGTTTCGGCGAAATCGACCAGCCGCTCGGTGGCGTCGGGACGTCGGTTAAGCAATACGTCTTCGACCAACTCTTTGAGCTGCGGATCAATATCCTCGTAGACCGCCAACTGGCCGGCGTTGACAATCCCCATGTCGAGGCCGGCTTTGATCGCGTGGTAGAGGAATGCCGAGTGAATCGCTTCGCGCACGGCGTCGTTGCCGCGGAACGAGAAGGAAACGTTCGACACGCCGCCCGAAATATGAACCCCGGGGCACTCGGCCTTGATCCGCCGCGTGGCGTTGATGAAGTCGACGGCGTAGTTGTTATGTTCCTCGATGCCGGTGGCCACGGTCAGAATGTTCGGGTCGAAGATAATGTCTTGCGGTGGGAAGCCGATCTCGCCGGTGAGCAGATTATAGGCCCGCTTACAGATGCGAACCTTGTCGTCCTCGGTAGCGGCTTGGCCCTCTTCGTCGAACGCCATGACGACCACCGCGGCCCCATATTGCCGGCAGAGTCGGGCCCGGCGAAGGAATTCGGCCTCGCCATCCTTCATGCTGATCGAGTTGACGATCGCCTTCCCTTGCACGGCCTTGAGGCCTGCTTCAAGGACCGACCACTTGCTGCTGTCGATCATCACCGGGACGGCGGCAATGTCGTTCTCACCCGCGATGAGGCGGAGGAACTTCGTCATTACTGCTTCGCCGTCGAGCAGGCCTTCGTCCATGTTGACGTCGATGACGTTGGCGCCCCCCTCGACCTGCTGGCGGGCGACTTCGATCGCGTCTTCGTACTTTTCCTCTTTAATTAGCTTGGCGAACTTGCGCGAACCAGTGACGTTGGTCCGCTCGCCGATCATCAGGAAATTGCTCTCGGGGCGGAGCGTCATCGGCAACGTGCCGCTCAGCCGCAGCCATGGGGCGGCCGTCGTCCGTTTGTGCGGACCGAGCCGGCCGACGCGGCGGGCGATCGCCGCGAT
>JBGSMO010000106.1:0-1802 GCA_041740115.1 Pirellulales bacterium
TGATGTCATTTGGAACTCCTCGGGGCTTGTAGTTTATGACAGACGTCAAGCAAGAGGCATCAGGGGCAAAGATGATTGCGCGTTGGTGTGTTGTGGTGTTGGTGGTCGTAATATGCATCGCTTCTTTTTTGTATGTTCGCGAGCAAATTGCTCGGGAGCGAGCTGAAATGGATCGCCTCTTGGCTCTGAACGATTTGACGCTTGAAAAAGTCATCGATGACGTTGATAGAGCGTACAAAGCGTTAGGCCGAGCCCCTGTAGATCAGGCTGAATTAGAAATGACTCTTGGTGAAGAGCTACCGAGTATTTACGCAGTTAGAACGCCAATGCCAATCCGGTATTTTCGCAAGAATGAGAATGCCTACTACTTGGTCTACCTATCAGCCCGCGGATACAGACGATTCGATAGCGATTTGCGCGAGTCGGGTTGGTCTGAAGCGAGAACAGATTGAGAAAGTAGTGCGATAGCCCACGACTTTCGGACAGCGGCGGGGCATTGATTTGCGCGGGCGGTCCAAGACGCGACTATCAAACGACATCAACTGCAGACGGCTGAAGCGTTGCCGTTTTCGGAAGTCACGCAGCGCCGGCCAACGAGTCTGAGCGGCGGATTAGCGAGTCCGTAGCGGAAGTTGGCTGATGCCGGCCGGCGCTCCGCCGCGGAGCTCCCCGAGCAGACGGAAGGCCATTTCCAGCGCGTCGGGGCCGTCGTCGTGGTCGCCGATGGGGAAGTCGCGGAGTTGGTTGACGACTTCGCGCGCTCCCCAGCTACCGGCGTTGAAGCGGAGGCGATGCTGCGCGAGGGCGGGGCCGAGGCGGCGGATCCGCAGTAGCTTGTTGTCGGCGTTGTGGATCAGCTGCGGCGGGAGGTGGACGCCGGCGACGGTGGCCTGGCGGCGCCATTCGGCGGCGAGGACCGCCTGGAATGCGGTCGCCTCGATGCCGATGGCGTGAGGGCGATGGAGGAGCGCTAAGCGGACGCCGCGCGAGAGGCATTTGTCGACCGGCTCCCGGGCTAACTCGGCGTCGACGTAAAACATGCCATTGGAGTCGGCCTCCAGCAGCACCCAGGCGGAGTAGTCGCCGATCGTGCGATGGTTGCCGGCGGCCGGGTCGAGAACCAGGACTTTGAGCGTGCCGGCGGGCTTGTCGCGGTACCAGATCCGCTCGTCAAAGTAATCTTCAGGCCATTCGCAACGCTCGGGGTCGATCGGCGAGTTTTGCTTTTCGCGCTCAAAGGCGGTGTGGCCCTCCTCGGCGCGCATCTGCATCAGCCGATAGAGGGGCTCTTCGCTCGGCCACAAGACTTCGGCGCCCCGGGTCATCTCCGCTTCATTCGCTTTGAAGAAGGCGAGCGCGGCTTCGGGGCCGAATGCTGAAGGATGAATGCTGAAGGCGGAGGGGTCTTCATTCAGCATTCCGCATTCCTCCTTCCGCATTGAATAAAGCGCTTCCCACTCGGACCATAGATCCATCCGCTCCGGCCAGCGGCGGACCGCTTCGAACTTCTTCGCGTGCCAGCCTGGCGCCTGCAAGAGTTCGACGGCGAGCGCTTCGCGATGGAGCGCCGTCCCGACATTCACGACGTTGGTATGGGCGCGGCCGGCCTTCAACAGCGTGCCTTGGAACCAAGCCCGCGAACTGCCGCGCTGCAGCGGCGAATAGATGTGCGCGTCGTTCTGCAGGTCGTCGCAAATGATCAGCGTCGGGCGACTCGCGCCGCGGCGGCGGCCGCGGATCCGCTGGCCGGTGCCGTAGCTTTCGCAGATGACGCCGTTGGCGAGTTGGATCTTGCCGGCGGC
>JBGSMO010000133.1:0-1622 GCA_041740115.1 Pirellulales bacterium
CTTCCGCGTTAACAGATACAGTACTTTCCAGAGTTCGCGTTCCATAATACGTCTCCTTGTCACAGGGTTTCGCTAATGACAAGGTGGAGCGCGGACTCCCTTTAATCAACCTTTAGCTAGCATTTGCATAATCGTGTGAAACGCTGGGCTATTTTCAGAGCGTCCCGCTGGGACGCGAATCGCTCATGGGGCGGGTTAATATGTCTTCTCCGTTTGATCTATCGCGTCACGTTTCCCGCCAACTTTCTCGTCGCGACTTCGCTCGCGGTATCGCCGTCGGGGCCGCCGCGTTCTACGCCCCCGGCGCCTTCGCCGAGGCCCTCACGTTGACGCCCGATCAAACCGAGGGCCCGTTCTATCCCGACCACTTGCCGCTCGACACCGACAACGACCTGCTGATCATCAACGACAGCATCACGCCGGCGATCGGCGACGTCACGCATCTCACGGGAAAGATCCTCGACTCCGACGGCAAGCCGCTCCGCAACGCGCTGGTCGAAATCTGGCAAGTCGACGGCAACGGCGTCTATCTTCACAGCCGCAGCGCCGGCGAAAAGCGCGACGCGAACTTTCAGGGCTACGGCCGCTTCCACACCGGCTCGACCGGCGAGTATTACTTCCGCACGGTGAAGCCGGTCGAGTATCCGGGCCGGACGCCCCATATCCACTACGCCATCAGCCAGAACGGCAAGCGGCTGCTGACGACGCAGTTGTACGTCAAAGACTCGCCCGGCAACGACCGCGACGGCGTCCTCCGCGGCATCCGCGACGAAAAGCAACGCGACTCGGTGCTGGTGGAGTTCAAGCCGCTGAAAGATTCGAAGCTCGGCGAACTGACGGCCGAGTTCCCGATCGTGCTGGGGACGACGCCCGAGGATGTGTGACGGTTGCGAACTCTCACTCAAATCGTCGCGTCGAGCAGCAGATAGAGATAAACGGCGATTGCAACCGCCCACCCGCCGATAACCAGCAGCGGCGGCCCAAAGAGCAGCAGCGCCTGCAGCAAGTTGAACGAACTTGGCGGCTCGTAGCCGAACGCCGATCTCAGCAGAGTCAGGAGCGCCGTGAGGCCCGGCGAGCCGGCGGTGGGGACGAGCAGGTAGACGCCGTACTTGGCGGAGAGAATCGCCAGCGCGGTGATGGGTGCGCTCTGCCAGACGCCGACGTACCGCTCGAGGAGTTCAGGGCCGAGCGACATCGGCTTGAGGGCGCCGAGGTAGATCTGCGGCAGCGCCGTCGCGAAGTGCTGGCCGGCGCTGGCCCTCAACACGATCGCCGCATAGAGCATGAATCCGCAGGGTGCGCTTAACGCAAACAGCATACGGCAGAGTGGAGTCAGTTCGTCGAGATATAAGATTGACTTGGCGTCGGCAGCGGCAGGTTCGACGGGACGTTCGAGGAGGGTCAGGCCGGATCCGATGGGGAACAGGCGAACGAAGATCTTCGTCTGGCCGACGTCAAAACGGGCCAATTGCGGCCCGGCGTGAATGTTCGCCTCGGCGATCCGCAGCCCCATCGATCGCGCGACGACTGCTGAGATGGCAATGAATGCAACGTTCACCGCGATCAGCGAGGCAATGATCGCCAGCGTCGCTTCAACAAACGCCATAAAATAGTTCTAT
>JBGSMO010000134.1:0-1525 GCA_041740115.1 Pirellulales bacterium
CTTCCGCGTTAACAGATACAGTACTTTCCAGAGTTCGCGTTCCATAATACGTCTCCTTGTCACAGGGTTTCGCTAATGACAAGGTGGAGCGCGGACTCCCTTTAATCAACCTTTAGCTAGCATTTGCATAATCGTGTGAAAATGCTGGGCTATTATCGGGGTGTCCCTCAGGGACAGTTCTTGGATGGCTGCAAGCGCCCGCTGCTGGTGTACCATGAGGGCTGGTCGCCATGGGCTGATACCGCCAAGCTGCGACTGGTTGGCGCGTTTCCAGGGGTAAGTTGTGAGAGTGTTTTCAATGTCGATTTCCGCGATCATGCCACGCGCAAGCGCCGCGCTAATCATTACGGCAATCTTCGCGAGCAGCGTTCGAGCGCAAACGACCACGCAGGACCTACTCAACTGGGGATTGGACGTTTACGCCAAGACCACGGCGAGCCTGCAGGTGCCGGGAAGCAGCCTATTTGCTGAAACCGCCGCGCTGAACGGACAGCGTTCTGGCGGCGACGGCGGCTTCGCCTATGTCTGGCCGCTGAGCACGCAACTTCGGGTGCAAACGGCGCTGGTGCGGCACGACCCGGCGGCCTACGCCACGACGTTGCGGCAGTTCTCCGACGAAGCCCGGGCGAGATACTGGAAGGCAGCCGGCGGCGGCTATCGATCGGGAGTCAGCAGCGGCGCCACGTTGTTCTACGACGACAACGCGCACATGGTCGTCGCCCTCATGGAGGCCTTTCGCCTTACTGCCGATCCCGTCTACCTCTCCCGCGCGCAGGAAACGTACAACTTCGTCCTCTCTGGGGAGGATCTCGCCGGCGGCGGGGGGATTTACTTCAGTCAGCCTGATCGAACCGTCAAGGAGACGATCTCCACGCTGCAGGGGGCGCGGGCCGCGCTGATGCTGTATCGAGCGACGGCGCAAGAATCTTACCTGCAAGATGCGACGCGACTCTATGAGTGGTGTCGCACCCACGTGCAGCAGCCGGACGGCATGTTTCTAGAGCGATACTACCTGACTGGTCCCAAGGCGGGAACGGCGGGCGATTTTGCGCTGGTGAATGGCCCGGGCGACGCCATCGCGGTGCAGTTGGAGTTCTACGCCGCGACCGGCAATGCTGCGAAATTGCAGGAAGCCCAGCGGATGGCCGCCCGGTCGCTCACGCGATACTTCAATTCCACGACAGGCGCCATCAACGACGAAGGATTTTGGGCCTTCGAGCTGGTCGACGCTCTCTGCGAATTGACCCGCGTTGACGGCAATCCGCTCTGGCGAACTCGGACGATTAACGCACTTCGTTGGTTGCACGACAATCGCCGCGACCCAAACGGTCACTACGACACGTTGTGGGGGCGCGGGGGAGTGCAGACTGCAGCGCTTGGTTCGTGGGACCTTAACGACAACGCGGCCGTGGCGCGTTCGTTCCTGCAGGCGGCGCTGACCGAACCCGTGCCAGGCGACTTCAACGCCGACGGGGTGGTCGACGCGGCCGACCTCGCCCGCTGGAGCGCTGGCTTCGGCGTCGCC
>JBGSMO010000136.1:0-6850 GCA_041740115.1 Pirellulales bacterium
CGCCGCGCCGCGAGCGGTCGATCAGCGTCGAGCGCCAGCGCCATCAGCAGTTCGTTGCCGCGCGGATCGGCCGCCGTCGCCATCGCAGCCAGCGTCTGCGATACCAACTCGGCGTCATCGCTCCGCAAAGCGAGGTCGAACAATCCCTCCGGCTTGCACTGCTCGCTCGCGTACAACACCGCGAGCGCATCAACCGCCAACTGCGACGCCGCCTGCCCTTGCGCGAGCGTCAACAGCTCCGCCAAGCGATGCGATGCATGAAATTTGCCGGTCAGTCGCACAAACTGCTCCGTCCCCCGGCAGGCGTCGAGCGCCTGGTCGAGCGCCGCCAACCGCGCCGCATCTTGCGAAAGATCGCATCCTTCCAACCGGTTGAGCGCCTCCGCCCGCACGAGCATCGCCTGCTCCGGCGAGAGGCCTGCATGCTCGGCAAACGCCAACTCGGCGACCACCGCCTGCATCGGTTCGTGCGGTTGGAAATCAAGCGCGCGAAAGTAACGCGGCAGGTCCGCCAGCGGCGTCTGCGGATCGGCAATGATCGCCGCGAGCCGCGCGCTCGTCTCCGCCCCGCGTGAACGCCACCAGACGTCGCACGCCGCGGACGACGATTGCCACTCGGCATTACTCACATGCTTCAGCGTCTGCAAGCACGCATCCCAATGCCCCTCGGCCGCAATCCCGAGCGCCTCCAAATACCAGCGATCCTGGCCGTCGTATTGCAGCGCAAGCTGCGCCCACGCTTCGGCCAACGGCATGGCGGCGTTCGCACCCACCTGCGCCTCTTTACGCCATGCCTCATGCACTCCCAGTAGAATCTCGCGACGAACCGCCGGCGAAGGGTCGTTCACATCGACGAGATCGAGAAAAGCAACCCGATCCAACGCACCAAACATCAGTTCGCGAACCATTCGCACCGTCGTGGCCCGCACTTCGGCGTCGGCGTCCTGCAGCGATTCCTCCGCCAATGCCCGGACGACTTGCGGAGGCAAATCCAACACGATCCCCAACGCCCAGAGCGCACGAACCCGGAACGCCCGATTCTCTGACTTCAGCAATTCCCGCAGCGCCGGCTCGCCAGCGTCGTCCATCAGTTGCAAATGGAGCATTGCCACATACCGCGTCGCCATATTCGGCGACTGCAGCGCGCTCACCGCCCCCGCCGGCGTCGAGACGTCGATCGCCGCCGTTTTGTATTCCTTCGCCGCCGCGCCGCGCGGCGTCACCCGATACAACCTCCCCCGCGCCACATCCTGCATTCGATGCCCGCCGACGCCCGGATCGTACCAGTCGGCGACGAAGAGCGACCCGTCGGGCGCCACGCAGACGTCGCTCGGCCGAAACCACTGGTTCCGCGAGCCGTCGATAACGTCGACGACCTCCGCCGTGTATCCCGCGCCATCCGGCTTGGTCCGATACGCCCGACAAATGTTCGGCCCCGCATCGGTATGAATGAGCGCCCCGCGAAACGCCGCCGGCAGCAGGTCCCCTTCGTACACGCAAATCCCCGTCGGCGCCCCCGCCCCCGTCTGCAACAGGTTCGGGATCACGCCCGGATCGTTGAGATGCCAATGCCGCCGCGGGATCTCCGGCTCCATATTCGTCCGGGGCTCGCTCCACGCGGCGCCGGTCAACTCGTCGTTGTAGCCGTAGTTGCCGTAGTCCATCACATAGTTGATCCGCACTCCCTGGTTGCCGTCGTCGTCGTTGTCTGACTGCCACATCGTGCCGAACGAATCGACGCACACTTCCCAGTTGTTGCGAAAGTTCCACGCCAGCGTCTCGAAGCCGCTCCCATCCATATTGCAGCGAAAGACCATCCCCTGCTGGTACGGCTGCCGCGAGTCGTTCACCTCATGCCCCATCCGATCGATGATCGGCCGACCCTCCTTGTCCTTAATCTGCTCCCCTGCGTTCCCCATGTTGAAGTACAACTTGCCGTCGGGGCCAAGGTGGAACGCATGCACCCCATGATCGTGCTGCACCCCGCCGATGCCGGTGAAGAGGACTTCCTTGCGATCAGCTTTGAGGTCGCCGTCGTCGTCGATCAAAAAGAAAACGCTGTCGAGCGCCGACACGAGCGCCTTCGTCTCTTTTCCGTCGCCCGTCGCCAGCACGAGAATCCCATGCGCCGAGTCAACGTCATGCCCCTGATAAAACACCGTCGACGCATCCGCCTGCGCATCGCCGTCAGTATCTTCGAGCACCAGAATGCGATCCCCCTCCTGCCGATCGCCAATGACGTCCGCGTTCGCAAATGCGCGGTAGTTGATCGCCTCGCAGACCCAGACGCGGCCGAGATGGTCGACGTCGATCGACGCCGGGTTGGTCATCATCGGCTCGGCGGCGAACAGCTTTACTTCCAGATCGGGGTGAACCTCGAGCTGCTCCACGGACTTCGTCGCGGCATGCTCGTCCCCCGTCGCGTCATCCCCGCGAGCGATTAGCGGTAGGCAAACCAGCGATAACGCAACCAATAGCGGCTTCATAAACGCGGCCCGAACGGTGCAATACAGGGAAAAGAACCGCCCCGGCCAAACCGCAGCCCGCCGGCGCCGCTTTACCTTAACTCCCCGCCCGGCGCCGCCGCCAGTCTTTTTTATGGCGAGCATAAGTTTGCTATAGCGTCATTCTGAGCAAAGCGAAGAATCTGGAAGCTCGATTGATTGGCTAGATCCTTCGCTCCGCTCAGGATGACAGACGCTACGCTTCGCCCTAGATGTTGGTACTTCGGTCATAGACAACCCAAGCTGGGGACTTCACACCCCGCAACCACAGCCAGTTTCCCACACCCGACCATCAGCCGCCATGATCGGCGTGTGAGCATGCTGCGGCGGCGTGGCCGCGAAGTTGTTATAGCCCTGCATCTGCCACCGGCTCCGACGGTGGCTTTTAGCGCTGAGCATGCTACTTCGTCGCCTTCCGCGCCGCCGGCGCCTTATGCACCATCGTGTAGGCGTACTCGATCCCCACGCCATACGCCCCCCCATGCTCGCGGAACAGGTTCATCAGCGAGCTGTAATGATCGCGGTTCGCCCAGTCGCGTTGGAACTCGAGCACCGTCGCAATCGTCGTCATCCGCACGGCCCCGGCCTGCACCATCCGCGAGAGGGCCGCATCGTGGGCCGCCTGCGACGTGGCGCCGCACGCATCCTCCACAACGTAAATGTTGTACCCCTCGGCCAGCATGTTGAGCGTCGGCCAGGTGATGCACACTTCGGTCCACAGCCCGGAAAGAATAATGCTCTTCTTGCCGGTCTCCTTGATCGCCTCACGGAACGCCGCAGTGTCCCACGAGTTCATCCCCGTCCGCTCAATCGGCGTCTGTTCCGGGAACACGTCGAGCAACTGCGGCCACATCTCGCCGCTGAACGATTCGGTTTCGACCGTCGTAAGAATCGTCGGCACGCCGAATTCCTTGGCTCCGCGCGCCAACAGCAGCACGTTGTTGATCAACAGCTGTCGATCGATGTTGCCCGCTACGCCAAACAACATCTGCGGCTGATGATCAATGAACACGAGCGCACTATTGTCGGCAGTAATCAGTCCAGCGTCGGTGTTCGGAAGAATGTTGGCCATGTTTTTTGTTCCCGTAAATTGGTGAGTAGGAATTCAAGCGAGTAATTGGAATTCATTAGTCCCCGGTGCTTCAAACCGGGGGCCCGCGCCGCCGCCAACGCCCCGTCAAACCGCCGCCGCATTGCCCGCACCCCCGCGGCGATGATCCAAACTCCAAGCCCCCGCTCCGTTCGCCATGATCAGCAGCATCGCCCCCGCGAGTGATGCATTCTTCATGAACTGAATCGTTTGATTCTGCCGCTCGGCCGGATCGTCGAACGTCCAAAAGTCATGAAAGAAGTAAGTCGCCGCGACGAGAAACACCAACAGCAGCGCCGCTCCGACCCTGGCCTGATAACCGATGGCGACCAAGACGGAGCCGACGATCAAGAACGCGATCGCCCCCGGCAACAACAACGTCGGCGCCGGCACGCCCTCGCTCGCCATGTAGCCGGCGATCTGCGAGAATTTAGGGATCTTATTCCCCACCGCGCTCATAAAAAAGATGCCAACGAGCAAGACTCGCCCGGCGACGCTTGCTACACCGATCAATTGGTTATTCACGACAGTCTCTCCGGTTAATTTCAAAAACTAGCTGGCTGCGATTTTGAACCGCCAAGGACGCCAAGTAACGACATGGGATGTTGGAACCGCCGATGAACGCAAATCGATAAGCTGCAACGCCTTCTCTCCATCTGCGTTAATCGGCGTCCATCGGCGGTTCCTCTTCTGCATTCTCCCTTGGCGTCCTTGGCGTCCTTGGCGGTTCAATCCCCGCATTCTCAATCCAAATCAAACACCATCACCTCCGCCGCTTCGTCAGCCCGAATCGCCACGGCAGACTCTTCGCTCACTGCCGCCGCATCGCCGGCAGCCAGCTTCTCGCCATTCACCGTCGCGCCGCCGCGCAACACCTGTACCCAAGCGTGCCGACCCGACTCCAACGGCAACGACGCTTCCTTCCCAGCTTCCAAGTCGCCGAGATAGATCGCCGCGTCCTGGTGAATCGTGAGCGACTCGTCGCGACCATCGGGCGAAGCGACCAACCGCAGCCGATTCCGCTTCTCCGCCGTCGGCACGTCGAGTTCCTCATAACTCGGCGTCACGTTCTGCTGATTCGGGATGATCCAAATCTGATAGAAGTGAGCCGCGTTCTCCGGCGAGGGATTGAACTCGCTATGCGTCACGCCGGTCCCCGCACTCATCCGCTGGAACCGTCCCGGCGTCAGCGTCGAGCCGTTCCCCATGCTGTCGCGATGAGCCAACTCGCCCTCAAGCACATAGGAAATGATCTCCATGTTGTCGTGCGGATGCGTGCCGAAACCCTTGCCCGGCGCGACGTGATCCTCATTCATCACCCGCAGCGACCGAAAACCCATCTGCTGCGGATCGTAGTACTGCCCAAACGAGAACGTATGCCGGCTCCGCAACCAACCATGATCGCCCACCCCGCGCTCGCTGCTCTTCCGTACGCGAATCATTGCACACCAACCTTTCTTATTTGCTTGCTCTTATGGCTCTTTTGGAACTTCTTTTTTTGAACCGCCAAGGACGCCAAGGTGCGCCAAGGAATGCGGGGAGATTTGAACCACAACGGCACGAAGGACACGACGACGAGAGTTAAAAAAAGAAATGAGTGCCATCAGCTATCCCATTCGTCACTTGCCTTCGTCGTGCCCGTCGTGCCGTCGTGGTCAATACTCCCTTCCCCACTTCTTACCTTGGCGTCCTTGGCGTCCTTGGCGGTTCAACTCTTTTCTTCAAACCTCAAAATATCTTACATATAAACTATTTCACCGAAAAAAATGGACGCACTACTCGCACCCGCGCATCTTCCCCGCCAGCTTTTCCATCAGCCCCGCCAACTGCTTCACTTCGCTCTTCGACAACCCAGTCATGAGTTTCTCGTGCAGTTCCACCACCGGCTTATCAAGCTTCTTCAGCACCGCCTCTCCCTTCTTCGTGAGGGCCACGTGAATCACCCGCCGATCGTCCGAGATCCGCCGCCGCTCCACTAGCAGCGCCTTCTCCAACCGATCGACCAGCCCCGTCATCGCCGGCACAGGCTGAATCATCCGCGACGAAATCTCCTGCACCGGCAACGGCTCCCCCGCCCCGCGCAAAATCCGCAACACGTTGTATTGCGACGACGTCAGTTCAAAGTCGCGAAAGAGCGCCCCGAACCGATTCATCGACCAGTCGCTCACGCGCCACAACCCGATCATCGCCACTTGCTCCGCGCAGACGAACGGCTCGCGCTTCTTCAGCTCAGCTTGTAGCGAACCGTCGGCCATCGAAGTCACCCTGCTCGCAGTAGTTGTCCCGATAGTCTCTATCGGCGACTTAACCGCCATGAAAGTATTTTACATGTAAGATTTATTGACGTCAAGCGAGTTTTTAGAAAAACTTCGGGCGCGGTGCTGGCATCTACCTTTCCCGGGCTTCTGCTGAGAACTGCCGCCAATCTCGCTAATCCTTAACGCTGAAAGCGTTGAATCATCCAACCCGGGGTTGATCGTGGAACGATCTACCCCGGGACACGCCCCGCCATTCGGCCACAACTCTGAAAGAGTTGCATCAGCCGCCCGCGAACCTAACGCCCTGCCTAGCTGTCACTCTCCCTGTCGGTCGCTCGTTCCGCCCCTCAATATAAGGAGCCACCCATGCGCCATCCTATCGCCACAACTGCCCCTCTGAGCCTGTCGCTCCGCTAAGCCTCTCGCGTCTTTCTCGACGCCCGCTGGCCCCGCGGGGCCAGGCTCTCGCTCATCGCTGATTGTTTCCGATCAGTCGGCAGCGCAATCGTTGCGCCGCCATTCTTCCTCCCAGCGAGAGAGTTTCCATGTCGCTCGACAAGCGCACGCGCGAGCAAATGCTTGCGCACTGCGATGCCATCCACGAAGACGACGGCGTCGGCCCCCGTGAATTCTTCAAGCTCCGTTCGCACCGCGACAAGCCAGACCGCAAGGCCCAACAGCTCTGCCGCCAGGTCGCCGAGACGATCGACCAGATTCTCGCTGGCGAACTCGGCGACGCGGCGCTAAACGGTCTGCGCGTCGCGTCGGCCATCCCTGCGCCCGACGCGTCACGCATGCTGGTCACGCTCGTTCCCACCGGACATGACGTGCCATTTGATCGCGTCGCGGTTGAGCATAAGCTCGCCGCGGTGACCGGCTTGCTCCGTTCTGCCGTCGCTGCCGCGATCACGCGCCGCAAAGCGCCCAACCTCAGCTTTGTGATCATCGGTCCGCACGACGAAGACTTGACGGCGCTCGCCGGTGGAGGCGTCCAATGA
>JBGSMO010000146.1:0-25799 GCA_041740115.1 Pirellulales bacterium
GGCGAAGCCGCCAAAGCGGCTTCCGATCGACGACGCCAGAGGGCTTGTCGCGATGCGTAAGCGGCTTGGGGTCGTCACGCTCGACCATGTCAAAGGCGGCGAAGCGGTAGCCCCGTGGGGGCGCCGGCGCAAAGGCTTTGCTTTTGCGCATTGGCCGGCATTAAGTTGTCAAAGAGCAAATACCACTCTGCCGGCGAATAGGCAGCGGGGTCGGTTGGCCAACTAGCCAATAGTCTTAAGCTAGAAACGCGAAATTAAGGCGAGCTTTGTCGCCTTGAAGCTCGGTTGCTTTAAGGTCGCGGGCGAATGCGGCTCGGATGGGGGAATCGTAGGTGCCGAGGTATTGCCGCTTGCCTTGGTGGCGGATTGCGGATTCGTATTTGTTGCCCTTTCGCGTGACGCCGACGTAGCCCGTCGTCGAATTGATCGGCGGTCGATTCCGCAATTCGGCCATCCGGGCTTCCATGGCTGCTATGTCCAGTTTGCTCGGGTCGATTGGCCCGTTCTCATCCGCCGCGAATTCGCCATGGTGCTTGATGGCTCCGAGGGTGTAGGCAATCTTGGCGTCGGCTTTGTCGTCGAAATTGCCTAAGCATATAAGGATGCCGCCTACCTCGATCCTAGCGGTGTGCTTTCCGGTGGCCTTATGGAGTGACACGCCTTTGATTCCGCTGGTATTGTTCCGCTGCTTTCCGCGATTGCGGCCGTTCTCTGCCTGACTTGCTGGGCGAAGGTTCGATTCGCGATTGTCGAGCGTATCGCCGCTCTCTTTGTGGTCGACGGGTTTGCCGTCGATCATCATGCCCGCCAATTCAGCCACTACCCGGTGCATGCGTATATTCGTTCGCTTCCCGCCTATCGTCTCTTGGCGGACCGCGTAGACGTTGCCGCTCTTATTTTTCGAGGCGTACCAATTCCATTGGCTCAAATACTCATAATGCTCGTCGTCCACTGTCGCCACGTGGCCGCCACCCATGCCGCCCAATGATATTTCGGCCATACGCTATTTCCTTTCTAGTTAAGATATGTAAAAACCAATTCGCCCCGCCATCCATGGCAGAGCGAATCGGGCGTTGCTGCCTAGTTACGGCGCCGGACCACCACGCCATCCCATGCGCCACCGATCGACGCATGCGCCACCGGGCCAATGGTGCTATTCGATTCGTCTCGCAATCGGCCAAACTTATCGTAAGCCAGGTCGTTCCGGTTCGTTCCGGCGGTCAACGCATCGCCGATCGCCGGTACGGCATCGGCCGGCGGCAAATCGGTTAAGGTCACGTCGTAGGCGTCCAGGTCGTAGCCTGCCGTCGCATCGGTCCCCGCGGCAATATTGTAGTAAGCATTGCCGACTAGCCGCGTCGCCGAATTGCCAGAGGCGAATTGAAGATTTCCGCCGCCGGTTTCGTTGACGAACAGGCAGTTTTCCCAAACGCGACTGCCAAGCTCCCCAAACAAATTTCGATGATCCCATCTGAAAATTTGTGACGTCAGCACTCCGGTTAGCCGCACCCGCGAGTTAATCCGCCTGGCATCGTGTACGGCGCCGGACGCGAGGGTCTTGTTATTCACCGCGTAGCTGCTGCCGCTCATCGTGGCAGCCGTGGCGTGGATAATCTGATCGTC
This sequence comes from Pirellulales bacterium, assembly GCA_041740115.1. Lineage (GTDB taxonomy): Bacteria > Planctomycetota > Planctomycetia > Pirellulales > Lacipirellulaceae > Lacipirellula. The sequence continues at coordinate 1,624 of JBGSMO010000146.1, forward strand.
ATTTATATAGAGGCCACGGTCATCGCTGCCCGTCTGGATCACGGTCGGCGATGCCGATCCGGTCACAACGTGGCGTCCCGTGCAGTTTATCCAGCACGTATCCGGCGCGGCGCTGGTGACATATTGGCCACCCCGGTCCGAATCTACGAAAAATGCGCGGTAACTCGCGGGGTTATAGTTGGCGCTTACCGCATGCCCCCATGCGTTGAGATGGGCGCCAAAGGGCGTGATGGTCGAATCGAACGGCTTTGCGTATTGGCAGTAATAAAGACTACTCGCCTGGCCATCGCTGTGGCCGTAAACCAAAGCCGCGTCGCTCGTTGGCGTCAGCCCGCTTGGCAATTCGCCGTACCCGTATGCCCCGACACAAACGCCAACATGGCCGCCACCGGGCGCGTAAAAGTTAATCAAAGTTGGCCCGGTCGACGGCGTGGCCCATCCGACTAGGGCGTTAGCAACTCCTAAACGGCTGCCGGCGCCCGACCCATATTGGGCGATAAGATGACTTGATCCGTAAAACGAATCAAAGTTGCTTACCAGGCACGTCGAATTGCCAGCGGCGGTGTACTTGAAGCCCGACGCCTGGTTAGCTGGGGTTGTGACGTTGTTGCCAAAACCTACCGTGCGAATCGAATTCACTCGACAGCCGTTGCCCGTGACCAAGATTCCGTTATCGGCGTTTTCGTACACGATGTCGATATTGACGCCATTCGGATTAACGCCAATGTCGATCGTTAGCGTCGTGCCGACATAGCTGAACGATCCGCCGCAACCGGTGATAACGGTCGGCACGGCCGCGGCCGATGCCTGTCGCGACAGCGGCGCCGAGATATAGGCGTTAGAAGTCGGCAATAGGGCCCAGCTGACTGCCGTTGCGTCGGTGCGCTGGTACTTGGTTCCGCCGACTAGCGTCCAGCCCGACGTTACGCGGGTCGACCGCCAAAGTTCTACCTTGGCTCCCGTGCCATAATCCGAGATCGTGACGTTGTCGGCCGATAGTACGGGCCCGGCAGAATTGCCCTTAAAAACCGATCCCCTTTTCAGCAAAAATGCTTTATTGCCGCCGGTTTGCTGTGCGGCAATTAGGGTCGCGAGGTCCGAAAGCGAATTACAGAGCCACGGCGTCCCAATCGTGCCGTCGCCGCTGCCGCCGGTCGAATTGCCCGCGGCGTTTTGGTCGATATAGTAGGTTCGCAGGCGGGCGAGCGGGCATTCGGCCGAAAACGCTTCGATCGTTTGGCTCCCAACGTCTAAGATGTCCTTATCATAGGGATGGGGAAAATTGTCCAACAGCATCTGAATAGTTGGCTTCTTAGTCATAAGGTTTCTCTCTTCTCTGTTTAGGTAAATAGGTTGGAAAACCGCCGGCGCCGTAACGCCGACGGCTATTCGGATGCACTACTCCGGCTTCTGCTCATGCTTGGAGCCAAAGGCCTTGATGCCGTTGGCAAATCGCAACTTACCGGCGAAGCCTTTTGGCTTCGACGGCTCGGCGTCCGGTTCAGCCAAGGCGACGGGCTCGGCGTCCGGCGCCGCCAGGGCGACGGGCTTCGGCGCCGGATGCTTGGCGGCAAGCTCACGAAGATTGGCGATTTCCGCCGCATTGCTGCGCATCAATTCGCCGTTCGCGTTTTGCTGTTCACGGTTCGGCTCCGGCTTTGCCAATGCCGTTGGCGCCGGCTGTTGCCGCTTAGCCAATTGGCGGAGTTGCCACTGTCTCGGCGACTCGCCGCTGAGCAAATCCATTTGCACTCCGTGGTGCGTGACGATATGCGGTCGCGCCGCCATCGTGTTAGTTTGAACTACCATCTAAAATTCCCCCTGTTCCTTTGTTTAAAAATTGCCGCGGCGGCGACAACCGTTAACCGCCGCCGCGGCTGGCTACGGGCCACAAGCCCGCGGCAATTAGCAGATCAACTTGGCCACTTTGCCAAGCAACGACTTTTCAGCCTCGGCTACCCGCAGTTTGCCGGCGGCGATGTTGCTTGCCGTCGATTGCACTTGGTTTTCGGCGATCGAAACATCCTCATTCGCCTTTTGCCATTCGGCCGATTGCTTCACGGTATGCGAAAAACGAATTGCCGCGGAGTCGGGTGAATAGGCGGCGCCCGGTTGCGTCTCGACCGAAACGCCAGCGGCGTTTAACCGCTTCACCACGTCGGCCGTAACGTCAACGAGCTTTGCGGCTTGCTTGGCCGCGAAGTCGCGAAGCTCCGGCAGCCGAGCTTGTTGGACGGCAACGTAGTCGCGGGCGATCGCCACGGCCCGTTGCGCCAACGTCAACTCGCCTTCGATCGCCGCATCGCGGCGCCGACGGCATTCGGCCAGAGTGATCGTTTCCGCATCGTCGACTTTGCCCAGCGACTTTTGCGATTCACGGTCGGCCAGCCAGGTGCTGAGCGACGCGGTATACGCTGCGTCGGCTTTCCGCTGGGCGTCGCTGAGGCCGTCGAAGTCGTTCAAGCCTCGGGGCTCAACGAGAAACGCCACGCCGCTGGCGCCGACGCTCAGCGGGTTAGCGGCGACGGGCGCCGTATAGACGCTGTCGCCAACGGGCGGGGCGTAGACGGTCGGGTCCACGGGCGCCGTAGACTGCTTGGCCGCGCGCTCGGCTTGCTTTTGCAGTTTGTCCGCAAGGATGGCTTGCTGCGACGGCGTTAGTTCTTGGGCTACTTTGGTCATTAGTTCTTTCCCCTCAGGTTTATGCGGCGGCCGACGACGTGTCGGCGCTCGCGGTGTTTGACTTGGCCGAAGCGGCCCGGTCGTTTTCGATAGCGAAGGTGCGTAAGGTTCCGGCGATAGTTACCCCGACGGCAACGGCGCCATCGGCTTCGTGGATAGTTAGCAGTCCGGCCGCCGCCAATTCGTCGATCGTGGCGCGGCTGACGGGCAACTCGTCATTGACGGCGACGGTATAGGGCGGCTCCTCTGGCTCCTCCGCGGCCAGATACAAAAGGGCGTCGTCGAGATTGGTGATCCGCGGTGTTAGCACGGCCTCAGGCAGCGGGCCGATTTCGGCGACCTCGCTTTGCTTGCGGCGCGAGAATTCTGATTGGCGACTCAATTGGTCGTCTCCGGTGGTGGTGATTGGCGCCGGCGGAGTTGCCGACGCTGCGACGGGGGGTTGGTCGATAGGGGCCGGCGGAGTTGCCGACGCTGCTACGGGGGATTGGTCGATAGGGGCGACGGTGACCGGAGCGACGGTGACCGGAGCGACGGGGCCGCTGGGCGCCGACGCTTCGACGGGGGATTGGTCGATAGGGGCCGGCGCTGCGATCAACTGCCGGGCCAGAGCTTCGCCGTCGACCGTCAGCGCTAACGCGACGGTGCGCTGGCGCCGCTTTCCTTCGGCGATGGGGTGCGCGAGATTCTTGCAGGCAAGCTCTTTGTAAATCCGGCAGTTGCTAACTCTGTTGCCGTTTGTCTGCGGCTCGCCAAGCCAACGAGAAACGTCGCAGGGGACCGCGCCACGCTCGGCAAGGTCGCAACGCCGGTTGTGCTGAGCGATGCGCCAGCGGTCGCCGGGGGGCGTTAGGCGGGGCGTTGATCGCCATTGCTCCAAGTCGCGGTAGGCTCCAGTCAAAATTCGTTGCAGTCTGGTCATGTTCCGTTGTCCGAATAGTTAGCGCTAATTAGTCAAGAAAGTTGAACGTATTGACCCTTCCGCTTGCCATGCTCCGCACACAAGCCGAAAAAGGACCCGCGGTGTCCTCTTTAGCTGGTCGCAAAACGACCACCCTCTGTGAGCCCCTAGCGCGCCCGCCTAGCGCGGTGGCGTCTTCTGCGGCTGTCTGCTCGGGTTCGCCCTCGGCAGCGCAGCAGCGCGCCACAGAGGCGACGGGGCGAAGGCGGACGGCGGCGCGGCGGCGCTCGTCTGTTTGGTTTGCCAGGTGTGAGCACCCGGACGGACGACGCGCTGATTGCTCGATAGCCCGCCGCAGACGGTCGGGAGCACCAGGCAGACGGACGGGCCCCCTATAAGGGCCCCGTCCGACTGCTGCTGCTCGGTGTGCCACAGCACCAGTCGGACGGTGCGTCCGGGTGCTCCGTCCGTGTGCCCGGGTGCTCTACTCATCTTCGCCCCCGATCTTCACGCGGAAGCCGCCGGGCTTGGGCCCGTGGTTGCTGCTGACGTAGTCGCACTCTTCCAATTCGTCGGCGTCAAGCATTGCTTGAATGACTGCATCCCGCTTCGCCTTACCGAAATGGCACTTCTCACCGATCGCCGTTTTGCTCATGCCGTGGTTGTCGTTGGCTAGCAACACCGATCGGACCTGCCCGAAGTCCAGAGAAAGCTCTAACGCCGCGGCGTCGGACTTGGCTGCCGCTTCGGCTTGTTCCGCTTCGTCTATAGGGAGCACCCGGACGGCCCATCGCCTGCCGATTAGCGGGTCGCTCGGTTGCCCCTCATCTACGGCAACACGCCATTGCCCGCCGTGGCACGCGCTGCCGCCGGCCTCCATGTGCAAATCGTGCTGGCCCTTGCGGTACTCTGACCGGCGGGAAACGAGAATCCATTGACGCATCCAGGCATCGAAGCCGCTTTGCGTCAAATCGTCGCGGCTCATCGGTTTGAAGGCGTCAGCACGCGTCGTCTTTTTGGCATGGTGAACCAAAGCCATCGTGCAGCCGGTTTCAACGCCGATGCGTCCGTAGGGCTCCAAGATCAACCCCATGGCGAACTGATTGCTGGCTTTGTCCGTGTTTCCGGCCGACAGCGTCGCCAGGTAGGCGGGGTCGATGCAAAAGAGCTTGATTCCGTAGTGGCGAATCGCCGTCTCAATTGCGCCCAGGTGCGTTTTGTCGGACAGGCTCGGCAGCTTGAAGTCGATGAAGAAATTGTCGTTTGGAACTTTGGCGCCGCGATGCTCCGCCATCGTCTTGGCGGCTCGCTGTAACGTCGCTTTGCCCGACTCGCCGGACAGAAAGGCCACGGGCGTCGGCGCCGACACGGGGAAATAGCCTAGGAACGGTTCGCCGCTGGCGAGACTAACCATCAAGTCGAGCGTCAGCATCGTCTTAAGACTTTTGGTCCGCCCGCCGATAATGAGGCTTTCGCCTTCGACAATGATGTTCGGGACCAAATACCGCTGCGGAAAGTCGGCCGCTTGGAATTCATCCCAACGCATGAAAGAAAATGCGAACGGGCCTTTCTTGCCCGCGACCGCGACGTCTTGCGGCGCCACGTCGTCAAATTCGTCTTCCGCCGCCAACCGTGGCGGCTGGTCCTCCGCGGCGCCGTCGAGCTTCCGCAATAGCTCATCATCGTCGAACGGCTCATCGCCGGTTTTGTTGTCGTTGAACCAGCGGAGCAAATCCGCGGCTTGCTCCCGATTTCCGACGTGCCGTAAGGTTTCGCAGGCCGCGGCGAAGAATTTGTCGTGGCCATTGTCGCCGCTAATGGCATCGGGCATCTTTTCCAAGCATTCGCGGCACGTCTCGACAATGTCGTCGCCGAAGCGATGCTCAGACCATTGAACCGCATCGCTCGACGCCTTCGTCGCCTTGGCATTCGCCAGCAAAGCGACGATCAGCGATTCCGGAGCGGCCGGCACTGGCAAATGCTCAGTACCTTCGACCCATGCTTTGCCGGGCGATGGCGGGAAGGCGGATTGAGCCCCCTTCACGCCGCCGATGCGGACCTTTAGGTCCGTTGGGAAATCGACCGTGGCGCCAATAGCTGCTAACCGATCGTCCCATTTGAAAAGGGCATGGCCGCCCTTTTTCGACGTGAATTGCGGCCCGTCAGGCAGCGAGCCCCCGCACAACTCGACCAGCTTGGATAATTGGTCGTCGTTGTCCCATTCGGCGTCGATGATTTGGCTAGCCGGGCCAAGTTGCACGCCGACGCCAGGGGCGAATTTGTCGCCAAGCTCCGGCGCCTTGCGAGCCCATGCCCCGTTGAAGTCGTCGGCGTCGAAGGTCTTCGCCTGCCAGCCTTTCACGCCGTTGGGCGTTTTGCCTTCAGTAAGCGGCACTGTTTTCCAGCCGCGGCCGGCGTATTGCTCGCGAGCGGCGAGAATGGGGGCAAAGTTAGTTGTTTTCGTTTGGTGCATGGATTCTCTCTTTAACGGCTTGATGAAATGGCAACAGGCCCTTGCCTTGCGCCAGAAATTCGGCTGCGACTTCGGGCGTAAACGCCCCTCTAATTGACACGGTTTCGCCCCGTTGGCCCCAAGGGGCGCCGGGGTGTCGGACTAACAGCAAAACCACTGGCTTGCCGTCGATGGCGCCCTCCGCCAGCCAGTGCTGTTCGCCAACGCCTTCGACTTGCTTCAGATCGGGGCAAGCTGCGACGACGTCACGGCGGCGTAACCGCGTCGATTGGCCAACGCCCATCGCCCGTAGGTCATGCTCGGCGCGAGCGGTGAGCCGAATATGCGATTTTCGCGGGTCGACTTTCAATAACATGCCAAAGCCTTTCAAAACTTTTCGCCGCGGCAAAACGCGACGCTAACTGAGTCGTGCCAGGCTTTCCGACGACTGGCAGCCGTGGCAAAGTTCTGGCTATCGTGGCCGATCCAAAGGGACTTAACGTCCGCGACTAATGCTTGAAAACGATCGAAGGTTTGAAGGTCGCGGCCGTGAACGTAAATCTGCACTTCGTCCTCTCCCGGCAACCGCAGCAAAGCGATCAACGCTTTGCCTACGGTGTCCACGCGGTCCAGGGTTACGGTGCAAGCTCTAATTTTCTTCGCTGACATTTCGGTTGTTCGCAAAAAGGTTTCATGGGATAGTTGCCTCCTATTCGGGGTTTGGGGGTTGGGGGTTGGGGGTTTGGGGGTTTGGGGGTTCGGGGGTTCGGGGTTTGGGGTTCGGGGCAAAGGGGAATCGACTAAGCGGCAGTGCCGAAGCTCTCCGCAAACTTCTCAACGTCGGAGCGGCGGTAGCGCAGCCCCCTAGCGCCGAGCTTCACGCGGGGCAAGTCGCCCGCTTTGGCGATGTCGTGCAAGGTCCGCTCGCTGACTTGCAGCAGACGGGCGACTTGCTTCGTGGTGAGCCAAAGCGGCTCGTCAGTGTCGGGGGTCGTCATCCAAATTCCTTTCGAGTTTGAGCGTGAAGGGTTGACGGGGCGTGAGGTCCTACAGCTTGCCGGCACGCTTGAGCGCCGAGATTAGGTAGGGCATCGCTTCGCGGGCGATCATCCGGCGGCCGCTAACGAGCGGCGCCAAATCGGCGCGCAGCACGCCGTCATAAAGCAGATTGGTTAGCCACTTAGGGCGAACCGGCTTTTGGAACTCTGAGGCGATTTCGCGAGCGGCGTCGCCAACGGTCAAGTGACTCATGTTCAATCCTTTCTGGTTGGGGTGGGGGTCATCGTCCGATAGGTAGTAAAAAAGTTAGGCCTCTATTCCTTGTAACCGACGTTTTCGAGCGATTTGGCTGCTGTCCCCGTCAGTCCCGAATAATCCCGAACTGTCCCGAATAATCCCGAGAAAGCCAAATGGCTCATCGCTGTTTTGTGGCTCTTCGCGGCTTTTTCACTCGCGGCGCCGTTGATCAACTCTTCTAGCTCGGCAATTTCGGTCGTGTAGTCGGCCATCTAGTTGGCAGTAGACCATGGCCGAAAACCGGAATCCCGCACCGGCCGATAAGTTAAAATGCCGATCGCATTATCCGGGGATGAATTTGCTGCTCGCATCCTTGTAGTCTCTCACGACTCAAAAGCGTTTTGTTACACCGTGGCGAATATCCAGTTGGCCGCGTATCCGGGTGGCCTCGGTGGTGGGTTTGAATGGGGGCAAGGGCTTTAGAAATTCGTGGGATGGGCCAGCTATCCGTTAGTGGACCACGACAAATTTCTAAAACCTCGCACCTTGTCCCCGGGCCATCAACGTAAAGAGACGGGCCTGTCCATGTTCGTTTTCCTTTCGTGATTGGGTCGCGGGTGTTCGTCGTCGGGCGAGCGTAGGGCGCAAGCCTCTAAAAGGTGTCGCGGTCACGAAGTGAGCGCAAAAGAAAAGACGCAACTACCAGCAATGCCAGTAGTTGCGTCTTGAGTTTGGTCATGACCGCGAAAACAGCGGTCACGGAGCTATTCAGCTTGGCGGCGCCGCGGAGGGGGTGCGTCGGCCCACTTCGACCCAATTTCGGGATTCACGGGATTGCCATATTCATCGTCGATCGGGCAACCGGTCTCCAATGCCTCCTGCCGCTGGTCGGAGAGAATCTGGGCCCTTTCCTGCTCCCAAGTGGTCACTCCGTCAAGCGCCAGTTCCGCTTCGGCCTCCGTCTCCGCGTCGATTCTCGCTTCGACCTGCACAATTTCGTCGCTGCTCGGGCTAGGCTTCGTATCGCATGCGACCTTAAAGGCTAGATTTTTTGCGTTGCCGCCCTTGAAATCAATTCGTGATAGGGCGTCTGCCGGTGGCTTCTTTGACTGTGGGACGACCCCATCTTTCGAGTGGAGACGTAGCCAGCACTTCATTTTAGAGACGTAGCCAGTCGCTACGCCGAGCTTATCGGCGAGCGTCTTGCGTAGCATCGTCTTTCCAGGTCCGGCTAAATGGAATTCCCCCGCGCGCTCGCACTCTTCTTTTTCCTCAGGCGTAGGTTTGTGGCCCCTCGGCCAGCGACGCCAAGCTTTCGGCTTTCCGCCCACAACCTTAACGCCGATGGCGCCATCAACCTCGGCTTTAAGTTTCTCTCGCCAGAGAGTCATTTCGCCTTCCAACCGTGTGTAGGCGGACCTGGCGGTGTGAAATGCGGCGTCGTATTCCTTCCGGCCGACCGCAACTTCAGCGACGCTAACGGCATCGCCAAGATACCGATGGGCCAGCATGTACCACGCGCGTAGGTCGTCGCGGAGAGGGACGGCATCTGCCAATCGCTCCGCCAGAACCGCCCCGCGATCCACGCCGCCTCTAATCCTCTTTAGCAGAGTAAGTGATGCGGTCGCGTCGAACTCGGTTGGCGTGACGACGGACGAGCCTTCCAGAATTCCAAAATCAGCCCAAAGCATTCCTTCGACTTCTTTGAGACTTTCAAAGATGCCGACCAGTAAGCTCCGCGTTTCGCCCCGGTGAAAGCGTTTCGCCATACCCCATCCCCCATTTGAGAAGCCGGGCGCTTCGCCGTCACTCCGAATGGGTGACGGTCGTGGCGGCGAAGCTGAGGCGGTTGCGAACCGCCAACCCGGCAAGTTGTTGATTGTGTCCGGCCGAATGGCCAAAAGCTACTTTCCGGCGCAGAGTGCGTCGGAATCTGCGTTGCCCTACTCCCCATCGGGCAGATTTCCCGTAGAATCCGGGGGCAGTTGGGGTCCCTCCCCGACCGCTTCGAACGCGACGTTTAGACGCCCAGATTGACCAGTGACGCGATTGACCAGTGACTTGAGTTCGCTGGGCTCATGGAGGACGCCGGACAGGGATGTCGGTCATGACGAAAACGGTGCTGCTGCTCACCGCGTCGAACATCTTCATGACGTTCGCGTGGTACGGGCACCTCAAGAATCTGGCGTCGAAGCCGTGGTACATTGCAGCCCTCGTGAGTTGGGGGATCGCGCTGTTCGAGTACCTGCTGCAGGTGCCCGCCAATCGGATTGGGCACACGGCGTTGGAAGTCGGACAACTCAAGATCATGCAGGAAGCGATCACGCTTTCGGTGTTCGTGCCGTTTGCCGTGCTCTATTTGAAGGAACCAGTGCGGCTCAACTATCTCTGGGCGGCCCTCTGTTTGTGTGGAGCGGTCTACTTTGTGTTTCGCAAATGATTTGGCAGTCGCCGTCCGGAAGCCGATTTCGTGGGCTTTGATCGCGTCGTTGACGCTGCTCTTTTCAGTTGAAATCGACCAGCGCGCCGCTGGGGCCGAAGCAGCGCAAACGCTCGTTGTCGGCAGCATCTGGACAGGGAACCCCGCGCAGCCGTGGGCTGAGGCCGTGGCGGTCGACGGAGATCGCATTGCGTTCGTCGGCGATCGCGAGGAAGCGGTTAAGCGGCTCAGGAGCGAAGCGAAAATTATCGACGCGGGCGACGGCATCGTCGTGCCGGGGATGATCGACGCCCACATCCATCTCATCGACGGCGGGCTGCATCTCACGTCGGTCCAACTGCGCGACGCCGACACTCGCGAGAAGTTCGTGGAGCGAATCGGCGCGTTCGCGAAGTCGCCGCGACGCGAGGGCGCCTGGATCAGCGGCGGCGATTGGGATCATACGCTCTGGGGGGGCGAGTTGCCCGACCGCAATTGGATCGATGCAGTCACGCCCGAGACGCCGGTGTGGATTTCGCGGCTCGACGGGCACATGGCGCTCGCCAATAGCGCGGCGATGCGCGCCGCGGGCGTCGGCGACGATGTGAAGGACGTTGCCGGCGGGGAGATCGTGCGCGACGCCAAGGGTCGACCGACTGGATTGTTCAAAGACAACGCGATGTCGCTGATCGAGCGGGCGGTTCCGCCGACTTCGCTTGCTGATCGACTCGCGGCGGCCGTCGCGGCGATGAACTACCTCAACGCTCAGGGCGTCACCGCCGTTCACGACATGGGAACGTGGCGCGATCTCGAAGTCTTTCGGTTGGCCCATAACCAGGGGCTGCTGAAGGTTCGCGTCTACGCTTGCACTCCGCTGGGACAGTGGGAGAAACTTGCCGCGGAAGTGGAACGAGCCGGTCGCGGCGACGAGTGGCTGCAGATTGGCGGGCTCAAGGGGTACGTCGACGGTTCGCTTGGTTCGCACACGGCGGCGTTCCTGGCGGCGTTCGACGATGCTCCGCAGGATCGCGGCTTGTTGGTGAACACCGTCGAGGATCTCGAAGAGTGGACGGCTGGCGCCGACAAGGCGGGGCTGCAGGTCGCAGTCCATGCCATCGGCGACCGGGCGATTCGGTTGCAACTCGACGTGTTTGAACGCGTCGCCAAACGGAATGGCGAGCGGGACCGGCGGTTTCGGATCGAGCACTCGCAGCACATCGACCTGGCGGATATCCCGCGCTACGGCGAGCTGGGCGTCATCGCCAGCATGCAGCCGTACCACGCGATCGACGACGGCCGTTGGGCCGCGCGGGTGATCGGCGCCCGCCGCAGCGAGACGACCTACGCGTTTCGTTCGCTGCTCGACACGGGCGCTCATCTGGCCTTCGGCAGCGACTGGTTCGTTGCGCCGGCGACGCCGTTGGAGGGGATCGACGCCGCAGTGAACCGCCGGACGCTCGACGGCAAGCACCCCGACGGTTGGGTGCCGGCCCAGAAGATTTCGGCCGAGGAAGCGCTGCGGGCCTATACGAGCGGCGGGGCGTTCGCGGCCTTCCGCGAGCGAGACCTGGGAACGCTCGAAGCAGGAAAATTGGCCGATTTGGTCATTCTCGACCGTGATATCGTGCGCGGCGACCCCGATGAGATCGCCGATGCTGCTGTGGAAATGACGATGGCGGGAGGACGCATTGTCTACGAGCACGAGAAAGGGGAAACTAACGAGTCTCCCCCGCGTCCGTAGTCCCTGCCTTCGACCTCCCGCCACTCTATGCCGCAGATCACTTTCTCGAACGTCACCATTGCCTACAACGGGCCGCCGCTGCTCGATGGCGTGTCGTGCCACATCGAACCGGGGCAGCATATCGGCCTGCTCGGCCGCAACGGCTGCGGTAAGACGACGTTGATGCGGATGTTGGCCGGCATCGAAAGCCCCGACCACGGGTCGATCGAACTTTACCCTGGCACCCGCGTCGCGATTTTGCCGCAGGACGTGCCGCCGGAGATCTCCGGCGACGTGCGGAGTATTGTGACGGCAGGCGCTCACGCTCTCTCCAATCACCACGAAACCGAGTGGGAGGAGACGGTCCGCATCGAACGGACGATGCGCGAGATGCAACTTGACGAAGAGGCTGATTTCTTGTCGCTCTCGACCGGCATGAAACGGCGCGTCTTGTTGGCCCAAGCGATCGCTGGCGCTCCCGACGTGTTGCTCCTCGACGAGCCGACGAACCATCTCGACGTTAATTCGATCGAGTGGCTGGAAGAGTTCCTCTTTCGCTGGCGGAAGACGCTGCTGTTCGTCACTCACGACCGGGCGTTCCTGACGAAGCTGGCGGACCGGATTCTCGAAATCGACCGCGGCAAGTTGTTCGACTGGTCGTGCGACTATCCGACATTTCTGGTGCGTAAGGAAGAAGCTCTCGCGGCCGAGGAAAAGCAGAACGCCTTGTTCGACAAGAAGCTCGCTCAGGAAGAGGTTTGGATTCGGCTGGGAATCAAGGCGCGGCGGACGCGGAACGAAGGGCGGGTCCGAGCACTGGAGGAACTGCGCCGCATTCGGATGCAGCGGCGCGACGTCGTCGGCAACGTGCAACTCGACATCGATGAGGGAGAGCGCAGCGGCGCGCTGGTGCTGAAGGCTGAGGGGGCGTCGTTCGGTTACAACGGCGAGCCGATCATCCGCGACGTGACGACGACCGTGATGCGCGGCGACAAGATCGGCATCATCGGGCCGAATGGCGCCGGCAAGTCGACGCTGCTGCGGGGACTCTTGGGGCAACTGCCGCAACTCTCGGGATCGGTCCGGCAGGGGACGAACCTCCAAGTCGCCTACTTCGACCAGACCCGCGATCAACTCGATCCGAATCAGACCGCCGAGGAGAACGTCGGCGAAGGGAAGTCGAGCGTCACCATCGGCGGGAAGACGCGGCACATCATCGGCTACCTGCAGGACTTCTTGTTCACGCCAGAGCAGGCGCGGTCGCAGATTCGATACTTCTCCGGCGGACAACGGAATCGACTGCTGCTGGCGAAGTTGTTCGCGAAGTCGGCGAACCTGCTGGTGATGGACGAACCGACGAACGACCTCGATAGCGAAACGCTCGAACTGCTGGAGCAGCGCTTGGTCGCCTACGACGGGACGGTGCTCTTGGTGAGCCATGACCGGGCGTTCCTCAATAACGTGGTCGGCAGCACGATCGTGTTCGAAGGGGACCAGCTGCGCGAGTACGTCGGCGGGTACGACGACTGGGTGCGGCAGCGGAAGGCGAGCGCAGAACGCGAAGCCGAGGAAGCGGCCGCTGCGACAAAGAGCAGTTCGGGCGCCGCGTCGAATGGCGCCGCTGCCGGCGGAGGGACCGCAACGAAGACGAAGAAGCTGAGTTTCAAAGAGCAGCGCGAGTTGCAGCAATTGCCAGGCCGGATTGAATCGCTTGAGGCGAAGATTGCCGCCCTCCATGAGGAGATGGCTCAGCCGGGGTTCTTTAAGCAGACGGGCGGGGGCCCGATTGCGAAGCAAGCGGAGGAGAAGGCGGCCGCGGCGGAATTGAAGGCCGCCTATGCCCGGTGGGAGGAATTGGAGCAGTTGGGCGGTTAATGGCGCTTCGCCCCGCTTGAGGTCGATTCGCGGGCTATAGTTGTCCGACTGGGCCGCCGCGATGGCGCCGCGTATGGTCCGCGCGGCAGTGGCGTCAGCGACAACCTTTCTATCGCAGGTCGACCTATGTACGCATGCTGCCGTCCGATGGCGCTCGCGATTTGCTCCGTCGTTTTTCTTCCCATTGCGCCGGTCGCGGTCGCTGAACCGATCGCCGCTCCGGCGGTCGCGCCGATGTCGCCGCAGGCGGCGCTCGACGATTTGAAGGCGGGCAACCGGCGATTCGCTAACGACGAACTGCGCGAGGCGAAGCTCGGTTCGAAGCGTCGTATCCAACTTTCGCATTCGCAGCATCCGATGTCGGTGGTGCTCACCTGCTCCGATTCGCGGGCCGCGCCGGAGATTATCTTCGATCAAGGCTTGGGTGAGATCTTCGTCGTGCGCGTCGCCGGCAACGTGGGCGGGCCGGAGGTGTATGCGTCGATCGAGTATGCGGTCGCGGAACTCAAGGCGCCGCTGGTCGTCGTGCTGGGCCATAGCCATTGCGGCGCGGTGGCGACGGCGCTGAAGGCGAAGGAACTTCCCAGTTACAATCTCAAGTTGCTGATCGGCTTGGTGAACGTCGGCGAAAATCTCCCTTCCAGTCCTGAATTGGCACTCGCGGCGGCGATTCGGAACAACGTTCGCGAACAGACGCTGTATCTCACGCAGCAGAGCGAGATCATTCGGCGGGCCGCAAAAAGCGGGCAGATCATGATCGTGCCGGCGTTGTACGACCTCGAAAGCGGCCACGTCACTTGGGGCAGTCCCCCCGACCGCTCGTTGCCGGAGATTGTTGATCCGTCCGCCGATGAAGCTGCAGCGACGCCTGTCAGCGCGGCGAAGTAGCAGATTGCAGTAGCTGCATCGCCTTGCATCAACTCCAAAACCTCCGATCGAGCATCCGATAGTTCACCGCCTCGCCGAGGTGTTCCTGGCGGATCGCGGCGCTGTCGTCGAGGTCGGCGATCGTGCGAGCGACGCGGAGGATCTTGTCGTGGGCGCGGGCCGAGAGGCCTTGCTCGGTGACGCTCGATTCGAGCAGGTCGCGGCTGGCGGCGTCGAGCGTGCAGACTTGCCGGACTTGCCGGCTCGTCATCTGGCCGTTGGTCTGCTTCGCGCTGCCGAGTTGGCGGAAACGCTCGGCCTGGCGCGTGCGCGCGATCTCGACTTGGTCGCGCATCATGGCGCTGTCGGTGCCGCGGGGGCCGGTGGAGAGTTCCTTGAACGGCACCGCGGCGACTTCGAGGTGAATGTCGATGCGGTCGAGCAGGGGGCCGCTAATCTTGGACATGTAACGCTCAATTTGGGGGACCGAGCAGTGGCACTCGCGGCGAGGGTCGTTGCGGAAGCCGCATGGGCAGGGGTTGAGCGAGGCGATGAGCATGAAATCGGCGGGAAAGTGAGCGGCCCGCATCGCGCGGCTGATCGAGACCGTGCCGTCTTCGAGGGGTTGCCGCAACACTTCGAGCGTGGTGCGGTTGAACTCCGGCAACTCGTCGAGGAACAGGACGCCGTTGTGGGCGAGGCTGATCTCGCCGGGGGCCGGGGTCGAACCGCCGCCGACCAGGCCGGCGTTGCTGATCGTGTGGTGGGGCGCTCGGAAGGGGCGGCGCACCATCAGCGGCCGTCCCGGCGGCAGCTTGCCCATCGCGCTGTAGATGCGGCTCGTCTCGATTGATTCCTCGGCAGTGAGCTGCGGCAAGATGGTGGCGACGCGCTTGGCGAGCATCGTCTTGCCTGCTCCCGGCGGACCGACGAATAGCAAATTGTGGCGGCCGGCGGCGGCGATGGTGACGGCGCGCTTGGCCATCTCTTGGCCTCTCACGTCCGCGAAGTCTTCTTCGTAGCAGCCGAGTTCTTCGAATAATTCGCCGACGCGCGACGGGGTCGGCTCGATGTGGAGCTCTTCGATCAGGAACGCGGCCGCTTGCGTGACGCTGTCGACCGGGATGACGTCAATCCCTTCGACGACCGCGGCCTCGGCGGCGTTGGCGCTCGGGACGATCAGGCCGCGAAGCCCGCCACTCGCCGCGGCGGCCATCGCCATCGAGAGAACGCCTTTCACCGGTCGCATCGCGCCGTCGAGGGCGAGCTCGCCGACGACGGCGTATTGGGCGAGGATCTCGGACGCGATCTGCCCGCTCGCGGCCAACAGGCCGAGGGCGACGGGGAGATCAAACGAGGCGGCTTGCTTGGGGAGTTCAGCCGGAGCAAGGTTGATAACGACGCGGTTGGCGGGGAGGACGAAGCCGCTGTTGACGAGAGCCCTCTCGATGCGGTGGATGCTCTCCTTCACCGCCTGCTCGGGGAGGCCGACGAGGACCGTTTTTGGGAGGGCGGACGGGGAAACGTCTACCTCGACCTCGACGGGCAAGGCGTCGATTCCCAGGAGCGAGAAGGTGTGGAGCTTGGCGAGCATGGGGGATAGTGTAGCAACGGCATCGGGAGGTGATTTGGGGATTTTGGCTAGAAGGCCCGCGGGGCTAATCTGTCGCGAAGTGAGACGTTTATCGGCGACGACATTTTTGGCGACAGAAGACGGCTCTGGGGTGGCGAGGACGCCTTGCGTCGCCAGCGATGCTTTTTGCGACACAATGCCGAAGTCGTTACGGGGTTGATAGTTCGGGTTGAAACGGTGGGTGACAATGTGTCGCCTGTCGTCTTCTGTCGCGAAACGCGTTTTTGGCGACAGATACGCTCGTTTGGAGGCGGAAATCCTTTTGTGGTTGGCGGTTGCGCACTGTCGCGACATTTCTGGCGTTGCGACAGTAGCGACAGAAGCGGCGACACATGCCTGGCCTGAGGCAGCGCTATTGAGGAGCGAGAGAGCTCGTCGGTATCGGCGGAGGTTAGCGGGCATGGGCGAATCCCGTTGTTCGGCGCGCAGCGGTCCCTGGGATGGTGTGTGTTCGCATGTTCACTTTAGCGAGTTGGGTGGCCAATTTCAACAAAAAAAGTTTGGCCTTACGTGGGATGGTGCGCGGGAAGGGGTCGGGGGCCTTTTGCCACTAAAGCGACGATCTCAATGGAACGTCTCAAGTGGCAAAAGACCCCAGACCCCAGCGTGTGAATCTTTTCTTGGATTTTCTGCAAGCCAGAGCTATTTTGGTTTACCAATACATTCCGGAAGTGGAGTTGGCGTTGGTCGTTGTTCCGTGACTGTTTCTCAATTGTCTTGGCGAGATTTCGCGATGATCATCCCGCAACGTATTTTGCTTTTGCTCCTCATGACGATTGGCGCCTGGGACTGTGCGTCGTTAGTGCGAGCGCAGCATCTCACGAAGCAGTGGGTCGAGGCGGCGGCCAGTCCGCTCGTTGAGCAGCGAATGGTCGACGGGTTATCGATTGGT
The DNA here is from genome assembly GCA_041740115.1 of Pirellulales bacterium. GTDB lineage: Bacteria > Planctomycetota > Planctomycetia > Pirellulales > Lacipirellulaceae > Lacipirellula. The sequence continues at coordinate 18,301 of JBGSMO010000146.1, forward strand.
TACATCGAGGGGGACGGTTTTGGAATCGTGCATTTGGGGAGCGCCGGAGAAGCGGGCAAGAAGGCTGACAATAGCACGGTGTATGAGATTGGCTCGCTGAGCAAGCTGTTCACCGGGCTGCTGCTGGCGGATGCAGCATTGCGAGACGAGATCAACATTTATGCGACTGCGGAGGCTGCGAACCCGGCGGGGATCAAGTTGCCGTTGCGCGACGGCCGGTCGATTAAGTGGATTGATCTGAGCACCCATCGTTCGGGGTTGCCGCGGCTGTCCGGCAATCTTGCAGCGACCGATTCGTCTAATCCTTATCGCGACTACGACTCGAAGAAAGCGGCGGAGTTTCTGCAGACGTACCAACTTCCGCGCCAACCGGGAAAGGCTCAGGAGTATTCCAACTTTGGCGCGTCGGTGCTGGGCTATCTCGTCGCCGCGAAGGCGGGCAAGTCGTATGACGAGTTGCTGCAGGAACGGATTGCAGGGCCGCTGAAAATGGCCGATTGCACGGTCTCGTTGAGCGACGATCAAAAGAAACGGTTTGCGACGCCGCATGACAAATACGGTTCCGCCACTGCGCCGTGGGAATTTGCAGACTTACCTGGCGCTGGAGGAATTCACGCCACGCTGCGCGACATGATGCGGTTTGCCAAGGCTCAACTGGAACCGCCGAGCGGCCCGATTGGCGAGGCGATCGAGTTGGCATGGAAACAACATACCGAGGCGGACGAAACGGGGCCGGCGATGGGGCTGGGGTGGCTCATCGCCGGCGACGGACAGACGCGGCTTCACAACGGCCAGACGGGCGGAACGACTTCGGCGCTGTTCATTAATCGGAAATTAAAATGCGCGGTCGTGATCTTGTGCAACACGTCGGTCAAGAACGAAGAGATCGACAAACTGGCGCTGCAACTGGTGATGAAGGCGGCGGGGGTGGAACCACCTCAGGCGCCGAAGGAAGACGCTGACGACGTGCCGGAAGGTCTTGCCATCGATGAGAAGCTGCGCCGCCGATTGGTCGGCCGCTATCAGTTGACGCCCGATTTTATTTTCACCGTGACAGATGACGACGGTCGATTGATGGTGGGCATCACGAATCAGGAGACGCAAGAAGTCTTTCCCGACTCGCCGACTCGCTGGTCGTATCGCGGTATCGACGCCACGCTGGAGTTTAAGCTTCCGAAGACCGGCGTCGCTAGAAGTTTGATTCTTCATCAGAATGGGGCCAGTCAGACGGCGCGGCGCATCAAATGAGCGGTCCATGCCGGCGAGCGTTGGCCTGTCGGATCCAGCGGTGCGACTTGTTTGCAATACTGGATGAAGATCACTGTATGTTCCAGGGAAGAATCGCGTGCGTGAGATTTCAATTCCCGAGCAACGCGTGTGCGAGCGTCTGGGCCCGTTGCTGCGCGAGCGCGAGATAGGCGAATCGCTTGGCGACCTGAACACGCAGCGTGACCTACACGCTAGCTTCGAGTTCTTCTTGTCTGAGGTGGTTCGCGAGGTTCATGCGGAGTGGAAATACGAGAGTCTCGACGGCGTCTATCCTCGGTTGTTCCGCAAGGTTGGTGATCGGGAGATGGAACTTATCGGGCTCGCCATTTTCATTTCGGACCAAACGTTGACGCCGATCTGGTTCGGTTTGCAATTGTCGCCGCAATTCGATCGAGTGTCGTGGATTGATTTGCGATTGGGAGAGCGTATGGAGAATGGCTGCCGGCGCGAACCGTACTCCCATGGCAAGGTTCACGGAACTAAGTTGCATGTCCTTGAACGGCTGGAGTCGATCGATTGGTTCTATCATGTCGGCTACGGCGAACGTGACTCTTAGCACTGCGGCTAATTAGTAAACGGTTCAATCCGGAGAATGACGTCATGCATCTCGATCTACGCAAGGCCTCGGCATTGCTTCGGAAGCACATTGCGGAGCGCGTGCGCGATTACCCCCTCTACCTCAACGAAGGGCCGGGGAAGGACGACGCGCCGATCAGGCAGATCACTATGGGATACCAGTTTGACTCGGCTGGCTGGGTCGCCGTCGTGTTCGACACGCGTCCCAAGGCTGGGATCGACGGCCAGTGGAACGCCTACATCGAACCGAACGCGATCGAATTTTCCGATTGGCAGCAAGCTTATGACGAGCTGGATGAAAAAGGGATCGCGATCAAGGTGACGCTGCCCAACGGAGCGAAGGCGACGATCGGAAAAAAGGCGTCCGAAGAAGACGTCGCCGAGGTCTTGGGGAAGGCGCTGAGGGACGTGCTTGTCAGCGCCCGCGACGATGGCCAATTCGCGTCCTTGCCGCTTGCCAAGAGCTGTGCGCTGGTTGTCGAGGAGCACGACGGATTCTACGGTTGGTCGGATCAGGAGTCTGAGGAGCCCGATGGTCCGGAAGCTTGCTTTGCCGCTCTGGCGGGTGACGTCGCTGCGAAGCTTGTCGAAGGACAAATCGCGCATTGGATCAATGTGATGGAACGAATGGCGGCGGGAAAGGAAGCGCCGTCCGAATGGTTGATCCTTGTCCAGAACGATATTTTCGACAGGTTGAAGAAACTGGGCGAGCCCGCCGTGGTTCCGCTGCTGAAATTCGTTCGCAAATGGGCCAGTAAGCCGGAGTATGACGGGGACCGTCCGCAGCGGAACTTCAACGAGGCGCCGATGCAAGATCCGGCGATTAAGGCCCTGAGACTGGTCCACGACTCGCGTCAGGCCACGCCTGAAGTGGAAGCGCTGCTGCGCGACATCATGCGTCGATCGATTCTTGTGAATTCGCGCCGAAAACTGTGGGGCGTCATTCCGGCCTGGTCGGCTCGCTGCTTAGCGCGGCTGTTCAAGAAGAAGTACCCTATGCCCAAGTTGCATGAGAGCACGAACGAGCTTCTCAATTATGACGAATACGCCGCCAAGCCCTGAGCAAGAAACGGTTCCTGACGCCTTTTTGACCTCTGCCGCGCGACGCATTCCGCCGGCCGTGTACGTTGCCGCCGCGCTGATCGCCATTGGCACGGCGGCGTTTCACGTCCACAGCTATTGGTGGAGCGAATCGCTCACGCTGTGCGACGTCATGCTGAGGGCCGAGGAGGGATTGGTCTCCTTGAATGTGCCGCTCGTGCGGTTAGCGGCAAAGGAAACGCCTCGCTCGGGTTTCTCGATTTGCGAGCGGAGCGCGAATGGCTGGAAGTCGGGCGGCGAAGCGGGCCACGCGCGCTTGCGGTATTGGATGGCGTCGTTGGACCAGGTGCGTTGCGAAGGGGTAATGTTCGCTGATTTCGGATACTGGAAAGGGGCTTGGCAATCGGACGCGCGGCCTGGGCCGTTTGTCGTGCTGTTCGTGCCGGTGTGGTTTGTGGGGCTGGCGGCGCTCGTCGGCTCTCTGGCTGTTTATTTTCGGGTTATCCGCTTTCGACTGCATACGCTGTTGATTGCGATGACGCTAACGGCAGGCGTCGTTTATCTGCTGATGCTTCGGGCAGATGTTTAGGCAGCGGTCGAACTTTCGCCGTAGTGCATTGATAGGAGCGGGCGTGGATGCGGCGGGCCCCGGTTTGAAGAACCGGGGGCTAAATGGGGGCGATGGGGACGGGGCGGACCGTTCGAAATGGCCTTAGGGGCGGGCGGGAACGACATTCTTGCGGATTCCCGCAAATTCGCATAGGCTTTGGGAGCTTCAGATCGCGTTACCTTTGTCGCAGCGCCCGCACCATTGAAAGGTTTTCGTCTAATGAGTAGCTACAACTTGTCTGGCCGGCGTCGCTGGCTCGCATGCTTTCTCTCCGCAGCATGCCTGGCTTCTCCCGCGAACGTCGTCGACGCGGCGCTCCTCGCTTACGAACCGTTCGAGTTCGGCGACGTGGCCGTTCCTTCGGAGGGTCAGTATGCGCTGGGAAACGAGAACGCCGGAACTAATCTGCTGGGTGGCCAGAACCCGATCATTGGCCCGACTCCTTTCTATGCCGGCGCTTGGATTCAATCGGGCGGCGACTCGCAAGCGGTCAAGGCATTGCCGTCGCTCGGCTATCCCAATTTTCAGGTAGGCATCGGCGGCCTGGTGTCGGAGACGGTTCAGTTCAGCTGCTGTTCTTTCGGCCGCTCGGCTCGCGAGATTGCCGGCGGGCTCGGCGGCCCGTTGGAGGACCGCGTCATCTATGAGAGCTTCTTGATCGACTTCGGCGGCCAGGGGAGCGACGATCCGACCCAATTTGGCAAGCGGGGACATGAACTGTGGAACGGGGGCGTGGGCGACTCGTTTTTGGCGGTCGATCTGTTCATCAACAGTTTCTCCGGCGCGAACGAATTGACGTTGGGGGTCACGACGCCGAGCGGCTCGCAGAGCGCGCTCGTAAGCGGCGGCGGGTTGACGCTCCAGGCGATGGCGGGCGTTCATTTGGTCGTGTTGAAGTACGATTTCAACCCCGTGGCGGCCGACATCGTGTCGGTATTCTTCGATCCGGCGAGCGCCGTCGAGTCGTTGACGCCAGATGCGCAGATTTCCGTCGCGGCGTCGGACTTGCGGATTACCCACCAGGGGGCGATTACGAACTTCACGTTCTCCGGCTCGACGCACATTCCCGCGGCGATCGACGAGATTCGCTGGGGCGACAGTTATCGCGAAGTGACGCCGCTTGATATTCCCGAGCCGTCGACGCTGGCGATGTTGAGCGCGGTCCTGGTCGGCGGCGTTTGGCGACGCTTGGGCAGACGGATCGCTTAGTGTGCGTAGCTGCAGATGAATCGGATGCTGCCAGCCGCTGTAATGTTCGCGCGCGTGCGACGCTGCTGCGCGCTGTTGATCTGCTTTAGCGAGAAGGTTCGGCTGCCGTTCCAACCTGCGGCGGCGCGGGCGATTTCGTCTGGTTCCACAGCATGACGACTGCGGGGACCTTTGCGATGTGGTCGACGGCTTGGCTTTGTAAAGGTTCAGGCAGGAGTGGTTTCCAACTGGCGCCGCCGAGGACGACGTCGAGATCGCCGTCGCCGTCGAGATCGCCGGCGTCCATCGTGATCGGTTGGCCGGAAAGGGGCGCCGGAATCGTGGAAGGGGTGAACTTGCCGTTGCCTTCATTGGTAAAGAGCGCGAAGGCGACTGGCGAATTGGATCGCCAGTCGGGATAGGCGGAGATGGCGACGACGTCGCTGTCGCCGTCGTTATCGTAGTCTCCGGCGAGCGCCTTCATTGCGCCGTCCAGGCGGAGGAAGTGCTTCTTCTCGAACTGCATGGGACCGGTTTGGAGATAGACGTAGACTCCATGAACAGGCTTAAGCGGCGGGTCGGCCATTTCCATGTTGTTGCCGCTGGCGACGATGAGGTCCTTTTTTCCGTCGCCGTCGAAGTCGGTCCATTGGAAGGAGTTGTAGCCGAGGATGGGGCGCTCTTTCCACAGGAGGTGAGATTGGAAGCGGCCCTTGCCGTCGTTTTCAAACCAGAGCATTTCCTGATGTCCCTGGGCGACGAGGCTGAGGACGTCGAGATCGCCGTCGGCGTCGACGTCGTCGATCACGGCGTCGAGGGCGCCCGAGCCGATGCGCAGGTCGCGGCGGATTGGTTCCTCGCCAGGACGAATCTGGAACCAGGAGAGCGCGCCGTCGGCGTAGTCGCCGAAGCCGGCGAGGGCGACGTCTTCATGGCCGTCGCCGTCGAGGTCGCCCCAGGCGGCGCCGCTGGTTCGATGGAAACCTGTCACCGTGCGGGCGGCGCTTAAGGGGCCTGGAGTATCGCCGGCGCCGTGGATTTTTTGCACCGTTCCGTGACGCAGATCGACGCCGAGGTCGCCGAACAGCGCGAGGTCGAAGCCATCCTTCGTGGGGCGAACTTCAGCGGGTTGATTGTTGTCGCAGTTGATCCGTGTGAGGAGGCGGCCATGATCGCCGAAGAGGCGGAGCGAGGAGTCGTCGAGCGTACCGACGTAGAGGCGTCGCCGCGGCGGATCGATGGCGACCATCGAGATCGTGATCGCCTGCGGCGAACGGGGCCAAGGGGCGGCTTGGAAGGTCGTGGTGAGGGGGAGAGCTTTGTCTCGCGGGAACGCTGGTGCGATCTGCTCGGGAGCGTTGTTCACGTAGTACTCTTCGATCAAGCGCAGTTCGTCGCGGGTGATAAAGGGTTTCGTGGCGACGAGGGTCGGATAGATCAGTTTCTTAACGTCGTCATCGGTATTGGGGTAGCCGAGATAGTTGCCCATCCATTTCACGATGTAGGGCCAGCGCTCGCGCGGCAGGTCGCCGGGCTCGGGCGCTAAGTGGCAGTTGCCGCACCAGCGCACCGCGAGGGCATGGCCGGGATTGCCGGAGAGTTTGCCGTCGTCGGCCGAGCTGGGCGACGATGACTGAGCGCCGCTTGCCGAACTTGGTTCGACCGGCGCCGACTGAAGAGACTGCGTTTGGAATGTGGCAATAAGAATCGCGACGCGCGACGCCGCTGCGGCGAAATAGCCGGTTGCTTGTCGGCATGAGGCGCGCTGAAACGGCATCGAAAGACCAGTGTGCTTGGATCCGGGCCCAGTCCTTCCACCTTGTCTGGACGCTCAAGAGGCGTCAAGCATGTAGGGTACGCCCCAGGGGCAACTGCTCGCAAGGATGCTTGTCTCGGGGGGAATGGAATCAATAATTTCGAGTTTACGGATGTCTCAGAGGAGGGGGGGCGTCAACGCCAGGGCAGGGCGATTCGACGCTGCGTTATGCGTGCGTGGGAGGCTAAGTTGGCGATAAGCGCGCTCAGGAGGGATATAATGAACTAGGCTCCGCCGTCCGCACACATTAACCCGCTGAGTTCACTCATGAATCGCTTGCTGATAATAATCGTCACAGCGACGACGTTAGCACTGCTGTTGGTTCGCGACACTACGGCGCAGTCGAGCGAGACTTCATACGCGCAACCTGAATCTCCGACTTCGCCGGAGGTGGCGAAGGACCCCGTCACAGAGGAGGCGTTGCGCCGCGCAGTGTGGCATAGCACCGAGATGCTCGCAGCGCGGGCGTATGTGCTCGCGAATAGCGAACGCTCGAAGCGGATGAGTCAAGCGGATGGCGAGAGATATTTGCGGAGAGTTTCGCAGTTGTCGTCGGAGGAGATGCTGGACTGGATCGCGCATGTGCAGCGGCAGCGGGCCGCGCTCGAACGCCGGCGACTTGCGGAGGAGGAAGCGCGGGAACTGAGCGTGGGGTTGGCGGAGGAACGGTTGCGATTGGCCGAGCAGGCGGGATTCAACGCGCAGCAGGCCAAGGCATGGCTGAGCGATACCTGGCGGCAGCAGCAGCAGGCGGAGTTGGCGACGCCTGGCTTGTCACGTCTGGACAAGTGGGCGGCGGCCTTGGCGGGGCAGCGGTTGGCATACGATCCGATGGCGCCGACGCTTGATCCGGCGAGCCCGCCACGATCGGTACGCGCCATGGCGGCAGCGAGTTTGCCGGGCGATTTGCCGCGGGGCGATCCGGCGAATTTCTCTCTCGGCGATGATCGCGGAGGCGGAAGCGGCATTTCGACGGGCGTAGGGGATGGCGGCGCGGCC
>JBGSMO010000150.1:0-2884 GCA_041740115.1 Pirellulales bacterium
GACGCCCCCTCCGCCGGCGCCAGCCGGCCCCGCGCCGCCGGCCGCAGCTGCCCCCAGCCGTTCCTTGCGGCGTCGAGTTGACGAGTGGATGGAAGAATCGGGGATCTTGGCGTGGCTGTCGAGCGCCGTCGTCCATGCCGCGCTGCTGATTATTCTGTCGCTGATTCTGCTGGCGACTCCGAGCAGCGAGCCGCTTTGGGTGTCGGGCGGGTTCGACGTCGACCCGGTCGAAGATATGGAGATCGATCTTAACGAGATTCCGCTCGATCCGTCGCATCCTTCGCTCGGGCCGTTTGTGAACAGCGAAGAGATTTCGATGCCCGGCGCGCGCAGCGACTCGATCGGCGCGCCGACCGGCCAGGCAACGAAGCCGCAGATCGGCAGCCCGTTCTCGTCGAGCACTTCGATTGCTGCCATCGCCGAAAGCGGTGAGGTTGGCAATCCGATCGAGTCGCTCGCTAATCCGCTGGCGTCTCGCGGCGGCGGACTGGAAGGGCGGAATCTTGCCAACCGTCGCGCCACGGCGCTGGCAGGGGGCGGCACGGCGCGGAGCGAAGCGGCCGTCGAGGCGGCGCTCAAATGGTTTGCCGAACACCAGTGGCCCGACGGCGGCTGGCGGTTCGATCTCGAAGCGTGCCCGAACTGCAATGGGCAGTGCCGCAACTCAGGAGATCATCAGTCCAGCACGGCGGCGACGGGTCTGGCGCTGCTTTGCTATCTCGGCGCCGGGTACACGCATGAGGAAGGCAAGTATCAGGAGGTCGTCTCGCGCGGATTATACTTTCTGCAGGAGAAGATGATCGTCACCACGCACGGCGGCAATTTGCGCGACTCGAAAGTTGATGCGGGGAAAGGGATGCCCGAACTAGGCGGCATCCTTGGCGCTCAGGTGTCCGCCATGCGTCGCGACACGATGTACTCGCAAGGAATCGCCTCGTTGGCGCTGACCGAGGCCTATGCGATGACCCGCGACCGGGGCCTGCGCGAGCCGGCCGAACTGGCGGTGAAGTTCATCCTCAACGCCCAATACCAGGACGGCGGTTGGCGCTACACGCCGAACTGGGAACTGCCGATGGGAGGCGACGCGACGGTCAGCGGCTGGCAGATCGCCGTCCTGAAGAGCGCAACGCTCGCCGGCATCGACGTGCCGTACGACGTCTGGCTGAAGATCAGCATGTTTCTCGACAGCATTCAGGTCAACCAGGCGCAGTACCTGTACGTCGCCGGCGATTCGCCGAATCGCCGCACCGCTGCGACGCCGATTGGTTTGCTCTGCCGCATGATCGGCGGTTGGACGAAAGAGTACCGGCCGCTACAGCAGATGGCGTCTGAGATCAGCGACGTCCCGCCGAAGAACAAAGACGTTTACTTCAACTACTACGCTTCGCAGGTGCTCCACCATCTCGGCGGGCCGAATTGGGAGAAGTGGAACCCGAAGCTACGGGAGTATCTCATCGACTCCCAGGCGACGGAGGGTCACGAGACCGGAAGTTGGTACTTCTCCGAACCGCACAGTTCGACAGGGGGCCGGCTCTACACCACCGCGATGGCCACGATGACCCTGGAGGTCTACTACCGTTACATGCCGCTCTATAAGGAAGCATTTGTCGATCGCACTCCTAACGGGGCTGTGGTAGAAGAACCTGACGCGAAGCGCCAGCGGCGCGATTAGCGACGCACTGGCAGGAACGAATAAGTAGCCTGAGGCGGCGGAGGCGGCACACGCCGCGCACCGCCGCGCCTCAGGCAGGTGGAAGGAAAGTCCGGCCACACGTTGGAGGGCGCCAAACGCTGCTTGGTCCGGACTTTCCCCGTTGGGGTTTCAAAAAGCCGCGACCGGTGGTCGCGGACGTTTACGCCATCCCGCGACCACCGGTCGCGGCTTTGTTGCGTCATCCGACGGTAACGTCATCCTGAGCGCAGTGAAGGATCTAGAGCGACGACGGCCGGCGCGAAGCCGACCCCGTCCGCATTTCCGGCTCCAGCGCCAACGACGCCGAACCGACTGAGCCTCAACGGCCAACATGCGTCCCGCGTCCCCCAGGTCAGGCCCGGGTGGCAAGTGAGCGCGGGCGATGCGCCATGAGCTCTAGATTCTTCGCTCCACTCAGAGTGACACGCGCCAGGCCGCCGGCGTGCGCAGCAGCGGGACGTGGGGTGAACCCGCGCACGCACGCCGACGGCCAGACCTGACAGGGATTGCTGCGTCGAATCGCGATGCAGACGAAGCTGCGCGGTTCGACAAACGGATGAGGAAGGAAACGAGGCAGGATAAGTAGCGAGATAAGTCCAATCGCCGCGTCGAGGGAAGGGCCAGACGACCACGGCGTGGCCGGCAAACGTCAGCAACTCGTCACCGGCAAGTGAAATCTAGGTCGGGATTTCGGGATGTCAAATGAATGTGGAAGAATCTTTTGGATGTCGGCTGACAGCCGACGGCCGATAGCCAACTCCATCATTTCCATTCCGGTTTGCGACCTTCGAGCAGCGCCGTGATTCCTTCTCCCGCCGCTTCGGTGGTGCGGGCCGTCGCCGCCATCACGGCCCCGGAGGAGAGCTGGGTCGCGAGTTCTTCGCCGAGCGTTTCGTTGAGCAACCGCTTCGTGAGTTGCATTGCCTCGGGCGCCCCCGCGGCGCACGCCTTGGCTAACTCCATCGCTCGCGCCCAGACCATCTCTTCGGCGATCAACTCATGGAATAGCCCGATCCGGTGGGCTTCCGCCGCATCAATCGTCGTTCCCGTCAGCAGCAGCCGCGCTGCCGGTCCGGCGCCGATCCGGAACGAGATGAGGGGCGCCGCGAGTCCCGCCACCATGCCGTAGCGTGCATCGGGGAGGCCGAGCGTGGCGCTCTCGCTTGCCACGACGATGTCGGCCGCCGCCAC
>JBGSMO010000152.1:0-5522 GCA_041740115.1 Pirellulales bacterium
GACGCCCCCGCTCTTCGGACGCACCCAAATCATGGGCCACCGCGCCGGCGGCACGCTCGCCCCCGAAAACACCCTCGCCGCCGTCACCAAAGGATTCGAAGCCGGCATCGACCTGATCGAGATCGACCTCCACCTCACCTCCGATGGTTACGCCGTCGTCTTTCACGACGACACGCTCGACCGCACCACCAACGGCACGGGCCCCATCGCCAATCTCACGCTGGCCCAAGTGAAGGCTCTCGACGCCGGCAGTTGGTTCAGCCCCGAGTACGCCGGCGAGAAGGTGCCGACGCTCACCGAGCTCCTCCAATTCGTCAACGGCCGCGCCCGCGTGCTGCTCGACGTGAAAGTCGCGTCGAACCAAGCGTTCCGCGACGCGGTGCACGCCGCGATCGTCGCCTCCGGCGCCTCGCTCGACGACATCTGGGTCTGGCCCTCAAGCAGCCAGTACACGAACGATCCCCGCTTCGCGAGCGCCGAGATCCAGCTCCTCACCTCGATCCCCGGCAACCTCAGCGATGCGAATCTGCTCGCTCTCAAAGCGAGCGGCGTCGACGGCCTCTCCGTCGGCGACGGCGCGATCACGCAAGAAGCGATCAACGCCTTCCATCGCAACGGCATGTGGGTAGATGTCTACACCGTCAACAACCCCGCCCGGATGGAAGAACTCATCGCGATGGGCGTCGACTCGATCGAGACCGACCGCCCCGATTTGATGGCCGACATCATCTTCGCCGGCGACGCCGACAACGACTTCGACGTCGACGGCGCGGATTTCCTATCGTGGCAACGCCAAGGAAACTTCGCCGCGAACCTCGCCGCCTGGAAAAAAACCTTCGGCCACAAACAAGGCAGCCTCCCCGCCGCCGCCGTCCCCTTCGCCAGCGCCGTCCCCGAACCAACGGCAGCAATCCTCGCCGCCTGCGGAGCCCTCGCGATCGCCATCCTGAGGCGACCGTCATCCTGAGCCGATCGTCATCCTGAGGCGATCGTCATTCTGAGCAAAGCGAAGAATCTGGCGTCTCGGTTGAGACCAGTCCAATGACGGTCGAACCGCGCGAGCCGGTTCCAAGAAGCGGCGGTTCAAAACGAATCACGCTGAGGCCGCCCATGATGACTTTGGCGGCCCCACTCGCGAACGCTATAGTATTCCACTTCTCCTCCCGCGCCCGGAAACGCTCCGCCCCCCATCACCAGAAAGCCCACGTCACATGTCCCAAGGTTCCACCGGCAACGTCATCGCCGCCGTCTGCAGCTTCTTCATTCCCGGCCTCGGCCAACTCGTCCAAGGCCGCCTGCTGGCCGCCGTTGTGCAGTTCGTGCTGGCAGCGGTTCTCTGGTGGGTCCTCTTGGGCTGGATCGTCCACATTTGGTCGATCATCGACGCGGCGCGCTATAAAGGCCCGGGCTACTAACGCGCCGTCCGCCGCGATCCACTCATTCCCCACGCTCTGCGTGGCAACGCCCCGCGTCCGTTCCCAGTTTCGCATTCCTCCCTCGCCCACGCATCAGCGCAAGCTTCCAGCAGCCTCGTTCGACGATCCGCTATTCGGCGTTTGAAATCCGCTAAGACTTGCCAAATTCTATTGCATTTGCAGAACCTGCCTCGATATACTGTCGCACATCGTGCGCCCACGGCGCCGACGTGCTTTTCCTCGGACAGAACTGGTTCATTTTGTTGGCAATCGCGGACCGTCGCAGCGAGCATCTGCGGCCGACGAAAGCTTGACCGTGCTGAGCAATCAGAACGTTGAATGAACTAGAAACGCCAGGCGTGGAACCCCTGGCGTTTCGAAATGCGTTGGCTGAATGCCCCGGAACTCATTCCGCGACAATCTTCACCGACAAGCAAGAGAGAGGCCCCTCATGCACAAGCACGCCTTCGGCGGACGCTACCGCCGCGCTTTCGGCGCGTCTCAGATCCGTGCCCGGCGCTTCAGGTTCGAACCGCTCGAAGAACGGCTCGTTTTCAGCGGCGCCTCGGAGCTGCTGTTGGACGTCAACTCGTTACTCGACAACACCGCCGGCTCGAATCCTAGAGACTACGTTCCCCTCAACGGATTCAGCTATTTCGCCGCCGGAGGGCTCTGGAAAACCGACGGAACGCCGACCGGCACCACGCTAATCCGGGAGTTCGACGCCAGCGACGCTCTCATCAATGTCGACGGAGTACTCTACTTCTCCGCGTCCGAAGTCGGCTCCAACAACAACGAACTCTGGAAGTCCGACGGCACCGCCGCGGGCACGACCCTCGTCAAAGACATTCGTCCCGGCCTCAGCGGCTCCAGCCCTTCGCAGTTCGTCAACGTCGACGGAACGCTCTTCTTCTATGCCATTGACGACGTTCACGGCGGCGAACTTTGGAAGAGCGATGGCACCGAGGCCGGAACGCAATTAGTGGCCGACGTCTACAGCGGCACTAACTACGCGCTGTCGCAAGGTTTGTTCAGCTACGGCGGCTTGCTCTATTTCAACGCCAGGAGCGATGGTTCCAACGGCGACCTCTGGCGCACCGACGGAACCGAGGCCGGCACGTTCCGCCTCACGAATCTCTCCTACGGCAACGTGCGCCCGCGGGACCTGATTGAACTGAACGGCACAGTCTTTTTCACGACGATCGGCTTGAGCGACAAGCGCGAACTCTGGAGCACCGACGGCACGACCGCAGGCACGTCTCGCCTCGTCGACCTTGAACTAACTAACGATGCGTTCAGCGGAACGTTGGTCAACGTCAATGGATTTCTCTACTTCACGGCGGGCGACGGGACAAACGGCTCGGAACTCTGGCGCACCGACGGCACGGCCGCGGGCACGCAGCTTGTCAAGGATATCTTCGCCGGCGGCAGTTCGTCGCCCGCCAACCTCGTTAATGTCGACGGCACGCTCTACTTCGCCGCCAACGACGGGACGAACGGCGTCGAACTCTGGAAGAGCGATGGAACCGCCGCCGGAACGGTGCTCGTCAAAGACATTTTCGCCGGCGGCGGCGCGAACCCCGCCAACTTGTTCAATGCCGCCGGCACGCTTTACTTCGCTGCGGACGACGGCGTCAGCGGCCTCGAACTCTGGAAGAGTGACGGAACCGCCGCGGGAACCACGCTGGTTGCCGATATCGCCCCGGGAGCCGGAGATTCAGCCCCCGCAGCGGTGATGATGCACGCTGGGAAACTGATTTTGCTGGCCAACGACGGTGTTCACGGCCTCGAACTTTGGTCGAGCGACGGCACCACTGCCGGAACGTTCCTGCTTCATGACATTAACAAGGAAACCGCAACTTTGGGTCCGAGGCGCTTCGCGGCGCTGGGAGACAAAATTCTCTTCACTGCGAACTCCACCATCGGGGATTCCGAACCCTGGGTGACCGACGGCACTGCCGTCGGCACGATGCTGCTCAAAGACGTCGCGCAAAAAACCCACGACTCCGACCCGCAAAAGCCGGTCAACGTCAACGGCATCCACTACTTCGTCGCGAACGACGGCGTCCACGGCAACGAACTCTGGCGCACCGACGGAACCACGGCCGGCACGTCGCTCGTCGCCGACATTCGACCAGGATTGGTGTCGACGCCAATCAGTGAGATCACCAACGTCAACGGCGTGGCCTACTTCGTTGCGGGCGACGACAACCACGGCAGCGAACTTTGGCGCACCGATGGAACCGCGGCCGGCACAGCGCTCGTTCTCGATATCCGCCCCGGAGGGAGCGGCAGTCTGCCGATGGAACTTACCAATGCCAACGGCCTACTCTACTTCTCCGCAGCCGACGGCATCCACGGCCGCGAACTCTGGCGCAGCGACGGAACCGCGGCCGGCACGACGCTCGCCCTCGACGTCGCCGCCGGCTCCGCCTCGTCCACGCCTACCGAACTGACCGTGATGAACGGCGCGCTTTACTACGTGGCGAAAATGTCGTCGAGCAGCAATCTGCTCATGCAAGTCGATCTCTCCGCCCCCGACGCAACTCCCGTTAACTCCGTCCCCGAAAGTCAATGGCTTGAAATCACTGGCTTGGCGGCAACGGACAATCGCCTGTTCTTTTATGCCAGAAGTGCTTCGACCTCCAATGCCGTCTGGTCGTTCTATGAAACAAGCGGGGCGTCCGTAGTATGGACGACGTTACCCACGATACCAAACGTCTCGAGCCCACTCGTCGCCGCCTGGGATGATTCCGTCGCTTTCACCATCACATGGCCGCAAGCGGACGCCGGTCTGTGGCGCAGCGATGGAACGGCAGAGGGAACCTATAAAGTTGCGCCGCTGCCTTTCGGAGGCGCCTCTACCGGTTCGGCGTTCGTCTTCGCCAATGGATTGCTCTTCTTCGCCAATCGTAATGCGTCGGTCAAATATCGTTTGTGGCAAAGCGACGGAACAGCCGCCGGCACAATCATGGTTGACGACGTCGCGTTAGGCAACAGTTTTTCAGAACCACTCGTTGAAGAGTCTTCATTCGCTGTCGTCGGCGATTGGCTCTACTTCGCCGCCACGTCGCCCGTGAGTTCCTCCGAGCGCAATCTCTACCGCACGCAGGGTGCGTCAACCGGAGTAATCTTGGTCAGCGACGGCTTCAGCCCCATACCCAGCTTCGACGACTATCCCGGTTCTCTCGCCGCGATTGGCGACGACTTGTTTTTTGCGGCCCCGGTTCCGACCACCGGCGTTGAACCGCGCATCCTTCGCGGCGCCGAAGTCGACAAATCGGGAGATTACACCGCTGACGGCGTCGTCGATGGCGCCGACTTCCTCAGCTGGCAACGCTCCTTCGGCACGCGCGTCCCAACCCCAGGGGCCGGCGCCGATGGTTCCGGCAACGGCGTCGTCAGCGCCAACGATCTGATCGTCTGGGCCGACCACTTCGGCGAGCAAATCCCAACGCCTGCCCTCGCCGCAGCAAGTTCTCTCGCGTTCGAAATCCCATCACCCGCCGCCGTCGACGCCGCCTTTGCCGACGTCGGCGCAGATGCAATCGTCCCCATCGGCGCCGCCGCGCTCGTCCTCCGTCAAGCCGCCCAGCTTGATGATCTCGATCGACCAACCCGCCGCGTCGACCGCACAGCAATCTTCAACGATCCCCGCGTCCATCGCGCCACGACGGCCGAAACCGCCCCCACGAGGCGTCCCGTCCCGCCCGCCGTCAACGCGAAGCTCGCCTCGCGAACCGGCGCCGCCCTCCAATCGGCTGCAGCGCTCGACGCCGCGCTCCTCGCCAGCGCCTTCCCACGCCTCGCCAATCAATAGCTCGCTCCACAGTTCACTCCCCCGGACTGGTCGCTTCAGGGACCAGTAGCCGCGGGTCAACGACCCGCCGGAGCGCCTCCCCAAATCGGCCTCCCCGCGCGCCAAAACCGGCCGCGCCGCGCCGAATTCTCCGCATTTCGCCCGAAATAAATCCGCCAACTTTTCCGTTGAAATTGGGCCACCCAATCCGCTAACGTGAACTTCCGTCCACGTCTTGCCGGCGAGCCGTGATCTCTCTCGCCAAGGCGCAAAGACGCCAAGATTCGCAAAGAATACGGGGAATAGGA
>JBGSMO010000186.1:0-3952 GCA_041740115.1 Pirellulales bacterium
ACTTCCGCGTTAACAGATACAGTACTTTCCAGAGTTCGCGTTCCATAATACGTCTCCTTGTCACAGGGTTTCGCTAATGACAAGGTGGAGCGCGGACTCCCTTTAATCAACCTTTAGCTAGCATTTGCATAATCGTGTTCATCGCTGGGGCAGCGCCCGTGAGGGCAGCGCTAGGCTCGGAGGGACGACTGATTTGACGGCCGATGGTTCAACCGTCCCTACGGGACTTCATTGCTTTCCACGACGAGTTTCCCAGCGATGAATCGTTGGGCTATGTTCACGACGTCCCGCTGGGGCGATGCGGGTGCAACGACGTCCTCCCCAAAACGGTGCTGCTCGTGAGTATCCGAACCCGCGTGCTCTGAGAGGCGAATCAACTACCCCCTTTCGCGGAGTCGTCGGCCTCCGCCACCTTCGCCTCCCGACGCGCCGCCAACTGTGCCGGCGGCTTTCAAATCTTTGCGCCAAGGGCGATATGCGCTGGACATTTTCTCCGGTCATGCGATCATCGATTTTGACGACTTCCCCCGACTGAATCTAGCGCTTTGGCATCATCGAAGATGAGGATGTGATCAAGCGCTTGTTCGTCCGGCGGCTTTTCACTCGATTCCCGCCTAATGCCATGAGTAACAGCGTTTCTATGTCCGTCGAGCCATTGGTCTTCATCGTCGACGACGATCCCGCATTTGCCGAATCGCTTTCCACGCTAATTACCTCGATGGGCGCCCGGACGAAGACGTTTACATCGGCGGAAGCTTACCTGGAGCAGTTCGATCCCCAAATCCCGGGGTGCCTGATCCTTGACGTGCGGATGCAGCGGACCAGCGGGTTGGTCCTGCAGGAGCAGCTTTCGAAGCTTCCCCTTAGTCCGGCGGTGATCATCATGACTGGGCATGCCGAGGTGCCGACCGCGCTGCGCGCCATGCGGATGGGGGCGGTCGACTTCCTGCAAAAGACGTTTACCGAGACGGAGCTTTTTGAAGCGGTGCAACGGGCCCTCGTCCAAGACGCGCGCGCCCGCAACGAGTACTACCGTAAGGAGGCGATCGAACGCCGCTTCGCCCAACTCACATCTCCCGAGCGGTCTGTGCTGAGCCAGGTCTTGCAGGGAGAGGCGAACAAGTCGATCGCCGCCAGTCTGGGGGTCAGCCGGCGGACGGTTGAGGACCGGCGCGCGCGCATTATGAAAAAGCTGGAGGTCGAGTCGTTGGCCGATCTGGTCCGCGTCGCCATGGAAGCGGGCGTGCAAACCTGAACTGCGCCTCCCCCGCCAGCGGGCCCCCAACGAGACCTGCACATTCCCGCAAGTGGAAAAACACGTCTCTCCCGTGGTGTTGTCAATTCCAGGCTGCTCGGCCTGATGACTACGATGGCATGGGACGTGCGGCGTTGCCGTCGCGTTGCTACCCAAGCAGCCAGTGCCTTAGCGGCATCGATCGAGAGCGTAGGGTCCATTGGTGGATTTGCATCCGGCCGTTCACATCATCGACAACGACCCCGCGTCGCGCGAATCGCTCGTCAACACGGTCGCCTCGATGGGGTTCGCTCCCGTCGCGTTCAATGCGCGCGACGAGTACGTCGCAACCCTCGACGCCAGCCGTCATGGGTGCGTGATCTTGTCGCTGCACGCCCCGGCCGCCGCCGGGCTCGACGCTCTCGAAGAGTTGACCTCGCTCCCGATCCGGATGCCAATCATCGTGGTGACGGATTGCAACGCCGTTCCGCCGGCGGTGCGCGCGATGCAGCTTGGCGTCGAAGCCTATCTGCAAAAGCACTGCTTCTCGGAGACGACTCTTTGGGAGTCGATTCACGCGGCCTTCGCTCGCGACGCGGTGCAGCGCGCCACGTATCATCGACGCCAGGAGTTGATCGCGCGGCTGAACGAACTCAGCCCGCGGGAACGTGAGGTACTGGAAATGCTGGTCCAGGGGTGCGATCATCGGCAGATCTCGGACGACCTCAACGTCAGCCGTCGCACCGTCGAAAATCGGCGTGCGCGGATCATGCAAAAGTTCGGGGTCGACACGTTCCCGCAGTTGATCGCGATCGCGATCGAGCT
The DNA here is from genome assembly GCA_041740115.1 of Pirellulales bacterium. GTDB lineage: Bacteria > Planctomycetota > Planctomycetia > Pirellulales > Lacipirellulaceae > Lacipirellula. Next base: position 2,060 of record JBGSMO010000186.1, read on the forward strand.
CGGGCTGCCCTCTGCAGCCCCCGGCTCCGCCGAGGGGTAGCGCAGCGAGGGACGACGCCTATCGGTATGGCAACCAACCCCCTGGCGGAGCCAGGGGCTGAAAGGGGATGGCGCCGTTCAGAGCTCGACGCCGCACAGGTTGACGCGAATTCCTAACTCCAGCGCCATCGCCGCCTTCGCGGCGAGCGTTCGATCCGCCGCCGCGGCGTCGTCGGCGTAGACCACCTGGATATGATTCGATTGGTGCTTCGCCATCAGTTGGTCGCGAGTCACGCCATGGAGTTGGGCGTGCATGATCGGCCATTGATAGGTCGTCGCCTGCCAGCGGCGTTCGGTTTCCTCCGCCGGCAGTTCGACGACCGTGCCGCGGCCGAGATCCATGTGCAGGGCGTCGTCGGCGACGTAGATCCGCGACCAGACGATTTCGCCCGGCCGCGAGACGCCGCGTAAGGTGCTGCCGCCGCTGGGAAAATACATCGCTGGCTGGCGGAAGCCTTCAGCCCCGGCCCACCCGCCGATGAAGTGCGCCGGCGGCGCGGCGCCGCTGATGAGCAGCACCCAGACGTACCCATCGACTGTGCCGCTGCGGTCGACGTCGCCCCAGCGAATGTCGTGGAGGGTGCTTTCGACTGGTTGCTGGAGCGCTCGCTGGACTCGGTAGGTGATGAGGCCATCGAGCCCGGCACACTCGTCGACCTCGTTGAAGTGGACGACCGGCTCGCCAGCAAACAACTCGCGGCGGCCGTCGCGGCTGCGCACCGGCGGTCGGTCGGCGTTGTTGAGCGTTCCCTCGACGAGGTCGCTCGCCGGCAACAGGTCTTTCAGCCCCTGCTGGTATTGGATGCCGATGAGACTGCAGCCGAAGTCGTCGGCGAGCCGTACGGCGGCGATGTACATCTGGCACTGTCGAAGGACCTGATCCTCCGTCAATTCGCTAGCGGCGTCGGTTCCCAAGTGGAACCGCATCCCACGCTCGCGCATCCAGTCGTACGCCGCCCGCGCCTCGGCGGGATCGACTTGCGTCGTTTCGTAGTAGAGGGCCGATTGGCTGAGGCGTTCTTTGAACACCCCGGTCCGGTGCAGCAGATGATCGGGAATGATCGCGTTAAACATTCCCATGCACCCTTCGTCGAAGACCCCCATGATCGCCTTGTCGCGGCGCAACTCCCGTGCAAGCTGAGCTCCAACCTCGGCGGGGTCGCCCTTGAGGGCCCCCGCTGGCAGCGGGTACACGTGGTCAAGCTGGTGCGCGCATGCTCCAGTCTCAAGCCAATCTTTCAGCCGACTCGTAAAGTATTCGTCAGTAAACTTCTCGCTCCAGAGCGTCGAGTAGTCGACGCCCGCCTTGGTCAGCGACGCGTTGAGGTTCAGCATCCCCACCAGCCCCGGCCACTGCCCCGACCAGTTCGCGACGGTGAGAATCGGCCCGCGATGTGTCGTCAGCCCAGCGAGGACGTGATGCGAGTACTGCCACACCGCCTCGGCGACGATGAGCGGCGCGTCGGGCGGGATCGAGCGGAAGGTCTCCATCCCTTCACGCTGGCTGGCGAGGAAGCCGTGGCCCTCCGCTTCCTTGTAGGGATGAGCCCGGCGGAGCGAATAGCCGAGCGACGCCACCGCGGCGGCGAGCCGCTCCTCCATGTCGCGCTGAGCAGCCCAGCAGTTTTGATTGGCCGAGAGCCGTTGGTCGCCGCTGGCCAGCAGCAGCACGTCGCGAGAAGCCATGGTCGATTGTCGCTGAGGAGAAGAAATGTGCTAAGAACGCACATTGTAGCGACTGGCGACGGCGCCGCCACGGCGGAGGGCGGCGGCGAAAATTGCGGCGGCGACGCCGAGTACGAGACTCTGGGGCTCCGGCACGCCCGTCGCGGCGGCGCTGCCGGAAGGCGATCC
>JBGSMO010000187.1:0-5570 GCA_041740115.1 Pirellulales bacterium
ACTTCCGCGTTAACAGATACAGTACTTTCCAGAGTTCGCGTTCCATAATACGTCTCCTTGTCACAGGGTTTCGCTAATGACAAGGTGGAGCGCGGACTCCCTTTAATCAACCTTTAGCTAGCATTTGCATAATCGTGTTCAGGGGAGGGGGAATTCAAACTACGCCTGCGGCGGGCGGGCGACGACGCGCTTGTTGACGTCGGTTTCCAGGACGCCGAAGGCTTGTTCGTGGCGTTGGACCGAGAGGTGCAAGGCGTGCAGCAGGCGCTTGGCGGTGTAGTAATTGGTCACCAGACGCTGCGTGATGACGACCGCTTCTTGTGGAACGCCGAAGGGTTGGGCGTTCAGGCCGAAGTCGATGATCAGCTCTTCGGGGGTGCCGGTGACGCGGCAGAAGTTGGCGTAGGAAGTGACGGCATGCTTGTCTTCGACCTGGACGCGCTGACCTTCTTGAACGGCTTCGGGCTTCTTTTCTTCGGACATGATGCTTCCTGTTTCCTAGTGCAGAGGGAATTCAGTTTAACCGCCAAGGACGCCAAGGAGGATGTCGATAGCCAAATGGCGCTGGAATGCGAAGGAGAGTTAAGGATGAGGATTCTTCGCTCCGACGCGCCGGATTGGTTTATCGGGGTAAGCCGCTGATTTTAGGGGATGGACTGGACGGGGGCCATAGGCGGTACGGACGAAGCGTGGAGCGTCGAGTTTTTCGACAGGGAACTACATCTCCTCGCTTTTGCGGACCAAGCGCAGGATCACGCTTTCGCCGGGGGGCGTGCCGGGCATCGGGTAGTCGGCGATTTTGCGGAGGTCGATTTTTTTGAGCAGCCCGCGGTGCCGGGCTTCGCCGCGCTCGTCGACCCAGCTATGACCTTTGATCAGCAGCAACTCGTCGAACGCTTGCCAGTGGGGATTAAGCCAGAAGAGGATCTTCCACATCGGCGCGACGGCGCGGGCGATGATGACGTCGAACGTGCGGAGTTCGAGCAGTTCTTCGACCCGAACGCCGAAGACTTCGGTCGGGAGCGGCAGCTCGTCGATCATCGACTGCAAGACTTTGGCCTTCTTGCCAACCGACTCGCAGAGGGTGACGCGGAGATCGGGGCGGCAGATGGCGACGATGACGCCGGGAACGCCGCCGCCGGAGCCGAGGTCGAGAACACGGCGGCCTGACGGAAGTTGCTTGGCGAGTTCGAGGCTGTCGCGAACATCGCGGCCGACGAACTTGTCGAACGTCGTGTGCCGCGTGAGGTTAAGCTGTTCGTTCCACCGCCAGAGGGCGGCGCGGTAGCGGTCGAGGAGTTCGACTTGCGCGGGTTCGAGCTCGATGCGGTGCGCGGCGAGGGCGGCTGCGAGGTTGGGGTGATCGGGCTTCGTTTCGACAGGCGGAGAGGGGGCCACGTCGTTCGTTGGGGAGTCGGCGGAGTCGGTAGGGTCTTGGTCCACGAAGTTCTACTGAGGGAAGTGATGTTGGGGCGCCGCGAGGGGTTGGGGATTGGGCAGTATCGTGGAAAATGGGGGTGGGGGGAAGCGGTTGGCGCTTTGGCGGCGCGCTCCGCTGGCGCGTCGCGGCCAACGGTATGCGGTTTGGGCGGATATGTTCGGCGTTATCAACATCAACAAACCGGCGGGGTGGAGTTCGCGGGCGACGCTGTCGCGCGTCGAACGGCTGGTGCGCCCAGTGAAGGTAGGGCATGCGGGGACCCTCGATCCGCTGGCCGAGGGGGTGTTGGTGGGGTGCCTGGGGCCGGCGACGCGGTTGATCGAGCATGTGCAGCGGATGCCGAAGGAGTACCAGGCGACATTTCTGCTGGGGCGGCGGAGCCCGAGCGACGACGTCGACAGCGAGGTGGAACTGCTGGCCGATCCGCCGATGCCGACGCGGGCGGCCATTGAGGCGCTGCTGCCTCAGTTCACAGGAGTGATTTCTCAACGGCCGCCGGCGTTCTCGGCGGTGAAGATTGAAGGGCAACGGGCGTACAAACTGGCGCGGAAGGGTAGGGAAGTGGAGACCTCGTTACGGGCGGTGGAGGTCTACGCGATCGAGTTGGGGCGGTACGAGTACCCCGAAGTGGAGTTGACGATCCGTTGCAGCGGTGGGACGTATGTGCGGAGCATTGGGCGCGATCTGGCGGAGCAACTGGGAACGGCGGCGGTGATGTCGGCGCTTGTGCGAACGGCGATCGGGCCGTTCCGGATTGAAGACGCCATGAACGCGCGGTCGCCCGACGAGGCGCGGCTGCGGGAGCACTTGCAGTCGCCGCTCGCGGCGGTTCCTGACATGCCGCGGCTGACGCTGACGGAGCTGCAGGTGGTCGAGGTGCAGCATGGCGGGCTGATCAAGGTCGAGCATTTGCCGGCCGAGATGCAGGCGGGGGCGTGCGGCGACGGGTTGATCGCGGGGCTCGATGCGAGCGGCGAATTGATCACGCTCTTGAAAGAGGCTCGGCCGGGATGGCTGCGGCCGTCGCCCAACTTTTTGCAGCCGGCATAAGCGGCAGGTCTTCTTGGCGTTGGCAAAGTTTGCGGGCGCGTTTCTTGTCTGGCAGTGCGCTCTTTTTTAGTGGACGCGGGAAGAATTAAAAAGAGTGCTTTCCCGACGGTCATTCTGAGCGGAGCGAAGAATCTAGTAGCTCGATCACGGCGCCAGATTCTTCGCTCCGCTCAGAATGACAGGATTTCCACAGCCATTTGCAGTTCGCACTGGCGCGGTTGTGCTGGCGGCGCTGGTCGCTTGCGTTGTTTGTTGCAGGTAAGGGCTAGTGGAGTGACGCGAGAGGTTGCATGCCGGGGCGGGCGGGGGTCGAAGAAGTGAGTAGAGAAGCGGTGGGCCGTCGCGGATGGCGGTGCGCTTGCTCGATGCAGCAAAACCTACGGAAGACATTTTGGGCACGGATGCGCCCAGCGAACGCGTCGCGCGGTCATAACGACTGCGCGGCGACCGATGACACGTTTTCGGATCGCCAACGCATCACGTTTCCTTATGTTTGAAAACCGTAGCTTAAAGCTCGATCTCTTTGCGCTCGCGCTCCTGGCCGCGTGCGCCTTCTTGGGGAGCGCGCTGGCGACGTACGACCCGGTTGATCAGCCGGGGACGCTCGTCTATCCGCCGCGGGCCGAGTACCAGAACGCTTGCGGCCCGATCGGCGCCTATGCGGCTCATGCGCTGTATGCGGGCGTAGGGTTCGGCGCCTTCTATCTGCTCGGCTCGCTCATCACGGTCTGCGTGCTGCTGTTCAAGCGGCGTGAGATCGACCAGCCTGTGTTGCGCGGCGTCGGGTGGGCGATTTCGCTCGCGGCGTTCTCGACGTTGATTTCGATGCTGTTGCCGCAGAGCTCGCCCGGGCCGGAAGTCGGCGCCGGCGGGTATCTCGGGGCGATGGGCTACGCGCTGCTGGAGTCGAAGTTCGCGCTAGCGGGGGCGTTCATTTTGGCGCTGAGCGTGCTGCTCGCGGGGTTATTGCTCTGCACCGATTACTTGCTGCTGCGGTTCGCGGCGAAGACGACGGTCGTTTCGGGCGCCGGATTGATGCAACTCGGCCGCGTTGGGCAGCGGATGGCTTTGCTGGGGACTCACCAGCGGCGGGCGACTGACCTCGATCAGTTGATCGAGGAAGAAGTTGACGAAGTCGAGGACGAGGAAGGCCCTGAGCAAGAAGACTGGGAAGAATCAGCAGCCGCCGAGGACGACGACGAAGCCGAGGAAGAGCTCACGCTGCGGGTGAAGACCCCGAGCTCCAAGCAGCAAGCCGCAGCCGAAGCGGAAATGGACGCCGCCGAAATTGACGGCGACGCCGACGAGGCGGCCGCCTCGACCGACGCGAATGGCCAGCCGCAGGCCCTACGCGCCAAGGGCGCCTCGGCGCTGACGATCAAGAATAACCGCATCGCGAAGCCGAAGCCGAAGTCGGAACGCGACGAGGTGATGGAACAACTCGACGCCGCCGAGAACCAGGGCGCCGGGGCGTTTGACTACCAACTGCCGCCGCTTGACTTGCTTCTCCCCTCCGACGAGGTGAGCTACGAAGAGCACGAGAAGGAAGTCCGCCGCAAGGCGAAGATTCTGGAGAAGACGTTCCAGAACTTCGGCTTCAACGTGAAAGTGGTCGAGATCGAGACGGGCCCGGTCATCGCGCAGTTCGAGGTCGAACTCGAGGCGGGCCTGCGGCTCTCGAAGATCACCGGTCTGGCCGACGATCTCGCGATCGCGCTGCGGGTGCCGAGCGTGCGTATCGTGGCGCCGATCCCAGGCAAAAATACCGTCGGCATCGAAGTGCCGAATGAACACCGCCAGCTCGTGCGCATCCGCGAGGTGATCGAGGAGACGAACGGCCGCGCCAAGCGGATGAAGATTCCGATCTACCTGGGCAAAGACGTCGCCGGCAACGCGATGGCGGTCGACCTGACGTCGCTGCCGCATCTGCTCATCGCCGGTCGCACCGGTACGGGTAAGTCGGTCTGCCTCAACTCGATCATCGTGTCGATGATCATGAGTCGCGGGCCGGACGAAGTGCGGATGTTGATGATCGACCCCAAGATGGTCGAACTGAGCGGTTACCGCCAACTCCCGCACTTGATGCACCCAGTGGTGACCGACATGAAGAAGGCCGAGGCGATTCTCGGCTGGGCGGTCGACAAGATGGAAGAGCGTTACGCGCTGCTGGCCCGCGCCGGCGTGCGGCACGTGACGGTCTTCAATCAGCTTGGCGAAGAGGAGCTGCGGGAGCGGATCAAGCCGACGAGCGAGCTCGAGTGGGAGAATATCCCGCGGAACTTGCCGTTCATCGTGATCATCGCCGACGAAATGGCGGACCTCATGATGACCGCCGGCAAGGAAGTGGAGCAGCATATCATTCGGCTCGCCCAGAAGAGCCGGGCGGTCGGCATCCATCTGATCCTCGCCACGCAGAAGCCGACGGTCGACGTCATCACCGGTTTGATCAAATCGAACTTGCCCGCCCGCATCGCGTTCCAAGTGGCGAGCCGCACCGACAGCCGCGTCGTGCTCGACGAGAACGGCGCCGACAAGCTGCTCGGCAACGGCGATATGTTGTTCCTGTCGCCGGGAACGAGTCAGCTGTTGCGCGGCCAGGGGACCTACCTCTCCGACGACGAGATCACGCGCGTCACGGAATACGTGGCGACCGATTCGCCGCAGTTCGCTCGCGAGTTGATCGAGCTGAAATCGAAGGACGAAGAAGCGGAACTCCCGACGCCGGGCGCCGACATGAAGAGCCGCGACGACCTCTACGAAGCGGCCGTCGACATCGTGGTGCGCGAGCGGCGCGGCAGCGTCTCGCTGCTGCAGCGGTGTCTCGGCATCGGCTACGGCCGGGCGGCGCGGCTAATCGACTACATGGCCGAGGATGGCATCGTCGGCGAGTACAACGGTTCGCAGGCCCGCGAAGTGGCGATCTCGATCGAAGATTGGGAAGCGATGGCCAACGCGAACAAGGCGGAAGCAAACGGCGAGGCGCCGGCGGCCGTGGCAGCGCTTGACGCTCCGCCGCAACCGCTGACGGCGGCCAACGTTCAGCCGAAGCAGCGGCGGGTGACGAAGATCTTGCCGGGCT
>JBGSMO010000189.1:0-2114 GCA_041740115.1 Pirellulales bacterium
GGCGACGCCAGCCGTCGGGATCGTCGGCGGCGCAGCGAACGGCGCGATCGGCGTCGGCTGCGATCGCTTGGCGGTAGCGGGCGACGACGGTTTTGGGGCGTGAGGGGTCGGTCGAATTGCGGACTTCGCGGTCGTCGAAAACTTCTTCGCCGGCGATGACGAGAGGGACTTGGGCGGCGCTCGCGCCGTGGAGCGGCTGCCAGCGGGCGATGATCTCGGCGCCCCAGTCGCTGTTGGCGGGGAGGGACCAGTCGGTGTCGGGGGCGTTGGCGAAGTCTTGCGAGGAGGATGCGGGGGCCGGGGGGATAAACCCCCCGGCTCGCTGGTTTGACTCTTCGTTTCGATCTTGGGTGCGGCGCGGTTCGTCGCTGAGCGTTTCCATCGCTGCGAAGCTCGCGACGAAATTCTGCTCCAGGCGATTCCAAGTCGCGCCGCCGACTTCGAGGTTGAAGGCGTAACGCAAGAAATTGTCGGGGCCGGTGTTTTCGTCGAGACGGCGGACGAGGTAGCCGATGGCGTTGATGAAATCTTCTTGCCGGCAGGCGGGGGCGTAAAGGAGCAGGCTTTCGGCGAGGTCGAAGAGGGCACGGCGTTGGTGGTTCGCCATCCCTTCGAGCATCTCGAACTGCACATGATCGAGTCGCCCCGACTGCGCGGCGAGGACCAAGCCGTAGGCGAGTGAGAAGAGATTGTGCGAGGCGACGCCGAGCCGCACGGCGGCGAGATTCTCCGGCTGCATGCCGTAGCGGAGCATGCGGTGATAGTTGGCGTCGGTGTGGAGCTTGTCGCTGAACGTCGCCAGCGGCCAGCCGCGGAGGCTCGCCTCGACGCGCTCCATCTCCATGTTGGCGCCCTTCACGACGCGGATCGTCACCGGCGCGCCCCCCTGCTCTACCCGGCGGCGGGCCCAGTCGGTGATGCGCCGTTGCGTTTGGAACGAGTCGGGGATGTACGCCTGCAGGGCGATGCCGGCTTGCAGCTTTTCGAAGCCGGGGCGATCGAGCGTCCGCATGAAAACCTCGGCGGTGATTTCCTTGTCGCGGTACTCCTCCATGTCGAGGTACACGAACTTCGGCACGAGTTTGCCGTCGTGGCGGCGGAATTTGTTCTTCGCGGCGGCGCGATAAAGAAGTTCCATCCGGTCGCACAGCACTTCGATCGTATGCTCGCGCGCCAGGCCGGAGATTTGCGAATAGATCGTCGAGATCTTCACCGACATCACTTCGATGAACGGCTCCTGGAGCGCCTGTAGGTAGGACTGCAGCCGGGCCTGCGCGTCTTCCTCGCCCAGCAGCGATTCGCCGAGGAAGTTGACGTTCATCCGCAGCCCTTCGTGGCGGCGGCTTTCGAGATGCTGCCGCAGCAGCTCTTCCTCGGCCGGCAGCACGACGTTGGCCGTCTCCTGCTGCATCTTCTCCTTCACCAGCGGCATCGCGACGCCGGGGAGGTAGGCGCCGAACGATTGAAAGCCCTTCAGCAGCGTGCGATCGAACGTGCCGAAGAAGCGCGGCACGCCTTGCACGTCGAGAATATGAATTAACTGGTCGGCCGCCCGCGGCGAGAGGCGGGCGCGGAAGGCCTGGTCGGTGATCTCGACCATCGTCGCCTTATCAGCGGGCGACTGGATCATGCGGTCGAGTTCGGCCTGCTGGCGGCGCTCGGCGGAGGTTTGCAGTTCGCGCGCCGTCGCCTGCAGCTTGCGGGCGATGAGGATGGCGCGTTCGACGTCGCTGGCCGGCGACGCCGGAGTCGTGGCGGGAACCTCGGCCAGAAGTTCGGCAATCCGGTGAGATAAATCGCCAGTCGCTGCAGTTGCCATTCAAATGCTCCTTCGCGGCGGAGTGTGGTTGCCGCCAAGGTTATTGTAGGGGCGAAGGGAGCGAAATATAGCGGGAACGAGCAGAGTGACGAGGACGCTTAGAATCGTCTCTACGTCCCAGCGGGACGCCGCGATAATAGGGGCTACCCAGCGTTGAACACGATTATGCAAATGCTAGCTAAAGGTTGATTAAAGGGAGTCCGCGCTCCACCTTGTCATTAGCGAAACCCTGTGACAAGGAGACGTATTATGGAACGCGAACTCTGGAAAGTACTGTATCTGTTAACGCGGAAGT
>JBGSMO010000224.1:0-7770 GCA_041740115.1 Pirellulales bacterium
CCGACGCCCCGCGCCACGGCGCCACCGCGCCGGCCGCGAGCGACAGGCTCTCATCGGGAATTACCAGTTCCGGCACGAACCCTTCGCGCGCCGCCAATCCTTCGCAAGCCGGGCAGGCGCCGTAAGGACTGTTGAAGCTAAATGTCCGCGGCTCGATCTCGGTGAGGTTCGTCTTGCAGTCGGGACAGGCGTAGCGCGTGCTGTAGACCCGCTCCTCCCAGCCATTCTCCGCGGTGGTGGCCGAGCCGTTCGCGTGGCCGTTGACGATCGCCTTCGCCTCGGGCGTCAGCACCGCCGTCCGCAGCGCGCCGTCGCCATGCTTCAGCGCCAAACGAACCGACTCGACGAGTCGGTTCTCGATCCCTGGCCGAATGATCACGCGGTCGACCACCGCGTCGATGTCGTGCCGCTGCTGCGCCTTCAGCTCAGGCGCGTCTTCGAGCTCGTACGTCAGCCCGTCGATCCGCACGCGGACGAACCCTTCCTTGCGCACCTGATCGAGCACCTCGGCATGCCGCCCTTTGCGACCGCGGACCATCGGCGCCAGGATCATCACCTTCGACTGCTCGGGGAGCGCGAGAATCGCCTCCTGAATCTCCACCGGCGTCTGTTGAGAGATCGCCGTCCCGCAATTGGGGCAGGCCACGTCGCCCACACGGGCCATCAGCACCCGCAGGAAGTCGTAGATCTCGGTGACCGTCGCCACCGTGCTGCGGGGGTTGTTCGTCGTCGACCGCTGGTCGAGGGCGACCGTCGGCTGCAGCCCTTCGATCAAATCGACGTCGGGCCGTTCCATCTGGTCGAAGAACTGCCGGGCGTACGTCGAGAGGCTTTCGATGTACTGCCGCTGCCCCTCGGCCAGCAGGGTGTCAAAAGCGAGTGAACTTTTCCCCGACCCGCTGAGTCCTGTCATCACCACCAGCCGCCACTGGGGGATGTCGAGGTCGACGTCCCGCAGGTTGTGGGTGCGGGCGCCGCGGATGCGGATCGCCTCCCCCGGCGGGGCGGCAGCGCTGGGCGGCTGGAGTTCGCTCGACATGCGGACTTTCGGCGGGGTGTTCCGTGGGCTCGAACGACTGCTGGCGGCATAGATGATCGCCAGTAGCCTCCGGCCAAACCTGTCAGGCTACCCCAGGGTCCGGCCGTGGGCAACCGCATGGGCAGGCCGGCCGAAACGGTGTCGGGAGCCTTTTGCCAATGGGGGCGTTGTTCTCAATTGAAAATCTTCCAGTGGCAAAAGGCTCCCGACACCTTCCGACGCCTCCTCCCGCCAACTTGTGACTACCCCCCTCCGCAGCTATGATCAAAGGTTCGTTTTTTGGCAATCCACAGGACTATCTCATGCGTCACGTCCTCTCGGCTCTCGTGCAAAACGTTCCCGGCGTGCTGGCCCATGTGGCCGGCATGTTCGCCTCGCGCGGCTACAACATCGATAGCCTCGCCGTCGGCGCCACCGAAGACCCCAGCCTCTCGCGGATGACCTTCGTCGTCGTCGGCGATGACAACGTGTTGGAGCAGGTCCGCAAGCAGCTCGAGAAGATCGTCACGGTGGTTCATGTCGACGACGTTTCTTCCCAGGAGTTCGTCGAACGCGACCTGATGCTGATTAAGGTCCGCGCCAGCGCCGAGGATCGAGCCCAAATCCACCAGCTCTGCGGCATCTTCCGCGGCAAGGTGGTCGACGTCGCCCCCGATCAGGTGATCGTCGAGATCTCCGGCCAGGAGAAGAAAGTCGAGTCGTTCATCGACTTGATGCGTCCGTTCGGGATCGTCGAACTCGTCCGCACCGGCCGGATCGCGATGGTCCGCGGCGTGGTTCGCCCCGCCGGCGAGGCGAGTTCGCTGCGGAAAGTTGCCGGGGCGAAGGCTTAGGCCTTACAACAGAGGTGGATTATTATCCTCATCTCCATCTCTTTTTCGGAGGCTTTGTCATGAGACCCCTTTGGATTTACGGCTGGCTGCTGTGCCTGTTGGCAATGCAGACGCCAGCCGCGGCGCAGAGTTCGTTGAAATGGTCGTTTCAACGAACTGGCTTTCGTGCCACTTCCAATTTTCCGTCTCAGACGGCGATCTCGATGCGCAGCGGCCAGACGTGGCCGGTCGTCTACAGCTTCTATGAAAATTCCTTGAACGCCTACTCGCTCTTCCCCGTGCTCAACGCGAAGGGAAAGAACCATATTTTGCCCGAAACGAATTGGCACCAAATCGGGTCGAACTTGAACGGTTCGCAATTTGCTAGTTCGGGGACCTATTTACAAGCCGACAGTGGTTCGCCAGATGGCTTCGCGGTTTCGATGCAAACAAATGGTCGCGAGTCGCTACCTCAAGACTCCGTGGCTATCGGCAATTCGCTTAGCGGCTTCCAGTCACCGATGCTCGGCGTTCAGGCAGTCAAGTTCGACGCCATGGGAAATCCGTTCACCGCATCAAGCAGTCTGCTTCCCAACTTGCCTAGCAGCGTCAAGATGTACGATGTGGCGATCTCAACTTTCGGCGATGTCGGAGCAGTCTCGCAAACCAATGCTACTTCAACAGGAACATCAGCAATTACCTATTGGCAGCGCAGCCCGCTGCTCGGAAACACCTGGCTTTCAACGAACATTAACATCGATTCACGGTCGGAAACCGAGCTTCTCGGCCCCTCGGTCGACTTGAACTTTGACGCTACTGGGCGATCACATATAGTAGGCGTCAATAAGGGCGGCGCCAAAGTTTTGGCATATCGATTCGACACGATGACTGGCACATGGATGTCGTCAATTCTCGACACTTCGGCTCCCAATACTTTGACGATTGCCGATGTGGCCGCCGCAACCAACGACGACGGCGTACTCGGAGCCGCTTGGGTTAACAACGGCATACTGAAATACGCTTACCTCGATACGAACCAGATCTCGCCAAGTTGGGTCGTGACGAACGTCGCCACGACCACCCCCACCGGCGTACAACTCGAACTATCGCAAGGCGTCGGCCTAGCGTTCGACAAAGCAGGCCTGCCCGTTATCTCCTTCGTTGATCGCACGATGCGGCAGATCTGGGTCGCCTACGATCCGCCCACGGCTTTCGGCGGGGGCGTCACCGATCAGCCTGGCGCTGAAGGCGACTTCAACGGCGATGGCTTCGTCGACGGTTATGACGTCGACGCCTGGGGCGTCGGCTTCGGCGAAGGAACGCTCGACGGCAACGATTTCCTCGCGTGGCAACGCAACTTAAGCCCTCCGCCAACTGCACCCGCAGCCGTTCCGGAGCCGCTGGCCCTCGCCAGCGGACTCGTGGGCGCGGCGCTGTTGCTGGGATCGACCAGAAGGAATCGCCGCTAAGCGCTTAGTTAGATTACGAAGAGCGCCGACCGTCGGCGCTCACTACCTATAACTTGCAAACAGAAACGTGGTCAGCCTCGCTCGCGCACCGTTGCGACGAGCGAGGCTGGCGCCAGTGACGTAACAGGAATATTCATGGCCGCTAAGATTTATTACGACAAAGACGCCGATCTCGCCGCCCTCAAGGGGAAGACGGTCGCCATTATTGGTTACGGTTCGCAGGGCCACGCCCATGCGCAGAACCTCCGCGACAGCGGCGTGAAGGTCGTCGTCGGCCAACGCCCCGGCGGCAAGAATTACGAACTCGCCAAGAGCCACGGCTTCGAGCCCGTCTCCGCCGCCGAAGCCGCCAAGCAAGCCGATGTCATCAACATCCTGCTCCCCGATGAACTGCAGGCCGACGTCTACAAGGCCGAGATCCGCGACAACCTGAAGCCAGGCAACGTGCTGATGTGTTCGCACGGCTTCAACATCCACTTCGGCCAGATCGAAGCCCCCAAGGGCGTTGATCTGCTGCTCGTCGCGCCGAAGGGCCCGGGCCACTTGGTTCGCAGCGAGTTCGAAGCAGGCGGCGGCGTCCCCTGCCTCATCGCCCTGGGCGACGGCGCCAGCGACGAGACCTTCAAGATCGGCATGGCCTACGCCAAGGGGATCGGCGGCACCCGCGCCGGCGTCATTCAAACCACCTTCGCGGAAGAGACCGAAACCGACCTGTTCGGCGAGCAAGCCGTCCTGTGCGGCGGTGCCGCGGCGCTGGTCAAGGCGGGCTTCGAAACCCTGGTCGAAGCGGGCTACCAGCCCGAGATGGCCTACTTCGAATGCATGCACGAGCTGAAGCTGATCGTCGACCTGTTCTACCAGGGCGGCCTCAACTACATGCGGTACAGCATCTCGAACACCGCTGAGTACGGCGACTACACCCGCGGCCCGCGGATCGTCACCGAAGAGACGAAGAAGGAAATGAAGAAGATCCTTGAGGAAATCCGCAGCGGCCAATTCGCCCGCGATTGGATCCTCGAGAACAAGGCCGGCGCCGCGTCGTTCAAGGCAACCCGCCGCCGCGAGCGCCAGCACGGCGTCGAGCAAGTCGGCAAAGAACTCCGCCGCATGATGTCGTGGATTAACGAGAAGGAAGTCGACTAGTCGCCGCCGTTGTAGCCGCGGGTCAACGACCCGCCGGAGCGGCAATCAAACGACCCTCGCGCATCTGTCATTCTGAGCGTAGCGAAGAATCTACTTCGCTCGCTCAGAGTGACTTTTTTATGCGCGAAGGGCTACGTCTTCACATCAATTGAAGACTCGACAGGATGACAGGATTCTCCACAAGTAACAGGATTAATATGTGTTCTACCTTGGGCCGCATCAAATCCTGTCGATCCGCACCAATCCTGTAATCCTGTCAAAAATCCAATCAGCAGCGCATCAACGCAAGCTACTGCCGGCAGACGCAAATCCGCTGCGTCACGCCCCATGCGATCAGCGCCGCGGCCGCCCCGATCCCCGCCGACACAATGTCGACGTGCGGCAACTCGCCCGGCATGTACCCGAGCCGCGAACGCGACATCAGCCCAATCAGCCCGCCGACGATCCCCACAGCCACGCTGCTGCCGGGGGTCGCATAGCCGTCGCCGGTCCGAATCAACCGACTGCCGACGAGCCCCGCCAGCACGCCGACCCATAAACAATTCAAGATGGCCATTGGCCTCGCCTCGCCATTGCAGTCACGTCGTTTCCGCCGAGTTCCGGAGCGGCGGGAGAAGCACGTGCTAGGTCGAGTCGCAATCGCCGGGCCAATCCGTCATTGCGACGGTGCGATAGCCGGCGCAAATGGCCGTTCCGTATGGAGTTAGCAGGTTGTTTCACCTTAAACCCGGCAATTGCCAAATTCCGTCGAGCAACGAGAAGCGCCGCACCTTTGACGGCGCATGGGGGCTGAATTGACTTGCCCGCAGCGGCTCGCAGCAATTAGGAACCGGCGCGAAGTCCTTTTCCATTTGATTGCCGCCTCCCGAAACGCCGAACTAGAATGGGAACTTCGAGACTGCTCGCCGAACAAGCGACGCATAGCACCAGGGGAAGACCTACCATGAGGCGGCTTTTGAGGCCCAGCGGACGACCCGCTGCGGCGGCCATGCTTTCGCTGCTGGCGACGTGGACTTCGTCGTCGCCGCTCATGGCCGCCACGTTCGCGCCGATCTCCGGTTCGCTGAGCGTTCGCGCCGGCAATCACGCCCCGCAAATGACCCCCGCCATCCTCGACGCGGCTTCCCTCATCGACAACGCGCTACCGCTTGGCTTCGCCTCGTCGAGTCTCCAAACCTCGCTCGTCGGCGCTCGGCAATTCAATTTCTCCGGCTCCGCCTCGAGCCTGACGAACGCCGTCGCTCCCGTCGGCCAACCAAACGCCACGGCCGGCCTCCTTTTCGAGCAATCGTTCACGACCACTGGGCCGCAGTGGATCGAGATCTCGGCCAACGTGCTAAGCCCGCCGACCGATGCCGACGTCGCCGCGAGCGTGACGTTTGGTCGCACTGGCCAGGCTTCGCAGGTTTCCGTCGGCCAAACGGCCGGGGCCACAACCATCAGCGCCGGAGCCTATGCGGCAGGGACGTTCGTCCTCACCGGGCAGATCGGCACGACGGCGAATCTCCCCGGCAGTCACGCCAGCGCCGTTTCCGGGTCGCTGCGTATCGCCGCCGTCGCCGACTTCAACGGCAGCAACAGCGTGAACGCCGCGGACCTCGCCGTGATCAAAGCGAACTTCGGCGCGAACCCCTCAACGTTCGCCACCGGCGACGTCGACGGCGACAGCCGCACCGACGGCGCCGACTTCCTCCTCTACCAACGCCAATTCGGCGTGACGCTCCCGCCGACGGCAATTCAAGCAATCCCCGAGCCAACGGGCCTGTCTCTGCTCGGTCTTGCCTTTGCCATCGTCGTGAAATTGAAGCTACAGCGCGCTTAACGGTTCAAAAATTATTGAACCACGACGACACAACGAGCACGACGAAGAATGGTTGAAGTCTTCTCGTCGTGTCCGTTGTGCCGTTGTGGTTCAATCAGGTCTTACTGCCGCACCAACCGCTCCGCCGCACGCCGCGCCGCGAAGTCGCCCTCCAAATACAGCGCCACCGCCGTCGACTTCTCCGCCAGCACCTTCTGCTGCGTCATCCACAGTACCTTCTGATTTCCTGAGGCTTGCACCGCGACTCGAATCGCATCGCCGCGCCAAGTCACCGGCACGACGAACTGCACCTTCAGCTCATGCACTCCTTCGAGCGACGTCGTCGGCGACGGCCGCAGGATGAAAAAGACCCCATGCTCCTCATTGGTAGTGCCGCTGGCCACCACGGCCTGCTGAGGCGCCACTCGCTTTTGCTTTTCAGTGACGACTTCCTTGCCTCCCTTGCCGCCGCTGATCGACGGCGTTACGTTCGCCGCCGTTCCGCCGATGCAAGGGATCTCGCCCCCCAGCGACGCCTCGAACGAGTGCGACGACTCGACGGTCTTCACCGTCTCGATCGCCTCGGCAAACTCGCTCTCCAGCCGCGTGCTCGGCGAGAAATCATGGACACGCAACCGGCGATCGACGTCGCCCATCTCGACGCGGATCGTCTCGACGTCGCTAATCGCGCCCGAAGTGAGATAAACGCTCAGCCGCAATGTCGCTTCCACGATCCGCTCGTCGGGATAGCGGTCGACAAAGTCCGCCGGCGTGACGTCGCGGCATTCAATCGTCCGACCAAAATCGAACGCGAGCCCCGTCTCCGCTCCTTCGGCTGGCGCCGCCTTTAGCGGCGCCAGCAACGCGGCCAGTGAGAAAATAACGACCACGCTCCGCAGAACGTCCGCCGATGGCGCGAGATCTCGCATGATGGAAGGCTCCAGTCCTTAGGCGCTCCCCGGCCGAGATCCTCTCGGCCCGACGCGCTCACCGCCCGCCCTTCCTGATGCGGGACTCTCCGTATTCGGTCTGCCTAGTTCTACGGAATGATCCGACAAGTGGGTCGAGTAGTTCGCCACAATTCCGACGAACTGTCGAACGAAGCGTAAGTTCCCTACGTCATAGCAGTTGCGACGCCTCCGCTGCTGCCGACGGCGCCAGCAAGTCGGTGGTAACCGCAAGACGACAGCGTTAACATTGACGGTCGCGAAGGCCGTGCCGGCACCTGCGTCTGACGGGCGCCACTGGCATCCTGCCCCGCAGTTGTCATCCTGAGCGAAGCGAAGGATCTAGCATCAAACGAGCGGCCAGATTCTTCGCTTCGCTCAGAATGGCGAACCTTTGTCGTACGCTTAAACGAAACTCTCTCTAAACCAAACAATTCAGTCCCACCCCTGAGGAGGCTTTTATCCCATGACCGCTCCATCCCACCGCCCCGTTGACCGCCGTTCCTTCCTCGGCGCCTCCGCCGGCGCCCTCGCTGCCAGCGGCGCCGCCGCGCTGCTA
>JBGSMO010000230.1:0-8000 GCA_041740115.1 Pirellulales bacterium
GTTCCGCCGCCGCGTCGAAGGCGCCCGCGTCGAGCGTACCGCCCGCGCCGGCAAGCGGGTCGTCCTCTGGCTCGATCGCGGCGACGCGATTATCTTCGAACCGCGCATGACTGGCCTGCTGCTCCTCGACGAACCGCTCGATCCCCTCTACGCCCGCGTTCGTTTCCAGTTTCGCGGCGGCAGGGCCAAGGAGCTCGTCTACTGGGATCGCCGCGGCCTCGGCAACGTTCGATTGTTGAGCGAACGCGAGTTCAAACAGACGTTCGGCCTCGACGCACTCGGCCCCGACGCGCTCGTGATGACCGCCGAACTCTACCGCGAGCGGCTCGGGCGTTCGCAACGGGCAGTGAAGGTCGCCCTGCTCGACCAGCGTGCCGTCGCTGGCATCGGCAACCTTTATGCGTCGGAAATCCTCCACCTCGCGGGCGTTCACCCGGAGCGTTCCTGCCGCGAGATCAAACCGGCCCAGTGGCAAGCGATCACCGCGGCCGCTCTGGAAGTCCTGGAACTGGCGATCCGCTACGAAGGCTCCACGCTGAGCGACGGCACCTATCGCAACGCACTCAACAAGTCAGGCGGCTACCAGAACGAGCACCGCGTCTACGCGAAATCAGGAAAACCTTGCCCCCGGTGTGAAAAGGGAACGATCGAACGGATCGTCCAAACGCAACGCTCTACTTTCTTTTGCAGGCGCTGCCAGAAGTAGCCGCCGGCCAACGACCGGCCGGAGCGCCCCAATTTCTCATTTAGGATTTATGATTTCTGATGTGATGAGGGCCGCCATCGTCGCCAGCACATCATAAATCATAAATCATAAATCATAAATCCCTCGCTACACGCTCCGGCGGGTCGCTGACCCGCGGCTACTCGGCTGATTCCAGCGCCCGGCCGCGGAACCCGCGGATCGCTTCGATCATTTCTTCCATCGTCTGGAACCGATCCTCCGGCCGCTTGGCCATCGCCTTCATCGCGATGTCGGCCAGCGCCGCGGGAATCTGTCGCGTGGGGGCGCGCTCGCGTGGCGGCGCCGGTACTTCATTAACTATCTTCTCGAACGTCTCCTGTACTTGCTTGCCGCGCAGCGGTTCGGTCAGCGTGAGGACTTCGTACAGCACGGCGCCGGCGCTGTAGACGTCGGTGCGGGCGTCAATCTGATCGCCGCCGCCTCGGACTTGCTCGGGCGACATGTAAAGAGGCGTCCCCGGTCGTTGATTGACGTCGGTGAGGATCTGATGCTCCATCATCCGCGCGTCCCCCTCGCTCTCCTCGTCGGCCCACACCTTGGCGACCCCCCAATCAAGCAGCACCGCTTCGCCGAAGGCGCCCACGAGAATGTTCTCCGGCTTCACGTCGCGATGAACGACGCCGTGCGCGTGCGCATAGGCCAAGCCATTGCACACCTGGATCAGCACGCCCAGCATCCGCTCCAATCCAAAATGCGTGAGCGCTTGTTCGTCCCCCTTTGCTTGGCGTTCGATAATGCTGCGCACCGTCTCGCCTTCAACCTTCTTCATCGTGAAGTAAAGCCTGTCATCCATGTCGCGGCCGAGGTCGTACACTGGCACGGTTACGGGATGCTGCAGTTGCGCCGTCACCCGCGCCTCGCGGAGGAAGCGCGACTGCATATAAGCGTTATTTGCCAGATGAGGATGAAGCGTCTTCATTACCACCGTGCGTCCCAGCGTCTTGTCGCGACAAGTCCGCAGTTGAGCCGAGCCGCCGCTCGCCAGCGGCTTGAAATCGCTGTAGCGACCGAACCCGACCGTCTGAAAGCTCGGCAGATCGGCGTCGGTGTCCTTCACATAAATGTGGGGATAGGAATCCTGCTGCGGATCGGCAGGCTGCGGCGGCGAGGGACGAAAGTCAGACATGAAAGTGCTGGCTCGCGGTTGGGCGGAAGGTACCTTGTAAGTTTAGTGCCGATTGGCGTGGAAACCAGCCGCGAACCTAGTAGCTGCGGGTGAACGACCGGCTGGAGCTAGACAGAAAATACCAACCACCAAGTCACCAAGACACAAAGAAAGCACGAAGAAATGCAAGCTACTGGTGTGCGTCCGACGCCGTTGCCATTCCTCTCTACCTTGGTGCGTCTTCGTGCCCTTCGTGTCTTAGTGGTTCCATTTTCAGGCGCCGCACCGGCGGGCCGTTGACCCGCGGCTGCGGTGGGGTCTAATAGGTTGATCTTCTCCCCAGGCGCTCAGGAGCTTCGTCATGTTGCACTCACATCTCCATCGCCGTGAGTTTTTCGAACGGGCCGGACAGTCGGCGCTCGCACTTGGCGCCGCGGCTTATCTTTCGCCGTTCGCCGGGGCCGCTGAAGCGGGCTCCGCCAGTGCTCCGACTGCGGAATCGTTGGTGAAGCTGCTGTACGAGTCGCTCACGCCGGGACAGCGCGAGAAGATTTGCTTTGGCTGGGATCATCAACATCCCGAGTTCGGTCTCCTCCGCTCGCGCGTCTCCGCCAATTGGAACATCACCGACGAAACGATCGACAGCAAGTTCTACACGCCCGACCAGCAGGAACTGGTTCACGCTATCTATCGCGGCATCATTTCGCCTGAATGGCACGAGCGCTACGACCAGCAGCAGGACGACGACTCCGGCGGCTTCGGCCTGAACAACAGCATTGCCATCTTCGGCACGCCCGGCGCCGGCAAGAGCGAGTTGGTCCTCACAGGCCGGCACATGACGCTCCGCTGCGACGGCGACTCGGCCGAGCATGTGGCGTTCGGCGGCCCGATCTTCTACGGCCACGACCCGACCGGCACGCTCGAAGAGGATCCGAACCACGAAGGAAACGTCTTCTGGCCGCAGGCGGTCGAAGCGAACAAGCTCTACCAGGCGCTCGACGGCAAGCAGCAGCAACTCGCCCTGGTGAAGACGCTCCGCGGCGAATCGAAGGTCGGCTTCCGCGCCGCCGACCAGTTCGACGGCATCCCAGTGACCGAACTCTCCGCCGACCAGAAGGCCCGCGTGCAGGAAGTTCTCCGCAAGCTGGTCGAACCATTCCGCCAAGGCGATCGCGACGAAGCCCTCGCGTGCTTGCAGAGACAGGGGGGCATCGACGCCTGCAGCCTCGCGTTCTACCAGGAGGGCGACCTCGGCAACGACAAGGTCTGGGACAACTGGCGACTCGAAGGCCCTTCGTTCGTCTGGCACTTCCGCGGAGCGCCGCACGTTCACGTCTGGGTCAACGTCGCCGACGATCCCTCGCCGAAGCTGAATGCGTAGTATTTGCAAAACTAACCACCAAGACATGAAGACGCCAAGAAAAGCACCAAGGAATAGTGCTCGGAACTTGCGTTGATTCGTCACGGTATCGTGACCGGTCTTTCGTCTTCGTGCTTTCTTAGTGCCTTCGTGTCTTGGTGGTTAATCTTTCTCATCCCAAGCACCGGTTGAATCTCAGGCCGTCACGGCCTACGCTGGGTGGTTTGTCGCCGCCTCCCTCGCCGTAGCCGACCGAACATGCCCTCCAAGCGAAACGCCGCTCCCGCCGCGCCGCCGAAGTGGCAGAGCATCGCCACGGTGCTGATCATCCTGCACCTTTTCTGCCTGCTGATCGGCGTCGCCATCAACATCGGCGGCGGGAAGTCGCTCGTCGGCCAATCGCTCCGTAACGTGCCGTTCGCTCGGCAGTATTTGCGCGGGCTCATGATGGACCTGGCGTATGACTTTCACCTCGCCGGGGCTGACGAAGACGACGGCGTCCACCGCCTCCAACTGGTGAAGGTCGACGCCGAGCCGAACGATCCCGACGCCGTGCTGGCCGAACTGCCGAATGCTGCGACGCAATCCCGTATCCGTAGGCAGCGTTATCAACAGCTTGCATACCATGTGGCGTTCTTCGATAAGCTGTTCGCCGAGAACAACGACCTCCGCACGAAGCTGCCGCTGCAAGTGGCGGAACGATGGGTGAAAGCCGAAGGACTGCCGACCGATTCGTATCTGCTTCGCTGCGTGAAGATCCCGTCGAAGCGCCTGCCGCGGGCGATCGAGGCCGACATTACCTATGCCTACGTGATGCGCGAGGGAGGCTTGCGGCAGCAGGTCGTCGAGAAGCCGTTGCCTGATCCGATCAAGATTTTCATGGTGTGGAATCCCAGCGAAGGGCATTACCAAGGGGCGCGTGAGGCCGCCTTGGGGCAACGGGCGCTGGTGGCGGGTTCGACGGCGACCAAGAATGCGAACGCCGGCAAGTGACCCTTGGTTTGAGGGAGCGTATTCAGCAGGAATTTAAGAAAGACCTTTAACACAGAGAGCACAGAGGACACAGAGAAGACGACGATAGGGCATTGTCTTGCTTTTACTCTGTGATCTATGTGTCCTCTGTGTTTAAGACTTTATCAAGCCACAGTTTGTTGAATGTTGGCTGACAGAATATGTCTTTCAAGTACCGGTGGCTAAAGCGAATCAAGATCCATGCAAGCTGTGACTGATTTCTTCACCGAACTGAACGCTGCCGTGGGCGCCGCGTGGAACCGGTTCTGGTTCGCGGCGTCGCCGGCCGCGACGCTGGGCATGATCCGCATTGCCGCCGGCTTGCTCGCCTTCTACGCGGTCACTACGTACTACCCCGACCTCGAACTCTGGTTCGGCGAAGGCGGCATGCTGCCGCTGGAGATGGTCCGCAGCCTCTACGACGGGCAGTGGTCGCTCCTCGACTACGTCCCGGCGAACACGCTCTGGCCCGCTTACTGGATCGCGCTCGTCGTGATCGGCCTCTTCACGCTCGGCGTCGGCGGCCGCATCACCGCGATCGCTGCGACGGTCGTCACGTTCAGCTTCTTCACCCGCGCGCCGCTCGTGACGGGCGAATTCGAATCAATCCTGTCGTTCATCCTCGTCTACCTCTGCATCGGCCAAGCTGACGACGCTTTTTCGCTCAAAGCCTATTGGCGTCGCCACACCACGAACTCTCCCCTCCCCCCTCCTCCTTCCCCCTTCAGCACGATCTCGCTGCGGCTGATCCAAATCCACACCGCCCTCGCCTGCCTGATGATGG
Source organism: Pirellulales bacterium (assembly GCA_041740115.1). Lineage (GTDB taxonomy): Bacteria > Planctomycetota > Planctomycetia > Pirellulales > Lacipirellulaceae > Lacipirellula. The sequence goes on from JBGSMO010000230.1 coordinate 5,006, forward strand.
GCTGGGCCCAACTCGCCGCCCCCGAGTCGGCGTGGTGGAGCGGCGAAGGCGTCTGGCTCGCCGCGAGTCGGCCGAACATGTCGCTGATCGACCTCAGCGGCTTGGCCGACCACCCGCGACTGGTCGCCGCGTGGAGCCATGCGATCACGCTCTACCTGCTGGCGATGCCGGTGTTCATTTGGAACCGCTGGGCCCGGCCGATCTTCGTGATCGCCGGCGGGCTGGTTTGGCTGTCGTTCGCGCTCGCGAGCGGCTGGGTGCCGTTCTGTGCCGCGATGCTCACGGCGACCGCGGCATTCGTGGAACCGCCGGAACTACGCCCGGCCCGCGAGTTGGCGACCGCGTCGTAGCCGTGGGTCAACGACCCGCCGCAGCGGTCTTCGAAAGAGTCGCCACCAAGACGCGAAGGCACGAAGACGCACAAAGAAGATGCGTTGCCATGTCCTTCCGGTTTGTCGCTGGATGATGCTAAGGCTGGTTGCTCGCTGTGGCGAAGTAAAAACGCCAAGTTTTTCCATGTCTGCCATGTCTGCCATGTCTGCCAATAGTTTTTGGCAGACATGGGACAAAATGGACAAAACTGGCGAGCGCTGCGCGCACACCTAGGGTCTCCGCCGTCACGGAAACATGGCGGCAAGATGAGCGTAAGAATTAAATTGCCAAAGAGCCGATGGATTCATTTGTACACTATCACATTGAGTGGCCATTTTCAACAGACAAGTTGAGGCGTTGTTAACGCCGGACGCGGACAGTCGCGGGCGGGCTTGAGTCGAGGCCAAAGCTGTTCTTGGAATGGCCGCCGGACCAGCCAAGCGGCTCCCTCATCGCGTCTTCGCAGGACGCAACGCCGGCCGTTGGACGCGGCGAGTAGGCGCCATGGTTAGAGCCAGGCATGGAAAGGCGTCGCCAGTTTCTAAGGGGACTGGCGACGCCCATTTTCATTGCGAGCATTGATGGCAGGGGCAGCATCATAGCGTGGGGTTGCTATTTCTGATAAGCCATGCTGAGGGTATAAATCGGGTGCTGTGGTTCGTCCCCCGCCATCGAAAGGATTCGACATGACCCGATTGATCAAGTTGGCCGGCTTACTAGCGGTTGTTTTTGCGTTGGTGGGAACCAGCGTCGCCTCCGATGCAAAAACCGATGCGCTCATCCGCAGGGTTTACCCGATTGGCGATTTGCCAGTGATGACGATTAAAGGCGATTTCAACGCGGCCATTCTCGTCGCGTGTATTGAATCCGCCGTCGACCCTGAATCCTGGATGTCTTCTGGAATAGGAAATGGCGAACTTCAACCTTTCCCGGACAAGCTGTGTCTGGTTGTCAGCCAGACGGAGGACAATCACGAAAAGATTGCGTCTCTAATGGAGCGATTGCGAAGCGAGGCTAAAGGTAAGATTTCCCAGGAATTAAAACCCAAAGGTTAGTCGACTAGCCTTGACGTTCTCCACTTGAGCGTCGCGCGACTGGCTCCCAGTCACGCGACGCTCTTTCTTTGCGCCTACAGAATCACCGCCATCCCCAGCAACGCGGCGCCGCCGTCAAGCAAATTAACGCTGGAAAAAAAGTGTGACGTCCAATCCCCAGTTGCTTTAACCCGCTTATGGCCGACTTATTGGACCAACTACCGTATTGTAAATATGCTTTGTGGAACTAAGCGCCTTGCGCTTAGAAATTACTCATCACAACCAGGCTCATCACATGGACGAAATGCGGTCACCTGCCATCCCAGTCGGGCGGAACCGTTTGCGGTTTACGCTTCGAATATTACTGTGCGTAATCACGGCCAGCACGGTTCTATTCGGATTGTGGATCGCACCGGCACTCAATCAGAAGATAGCTGCCGACAGAGTCAGAGCGATCGGCGGACATGTGGGCTTCGATGCGCCATCCAGCGACTTATCCTCAAGCGAAAGCTCAGGAATTCCTGAGCGGAAGCCGGCAGCAATGCCTAACTGGCTCAGGTCGACCGTTGGAGAGAATCGGCGGTCCGTGATCCTCAGAGAACGAGACTTATCTGACGCCGATGCGTTTCGCAATCTTGCACAGCTAGAGGGTCTCGAAAGCTTAAGCCTCACCAAGTGCAAGTTCGATCCTAGTGAGATCGAGCACCTTGCCGGATGCTCATCCCTTCGCATGCTGTTTATTGGTGACACTTCTGTTGGCGACGAATCAATCTCGTCAATTTGCAAATTGCGAGACCTTGAAATGCTGAATATAGCTCGGACGCATGTGACTGACGCCAGCATGGAGAACGTCAGTACGCTCTCGAAGCTCAAGTATCTTTGTTTGGTAGGTACAGCCGTCACCGACGCTTCTGTGCCGCACATTGCCAAACTAAAATCCCTGGAAATATTGGAGCTTCACGGTTCCGCCATTTCGGACGCAGGAGTAAAGCAACTGCGCGCAGCTTTACCGAAATGCAATATCACGAAGTGATTCGAGAAAGAACACGACAAGTCTTCGTCACGTTGGAGGTAAGGTTGACCGCCGGTCGATCAAAATACTTGTGGCGCCGACATAGCGATCGACGCGACTCGTTGACGCCATACGCGGGTGGCACTGGATCTCGATCCAGTGTGGCGGAGCGAAAGGACGCATTGATTTACGGCGTGAAACCGGCGACGCTACAAGCCAAGCAGAGGCTTCTAGCGGCTACGCCACACAGGTTCGGAGAACCTGTGCTACCCGATTACCACGCCGCGACCGCTCATCTTCTGCTTCGCATTTCTTCGTACTTCCTTGGTGTCTTTGTGTCTTGGCGGTTAGTCTTCTCAACTTCGCCCCGGCGGGTCGTTGACCCGCGGCTACCGAGCGAGAACCGCCACTAGCGCCGCGAGCATCGCCAGGGCCACCACGGCGAGCAAAATGGAGAGGTTTCGCACCTTTTGTTTGCGCCGCTTGATCTCGGCGCGGCGAACTTCGGCGGTGGTCGCGTCGACTTGAGCGGCGGCGGTCGTCGTCGCGTTCGCTGCGGCCACCACCACCGTGGGTC
>JBGSMO010000272.1:0-15241 GCA_041740115.1 Pirellulales bacterium
TGGCCGGCACGACTCGCCCGCGCGATTCGGCGACTCGGCCGCCGCAACACCCGCCGCGGCAGCCGGCGGAATATCCATGCTCACTATGACCTAAGCAATGAGTTCTTCGCGCTGTTTCTCGACGAGTCCATGACCTATTCCAGCGGCCTATTTGAAGGCCCCGAGACTTCTCTCGCCGAGTCGCAGGTCGCCAAGTACGACCGGATCGCCCAGCGCTTGCAACTGAACCAGCGCGACCACGTCGTCGAGATCGGCTGCGGCTGGGGAGGCTTTGCCGAACATGCGGCGAGCCGTTACGGCTGCCGAGTGACGGGGGTCACGATCTCGCAAGAGCAGTTCGACTACGCCCGTCGTCGGATGACGGCGGCGGGGCTCGATGACCGCGTGGAGATTCGGCTCTGCGATTACCGCGACTTGCAAGGCCGCTTTGACAAACTCGCGTCGATCGAAATGATCGAGGCGGTCGGCCACGAGTTTCTGCCGACGTTCTTTGCCAAGTGTTCGTCCCTGCTCAAACCCGCGGGATTGATGATGCTGCAGGCGATCACAATCCCCGACCAGCGCTATCGGCACTACCGCCGCAGCGTCGACTTCATTCAGGAGTATGTTTTTCCGGGCGGCAATGTCCCGTCGGTTGGCGCCATCTGCGCCGCGGTCGCCGCGTCGACCGACATGCGGCTGCTGGAACTTACTGACTTCGCCGCTGACTACGCCCGCACGCTCCTCGCGTGGCGGGAGGCGTGCCAGGCGAACGCTGCTCGCATCGCGGCGCTCGGTTTCGATGAGCGTTTTCAGCGGACGTGGGACTACTACCTCTGCTATTGCGCCGCTGGTTTTCTGGAGCGACAGATCGGGCTGTCCCACATTCTGCTCGCCAAACCGCAGGCTCGATAGCGCTATGATGTTCGACGTCGTTCTGCCGCTGGCGATTGGCCTGGCGGCGTCATCTGTCGTGATGGCGTCGCTATGGTTCGTCCAGCAGCGAACCGGTAACGCCGGCATCGTCGACGTCGCGTGGGCGGGACTCGTCGGGCTGCTGGGCGTGTTCTTCGCTGCGTGGCCGGCGGGAATCCTTTGGTTGCGCGTGCTCGCCGGCGCGATGATCGCAGGCTGGTCGCTGCGGCTCACGATTTATCTCTTTCGTCGCGTCGTCGGTCACCCCGAGGAAGGACGTTACGCCGAACTTCGGCGACGTTGGGGCGACCGGGCCTCGCGAAAACTCTTCGGCTTCTTCCAAATGCAGGCGGTCGCTGCATGGCTGTTCGCCACGCCGATCATGGCGATTGCTCGTAGCGCGACCCCCCCGCGAGAGTGGTGCGTGGTCTTTGCGCTCGTTTGCTGGTTCGTTGGGATTGGCGGCGTTTCCCTGGCGGATGGGCAACTCGCCACGTTCAAACGGCGTCCGGAAGCGAAGGCCCGTACCTGCCGCGAAGGTCTCTGGCGATACTCGCGGCACCCCAACTACTTCTTCGAATGGGTCCACTGGAACAGTTACATTCTGCTAGCGACCGCATCCAGCTTCTGGTGGGCTCCCGTACTGGTCGCGTGCGGGCTACTGTACTTGCTGCTGTTCGTCACTGGCATTCCGCCGACTGAAGCGCAGGCCATCGCTTCCCGCGGCGACGACTATCGCGACTACCAGCGGACCACGAGTCCGTTTATTCCGTGGCCGCCGCGAGCCAAATGATGGCGTCGAGCTAGGAAATCGTCGATCATGGCGATCCGCGATCATCCAGACGGCGATATCACAATTGGCTTGCTCGACTGTGAAACTTGCACCGCGAATTAATTCCATGTTGATCACGCTAGCCGAGCGGCGAATGCTTCCAGATGCGGTCATCCGCACCGGCATCCGACGGATTCTGGAACAACGTCTGCATCGCGAGCGGGAAGCCATGCCGACTGATGCCATTGTTCGTTGCGAACGGATGCGCGAGCAGTTCGCGACAGGACCGATCGCTGAAGAAACTGACGCAGCTCGTCGTCAACATTACGAGGCGCCTACCGAACTGTTTCAGGAAATGCTCGGCCCGCGTCTGAAATACAGCGGCTGCCTCTGGGAGCCAGGCCTCCAAGGCCTACCCGCCGCGGAAGAGGCCATGCTCGCTCTCACTTGCGAGCGGGCAGGCATTGCCGACGGCCAGCGAATTCTTGATCTTGGCTGCGGGTGGGGTTCGCTCTCGCTTTGGATGGCCCAGCGATATCCGAACGCCGATGTCGTCGCCGTCTCACATTCGCGCACCCAACATCAATTCATCATGGAGCAGGCCCTGGTGCGCGGCTTGCTCAATGTGCGGCACGTGGTACTCAACGTGGCTGACTTTGCCAAGGAAGAACTCGACCGGTCGGGAGCGAACGATCTCGGCGCCGACTGGCGATTCGATCGCATCGTCTCGGTCGAAATGTTCGAACACATGCGCAACGTCGATCGGCTGCTGCACCACCTCGCCGGGTGGCTTCACCCCGACGGCAGGCTGTTCGTCCACATCTTCTGTCATCGCGAGTTGTTCTATCGATTCGTCGACCAGGGCAGGAGCGACTGGATGGCCCGGCACTTCTTTACCGGCGGCGCCATGCCGCCGCTCGACTTGTTCGAGCAGGTGCATGGCCCATTCGAATTGGAGACGCGCTGGGAGGTTGGCGGCGAGCACTACGCGCAAACTTGCCGGGCTTGGCTCGAAAATTTAGACGCCGCCCGCGCCGACGTGCTGCGCCGTTTTCAGCAGGATCTTGCTCCCGCCGACGCGCGACGGCAGTTCCAACGTTGGCGGATGTTCGTCATGGCCTGCGAGGAACTTTTCGCCTACGACGCCGGGCGGCAATGGCTGGTCAGCCATCACTTGCTGGCGCCAACGTAGAAAACGCTGGGGATGGCCGAAGCTGTTGCCATTTCGACTGGCTAGCCGCTAAAACAGCGGGGAGAACGGTCATTTGTCGAGTTCACCCCGTCAGCGGCATTGTCATGATTTCGTCCTCCTCGATCCAGCGTGTGACGTTTGTCTTCGTCGCATTGAGCATCGCTGCACCGCTGCCGGTACAACTCCGCGCCACTGAGCCGGAGGCCGGGCGACGCGACTTTTCCGCCGAGGCTGAGGCAGCCCACCACGCCGATCGATTGGAAGCGCTGCGAGATCCGGAACTGCGGCGACACTACCTCGATCAAATGGAAAGCCGCCAACGGCTTGAGTTGGAGCAATTGTGGAAAGCCCAATTAGAGCCAGGCAACGCGCTTCAACGCCCGCGCAAGTTGCCGCCGGAGATTCGCCAACTGCAAGAGGCGATGGGCGGATCGCAAGTCGAGCAGTTCCCCTCGCTGCGAACTGAACCGGCGGCGAATGAGCTCCTGCGACCGAGAGGACGTCGCTCGGCTGTCGCGCCGCCGGAAGCGATTCGCGCACTTCGCGACGGGGCCGCGAAGCTCGATGAGATTGCCAATCGTCTCGAGCAACTCGAACTTTACCCGCAGGCCGACGCCATCCGGGAGCAGGCGCAACGACTGCGACTCGATGCGCGCAGCCCGATGAGGTCGGCGACGCCGGCCGAGCCGACGCCACGCCCGACCCCCGCCCAATGGTTCGTCCCAGGGCCGGCGTCTCCGCCCGCGCTCGAGCCGGTTCCGCAGCCGGAAATTCCGAGCGACCCGCCTAAACCGCAACCGCTGCTCGATTCGCCCGAGGCGACTCTCCAGCCAGACGTTGAGGTGGAGGGCTAACGTTCGGTGTTCGCCCCAATCCCGAACACTCGCACCGCCACGCCGACTGCAACGCCCATTTAGCCCCGCCGCTGGCGGCGGGTGGCGGGCCGAGGCCCGCCGCTAAATGGCTCCAACGGCAGGGATGACGCACCGCGCGGCAACGCCAATTCGGTCGCGCGGCGTGCCGTCGTTGATTGACATACCAATTCTCCCCCACTAGCCTAAAAGGTTACGGGCGGAATGTTTACGCATACTCGGCAGGCGCCGAGTCGGTGGGATCGTCGCCCCCTTTTCGGGTCGCTCCGCAAACGTTCGCCGCGCCGATCCGCACGCTTCGCTTCCGGAACTCGCAGCAGAGAAGACGCCGCCATGGCCGATCGATTCGGGGACTTTCTCATCAAGAAGGGGATCATCGGTCCCGAACAGCTCCAAGAGGCGGAGACTGTCGCCAAGTCGCGGCGCCTCAAGCTGCAGGACGCCATCGTTCAACTCGGCTACGCCAACGGCGAACAGATCGCCAAGGCCCTCGCAAAGCTCCACGGCTACGAATACTACGACCTGAACAACGTCCCGATCCCGCCCGCGGTGGTCGAACTGGTGCCCGAATCGGTCGCCCGCGAGAACGCGGTCATTCCCTTTTCGGAAGAAAATGGGGCCCTGAAGGTGCTGGTCAGTGATCCGCAAGACTTCGAAACCTTTGACAAGCTGCAGTTCATTCTCAACCGCAAGATCGAGATCGGCGTCTCGACGAAGGAAAGCATTCTCGAAGCGATCAACCGCAACTACGGCCAGGTCGATGGCGAATCGGCCGACTCGATGTTGCAGGAATTCACCGATACGGCGATCGACTTCACCGAAACCGAAGACGACGCCGCGAGCGATTCCGACGACGTCGTCGATGAAACGAGCGCCCCGATCGTCCGGCTCGTCCAACTGATGATCGGCGAAGCGGTCCAGCTGCGGGCTTCCGATATTCACGTCGAACCCTTCGAAGACCGGGTCCGCATCCGTTACCGCATCGACGGCATGCTGGTCGAACGCGACAGCCCCCCGCGACGTTTGCTCGGCGCCTTGCTGAGCCGCATCAAGATTCTCGCCAAGATGGACATCGCCGAGCGTCGCCGCTGCCAGGACGGCCGGATCAAGATCACCGCCGGCGGCAAAGAGCTCGACCTCCGCGTCAGCATGCTGCCGACGAACCATGGCCAATCGTGCGTCATGCGGCTGCTCGACAAGGACAACATCAAGGTTGGCGTCCGGCAGCTTGGTCTTTCGGAAAAAGACTTCAAGGCGTTCAAGAACCTGATCCGCCGCCCGAACGGCATCTTGCTCGTCACCGGCCCGACCGGTTCGGGCAAGACGACGACGCTCTACGCGGCGATGAACGAACTCAACCGCCCCGATCGCAAGATCATCACTGCCGAGGACCCGGTTGAGTATTACCTCCCCGGCGTGAACCAGGTCGAAGTCCGCCACAACATCGGGCTCGACTTCGCCAAGATTATCAAGGCGATGCTCCGGCAGGCGCCGAACGTCATTCTCGTCGGCGAAATGCGCGACCACGAGACGGCCTCGATGGGCATTCAAGCGTCGCTCACGGGCCACTTGGTGTTCAGCACCCTTCACACGAACGACGCCCCGGGCGCCATTACCCGCATGGTCGACATCGGAGTGCCCGCCTATCTGGTAGCTGGCAGCGTCATCGGCGTGTTGGCTCAACGCCTCGTCCGCGTCAACTGTGCGAAGTGCAAACAACCCTTCACGCCATCGCCCGCGCAATTAGAATTGGCCGGCATCACCCCCGAGCAAGCCGCCAGCGCCACCTTCATGAAGGGGGTCGGCTGCTCCCACTGTGGCAAGAGCGGCTACCGCGGCCGCATCGGCATTTACGAGTTGATGCAGATGAACGCGAAGGTCCGGGAACTCTCGTTCCAGGGCGCCTCGACGCTCGATATCCGCCGGGCGGCCGTGAAGCAGGGGATGACCACCCTCTACGACGACGGAATCCTCAAGACGATGCAGGGGATTACCACTCTTGAGGAAGTCTTCCGCGTCTCGAAACGCGAGCAGACGGCCTAAGCGCCGTCCCCGCTTCTGACGCCAATCCGCTGCGAACCGATAGCCGGAGGGCCACGCCCTCCAGGCCGCGGTGCCTTTTCCGGATCGCTTGGCGATCCGGCTGGTTAAGACGGTCTTCCCGCCCCCGGCCGACCGCCATTATCCCGTTGAAACACTTGAGTTTAGCCCTTGCGCCCGACATAATGCCAAAGTAGGCGCAGAGCAATTTTGAAGGGGGAAGCGTGGAGCACTCGGCGGCGTCGGCCGGAACAGCCGATCGCTCGTCGCCCCTCTTGCCTGGGCCGTCAGCTTTTCGCGGGAAGAGGCTTCCCGGTTAGTTCGGCTTGCCGCCTCGGCGGTCTGCTGGGCGCGTTCGTGACGGGAAAGAATTCATGGGAACGATCCTCATCGACAAGCTCCTCTCTGCTCAAGTCAAGCAGGGAGCGAGCGATCTTCATATCGCCGTCGGGCAGCCGCCGGTGCTGCGCCTTCACGGCCACATGCAGAAGCTCAAAACCAAGGTTCTCGAGCCCGCCGACACGATGGCGCTGATGAAGAGCATCACGCCCGAACGCTGCCAACAGGAATTCCAAGAAACCGGCAGCGCCGACTTCGGGTTCGCCTTCGGCGATCAGGCCCGCTTCCGCGTGTCGATCTTTCGGCAGAAGGGCAACGTCTCGATGGTTCTCCGGCAGATTCCGGTGAACCTGATGTCGATGGATCAGCTCGGCCTGCCGCAGATCTTCAAAGACCTCATTCTCCGCCCGCGCGGTCTGCTGCTCGTCACCGGTCCGACCGGTTCGGGCAAGAGTACGTCGCTCGCGGCGATGGTCGACCATCTCAACACCACGGTCGACCATCACATCATCACGATCGAAGATCCGATCGAGTTCTACCACAACCATAAGAAGTCGACGGTCAACCAGCGCGAAGTCGGCGTCGACGTCACGTCGTTCGCCGAAGCCATCCGTCGCGCCTTGCGGCAAGATCCCGACGTCATCCTCGTCGGCGAACTCCGCGACCTGGAAACGATCGAAGCCGCCATCACCGCGGCCGAAACGGGCCACGTCGTGTTCGGCACGCTTCACACCAGCAGCGCCGCCGGCACGATCAACCGCGTCATCGACGTCTTCCCCAGCCATCAGCAGGATCAGATTCGCACGCAGCTCGCCACGGCCATCATCGGCATTCTCGCCCAGCAACTCGTCCCCCGCATCGGCGGCGGCCGCGTCGCCGCGTTCGAGACGCTGGTGGTCACCCCCGGCATCGCGAACCTCATCCGCGAAAACAAAATCTTCCGCATCACTTCGGCCATTCAAACCGGTTCGAAGTACGGCATGCAGCTCCTCGACGACCACTTGTTCCAGCACTGGCGGAACGAGGTGGCCACCAAGGAAGACGTCCTGATGAAGTCGAACAGTCCCGACGACTTGGCCAAGCGCATCGCCGCCGCCGAACGGGGCATCTTCGACGAACCGCAACCGACCGAAGCCGGTTGATAACCCCCAAGTCAAGAATTCAACTCTCGCACAGACGCCAAGGAAACGCAAAGAAGACAAAGAAAGTAGAATACAGGTCAGGCCGTCGATTCCTGTTTTTCTTTGCGAAACTTTGCGCCTTAGCGCCTTTGCGAGAAACTTAAAACTCACCACAAGCAACCGCATCCTGACGCGCTAGCCATGGCCCAACGCCGCATCGGACAAATCCTGGTCGACCTCGGTTACGTCTCCGACGACCAACTGGAACTGTTGCTCGAAGAGCAAAATCAGCGCGTTGGCATGATGCTTGGCCAGGTCGCCCAGGATATGGGTCTGATCAATGACGATCAGCTCGCCCAGGCCCTCGCCGAGCAGCTCCACCTCCGCGTCGTCACGGTCACCGATCTCACGATCGACCCCAAGGTGATCGCCATGGTCACCGAGCCGATGGCGCAGATGTACCGCATCATTCCCACCGAGTTCGACGGCAACACGCTCACCGTCGCCATGTGCGACCCGCAGAATCTCGGCGTCCAAGACGAGCTCCGCACCTTCCTCGGCTTCAACATCCGCGTCGTCGTCGCCACCGAGCCCGGCATTCTCAAGGCTCTCGAACGCTACTACGGCGACAGCACCGAAAGCGTCGAGTCGATCGTCACGGCGATGGAGGAAGACTCCGAACTTGCCGCCGCCGCCGCGAAGGTCGCCGGCAATTCGGTCGATCTCACCAGCGTCGAGGCTCTGGCCGACAGCGCCCCGGTCCGCAAGCTCCTCAACATGGTGCTGCTGCTGGCGATCAAGGATCACGCGAGCGACTTGCACTTCGAGCCGTTCGAGGACGAATTCCGCATCCGCATCAAGGCCGACGGCGTCTTGTACGAAATGGTGCCGCCGCCCCGCCACTTGGCCTTTGCGATCACCACCCGCATCAAGGTCATGGCGAACCTCGACATCGCCGAGCGCCGCATTCCGCAGGACGGCCGCATCGAGCTCACCGTCGGCGGTCACCCGGTCGATCTCCGCGTCAGCGTTTTGCCGACCATGTTCGGCGAAAGCGTCGTCATGCGGGTGCTCGATCGCTCGGTCGTCTCGCTCGACCTCCGCAACGTCGGCCTCGACGAAAAGACGATGGGTCAGTTCCGCGTCGCCATCAGCAAGCCGAACGGCATTGTCTTGGTCACCGGCCCGACCGGTTCTGGCAAGACCACCACGCTCTACTCGGCCCTCAACGAGCTCAACACGATCCACGACAAGCTGATCACCACCGAGGACCCGGTCGAGTACGACATGGAGGGCATCATCCAGGTCCCCATCGACGCCTCGATCGGCAACACCTTCGCGAACTGCCTCCGCGCCATCCTCCGGCAAGACCCCGACAAGATCCTCGTCGGCGAGATCCGCGATCTCGAAACGGCCGAAATCGCCGTCCAGGCCTCGCTCACCGGCCATATGGTGTTCAGCACGCTCCACACGAACGACGCCCCCAGCACGGTCACCCGGCTCAAGGATATGGGCGTGCCGGTCTTCATGATCAGCGCCACGGTCGAGGCCATTCTCGCCCAGCGGCTGGTCCGCCGCGTCTGCACCAAATGCCGTGAAGAGCACACCCCCAGCAAGGAAATGCTCGACGATTTGGAGCTTTCGCCCGCCGACCTGAAGGGAAAACGCTTTTTTCGTGGCTCTGGTTGCGAAAATTGCAACAATACTGGGTACAAGGGGCGCGTTGGTCTGTTCGAACTGATGATCATGAACAACGAGCTCCGCGAACTCGTCATGCAGAACGCTTCGACCGACGATTTGCGCAACGCCGCCCAAAAATCGGGCATGGTCACCCTCCGCGACGCCGGCATGAAAGCCTGCTTCGAAGGAACGACCACCGCCGAAGAGGTCATCCGCGAAACGATTATGGAAGGTTAAGAGAGAGAGCTGTCAGCGATCAGTTCTCAGCTCTCAGCCAGACAATTGAACGAAGACCGAGCGAGAGACGGCCTGTGTCGCATCAGCGACCAGGTAGAACCCGCAGTTGAGGAACAGGCAGACAAGGAACAGGGCAGACAATGAGCCTTCAAGCCGCCAGCTAATTGCTGACCGCTGAAAGCTCGTTCCGCAGGAACGCAATTATGCCAACATTCCAATTCGAGGCGATGGACTCCACGGGGGCGGAGATCAAGGACGTCATTGACGCCGCCACCGAGGAAGATGCGCAAGCGACTATCCGCCAGATGGGGTACTTCGTCACGAAGATCTCCGTCAAGAAGGCCCGCAAGAAGGCCGGGGCCGCCGGCGTCAAAAAGAAGCGAGGCTTCGTTTTCGGCGGCGTCCGCTCCAAGGACCTCACCGCCTTCACTCGCCAGCTCTCCATCCTCCAAGACGCCGGCCTGCCGATTCTCCGTTCGCTCCGCATTCTTGGCGAGCAGGCCAAGCCCGGCCGGCTGAAATACTCCCTCGAAGACACCTGCGAGGCGATCGAGGGCGGCGACACCCTCTCGGAGGCGATGGCCAAATCGCCCAAGGCTTTCGACCGTCTCTACGTCAACATGATCAAGGCGGGCGAGGCGGGCGGCGCCCTCGAAGTCATCCTCCAGCGTCTCGCCGACTTCAAGGAACGGGCCGAGTCCCTCAAACGCAAGGTCAAGTCGGCGATGATCTACCCGGTCGTCGTCGTGACGGTCGCCGTCGGCATCTTGACCTTCATCATGATCAAGATCGTCCCGAGCTTTCAAAGCATCTTCGAGGACTTCGATCTCGAACTGCCGGTCCTCACCGTCTACCTGATCAACGTCGCCAACTGGTGCCAGGAGTATTGGTACCTCATTCCCGGCATCCCGATCGCCATTTGGCTCACGATCAAGCTCATTCGCAAGTTCAAGCATGGCCGCATCGGCTGGGACCAGTTCATCATCAAGGTGCCGATCTTCGGCAACCTCATTGAAAAGAACATCATGGCCCGCACCTCGCGGACCCTCGGCACGCTGATCGCCTCCGGCGTGCCGATCCTCGAGGCGCTCAACATCACCCGCGAGACGGCCGGCAACGCCATCTTCGAGAAGATGTTCTCCAAGATCAGCGAGCGCATTCGCGAGGGCGACGCCATCGCCGCCCCGATGAAGGAGTACTCCCGCCTCAGCTTCCATCCCGTCGCCGCCTTCTTCTGGTTCTGCTTCATCGGCGGCCCCATCGGCCTGCTGATCTACATGATGAAGTACCGCCAACGCGTGGTCGACGACATCGTCGTGAACATGGTCGACGTCGGCGAGGAAACGGGCGAGCTCGACACGATGCTCTACAAGGTGGCCGACACCTACGACGAAGAAGTCGCCGTCCTCACCGACGGCCTGACGAAGCTGATGGAACCGCTGCTGATCATCTTCCTCGGCGGCGCCGTCGGCTTCATCGTCATCGCGCTGTTCGTCCCCCTAGTCGACCTCATCAACAACCTGTCGGGCTAAGCGGAAACGTGTCGGGCTGCGGCAAAAGCCCTGTCACCCCGAGCCGGACCCCTGTCACCCCGAGGTACTCCGAGGGGTCCGCCCTGAGTACCAAAAGGTCGAACCACGACGACACGACGGACACGACGAAAAACAACCAGGATTTGGAACCGCCGATAGACGCCGATGAACGCAAATGGTTGAGAAACCGAGGCGACTCGTTTTTCAAATCTTCAATCTGCGTCCATCCGCGTTCATCGGCAGTTCCGTTTTTCGTCTTTTCGTCGTGCCCGTCGTGTCGTCGTGGTTAGTTCCCAGTCGCCGGCAAAGCAGTTAAACTCCATCCGGCACACAGTTTGCGGTTGCTAGCAGGGTCTCGTGCGAACTTGCTATTTTCCGCGGACTTGCGTCGGGGGGCGCCTTATTCCGCCTTGCGAAATCAACCAACCCGTCTCGTTCTGATACCCTCTCCCCCGAGGGGAGAGGGCAGGGCGAGGGGTAAAAAACGCCGTCATTCCGAGCTACTTGTCATTCTGAGCGAAGCGAAGAATCTAGCTCAGCTGCCGGCGTGGCCAATTCGCAATCCGGAATGATGCCCTTTTCCCACAATAGTCCAAAACCGCCGACCCCGGCCCCAGCGGCGAGCCGGAGGGCTAGTCCCTCTGGTCCGCCCCGCCAAACGAGCCCCCCGGCCCGCATGGCGAACCGGCTAACCCGAACCACCCCTAATCCAGTAACCCAACCCGGCCGCCAGCCCCCCAGCCCCAGCCGCCGTTGAGCACAGACAAATGATCCAGACAAGGAGTTCAGGACCCATGCAAGATTCGCAGCCCACCGCCGTCAGCCCTCAGCGGTCAGCGTTCAGCCGCCAGAGTCGTCGACTTTCTTCTCCGACCTCCGACCTCCGACCTCTGGCCTCTCCCCGCAGGGCGTTCACCCTCACCGAGCTCCTGATCGTCATCGCGATCATCGCGGTGCTCGCAGGCCTGATCGCGGCGGCGGCGGTGAATGCGCTGAAGGCCAGTCGACGGAGCCGCACGATTCTCGAGATCAAGAACATTTCCGGGGCGATCGAAAACTTCAAGAATGACTACGGCGCCTATCCGCCAAATGGAATCAACCCCAGTTCCACGGCGGTGTCCAATCCTGCTTCTGGTTCAGCCCAAGCGCTAATCCAGGCCGATTTTCAGCGAATGTTCAAGAAGGCGTTTCCGCGACACAAAGAGCCGATTGGCGTGATCATGGCGCTTTGCGGACAGAATACTGGCGGCGGCAGGCAGAACTTGGAACACGGCATGAACGCCGCCGAAGCCCTTTACTTTTGGATGGGCGGTTTTAGCTCAGACGAGCAGTTCCCCATTTCTGGTCCCGGTGGACCTTCCTTCGCGACGAGTGGACCTAACTCCGGTGAGGTGCTTGAGAATCGCAATCGTCGCTACGAGTTCGATCTGAGCCGATTAGCTCCGCGAAACGACGATGGCGCCTTTGATTTGAGTAAAAACCGATACATCCAATATCAAGTCGATCTCAATCAAAACGGCAACACCACCGATCCAGGCGAGGAGCGACAAATTAATTTCTGGGGTTACCTCCCGTCCGGTTCTGAGCAAGCGTTACTTTACTTCGATACGTCACGCCATAAGCCTTATCAATACGATCCCCCCGCGTCCGCTGCCGCAGGCGGCGTCCCGCTTTATGCCATCAAGAGCGTTCGTGAAGGTTTTTCATCGTCTGCTACTCCCACCAAGAATGACATCGTTTTCGCCGACCGAAAGTTTCAAATTCTGCACTGTGGGATCGATGACGATTGGGGCGACAATGGACTTGGAGTGAGTGCGAGTAATACATCCACCACCGTCGCAGATCTAGAGCCGTACCTCTATCCCACGGGAGTCTTCATCGGCCCGATTGCCGACACGCTGACTAACTTCACCGACGGCGAGCTCGCCGACGAGTCGGAGGAATGAGCATGAATAGCCAATGCGGAATGTCGAATGGGGAATGGGGAACGAAGCCGGTGCGTCTGCGCGCCGAGCGCTCGCTCCCCCTTCAGCATTCCCCATTCCCCATTCGCCCCGGCGTGACGCTCATCGAGCTCCTGATCACCATGACCATCATGGCGATCATCAGCGCCGCGATCCTCGGCACCGCCGCCGCCGCGATCGAGGGGTCGCGGGAGAAGAAGACGCAAAGCCAGATCGCTAAGATCCACACCCTGCTGATGGAACGCTATGCGTCGTACGAAACGCGGCGGGTCGACATCAGACAATCGCTCATCAACGATATTGATGCGATGAATCCGACGCCTGTCGAACGCGGGCAGATGATGGCCGATCTCCGTTTGCTGGCTCTTCGGGAACTCATGAAGTACGAGATGCCCGACCGGTGGAGCGACGTGACGGACAATCCTGTTTTCTTAAACGATCGCCCGCCATTGGCGAAGCAGTACTTGCGACGGGCGGCGACAGCTACAGGGCAATACGGTCCCGCCGAATGCCTTTACATGACTGTAATGTTGGCAACCGGTGACGGTGAGGCGCGAACTCTGTTTACCAAACAGGATATTGACGACACCGACCCCGATGGGCCTGACGGGGCGCCAGAGTTTGTCGACGGTTGGGGCAATCCAATTCAATACCTGCGTTGGGCGCCGGGATTTGCTTTTCGATCTGAGCTAATGTCCGGAGACGCCGACGCCGATCACGATCCCTTTGATCCTTATCGCCGCGACCAGCCTGACGCTATGCCGACGAATTTGAACAAGTACCCAGCTAGTTTTCGCAACTACGTTGCCGCTTTGAAAGATCCTGTGCCCGCGTTCCGGCTCGTGCCCTTCATCTTTTCAGCAGGTCCGATCGGGATAGAAGACGGCAAGATTGATATTGTTTTGAACCCGAACAAGAACATGGCTCTTCTCGGGAATAACGAGCCGGGAATGAATCCGTATTTTGTTGATGACGCTTGGACTGCCAACGCCAACAAGCTGAATCTTCTAGTTTCGTTTGGCTTTGGAATGCCAGATATAACTGACGACGTCGACGACTCGAAGGGCTACATCACCAACCACCTCCTCGAATACTAATCGTCGACAACCGCCGCCGAAACGACCGACCCGTCAGTCCCGTCCATGTTCGATCGGGGCCGCCGACCGAGAGACGCAGACATGAACAAGTACAGCGGAAAGCTGATAGCGGAAAGCGGAATGAATGCCGTGGCGGCGGACTGTGCGCATCGCGAGCATCCAGCATCCAGCAACCAGCATCCAGCCCCCTCTCGCCGCCGCGCCTTAACGCTCATCGAGCTCCTGGTGACCATCGTCATCATGGTGACCGTCCTCGCCGGCGTCCTCCCGCTCGTCTCGCCGAACAACAACAGCCGCAAGCTCCGCGAAGCCTCGCGCCAACTCAACTCGCTCCTGTCGCAGGCCCAAGCCCAAGCCGCCCGCGACGGCCGCCCCGTCGGCGTCGCGTTTCGCGAGTTCGACGCTTCGCGACCGACTGGCCCCTACAGCGGCATGGCCCTGGAAGCCTACACGATCGCCGAGCCTCAACCGTTCGCCGGCTTCAGCGAGAATTCGCGCATTCATGTCGAACCGTTGTCGTCCAAGTACGGAACCGGCGCCGGGGGCAACGGCGGCGAGCGGTTTCCCAAGTACTTCGACCGCCAGATGTGCCGCTTGGTCTTCGGACTCATGGGCAGTGCGACGCCGTCGCCCGATCCGTTTCCGCCCCAAATGCTCCGCATCGGCGACGCTATCGACGTGGGCGGCAATATTTTCGTGATCGCCGACGACGGAGACCCGAAGATGGAGCCGAACGAAGTCGACGTCGTTAACGGCGTTGAGTATCTCTTTTCCGACGGCGTGAACAACACGGAAATCGAGTGCGTTTGGGTCAACTCCAACGGCCAGCAATTGCCGGTCGACTCCTCAGGTCGCGGCCAACAATTTTACCGCCCTTATCTGGTCCGCCGCCAGCCGGTGAACACTGCCGAGCAACCGCTGCAGTTTCCGC
This sequence comes from Pirellulales bacterium, assembly GCA_041740115.1. GTDB lineage: Bacteria > Planctomycetota > Planctomycetia > Pirellulales > Lacipirellulaceae > Lacipirellula. The sequence continues at coordinate 14,672 of JBGSMO010000272.1, forward strand.
GCGGCATCGGCATCGACATGGAAGCTTCGGGCGCCGAGGGAGTCGGCGCGAGTTTGCCGATGGACTTCGACGCCGGCGGCGCCAACAGAGTGGGCGTGATGTTTAGTCCGAACGGTTCGCTCGACGTCGTCTACTTCGACGGAACCCGCCAGGACGGCGTTGAACAAGTCTATTTTCTGATGGGGCTTGTCGAGAACGGCAATGGGAACGGCCAAGACAAGGCCGACTATGATTTCGCCGCCAATGCCCCCGCTGATGCGGCGGACATGACCGCTCGCCGCGGTCGTGTTAATTGGCTCAATCCGGATAGCCGCTGGGTGAGCGTCAATCGCGCCGGCCGCATCATCACCGCTGAGAACAATATCAGCTTCGATCCCACCGTCGCTCCGTACATCGACGATCCTGATATCGACAAGCAGCGTGCGTTGCAAATCGCCGCCGCCCGCCAAAACGCCAAAAACATGAACGCCTCCACCGGCCGCTAATCGCAACCACTCATGATCTACCTCCTCCGCCACTTCCGAGCCGCCAACGCCCGCCGCCGCGCTCCGCGCGCCGCCGCCGGTCCCG
>JBGSMO010000292.1:0-20348 GCA_041740115.1 Pirellulales bacterium
GGCGCAGCTCCTTTTCGAGCTCGCGCTTCCGGGCCGGATCCGCCGCCCCCTCGTGCAACAGCAGGCGGATCTCGGCCGCCTGTGTGAGGCGGACGCTCTCGAGAGCGTCCCAGAGCATCGTGCCCGTCCAGTGGAGGTATATCGTCATGACGACGAGCGCCCCGGAGACGACCATGCCGAGCACGGCCAGTCCGAGCAACGCGGTTGTCAGCGTCGTCTGAAGACTCAAAGTGTTCTTCTTCAACGTGTTCTCCTGAGCACCGCGGCGGATTGGGTCGGCCTCCGGGAGCTGGACCGGGATCGGCCGGCTCTGCTGAGCGGCGACCGCGCCGGCGTGAGGCCAGGTGTGCCTCGACGCGCAGTAGCACGATCCCGAGCTTCCGCACCCGCCTGACGGTCGCCGAGAATCCCTCGAACCGGGGGCGAGCCCACAAAAGGCTTGACTTTCGCGGAGCCCTTGCCTCCTCCTGTCCCCGTCGGCACCAGTCGGCCACCACCTGGAGGTGTTTTCGTGGGAAGTCTCCTCGACCAGCTCAGCGCCATGACCGTCACCGTGGCGGACACCGGCGACATCCGTTCCATCGAGAAATTCCGGCCGCGCGACGCCACGACGAACCCGTCGCTCATCACGGCGGCCGCGCAGATGGTCGAGTACGGCGACGTCGTCGACAGCGCCCTCCGCTGGGCCGAGGAGAAGGCCGGTGGCAGCGGCAACAACAGGATCGTGCGCCTGGCCGTCGACCGGCTCGCCGTCGAATTTGGCCTCCGTATCTTGAAGATCGTGCCGGGCCGGGTCTCCACCGAGGTGGACGCGCGGCTCTCGTACGACACGGAGGGAACCGTCGAGAAGGGCCGTTACCTGATCCAGCTCTACGAGGAGGCGGGCGCCTCGCGCGAGCGAGTCCTCGTCAAGATCGCCTCGACCTGGGAGGGCATCCGCGCGGCCGAGATCCTGGAGCGCGAGGGCATCCACACGAACCTCACCCTGCTCTTCGGCATGCACCAGGCCGTGGCCTGCGCCGAGGCCAACGTCACGCTCATCTCCCCCTTCGTGGGCCGTATTCTCGACTGGCACAAGAAACAATCGGGCCGGGCGGAGTGGCCCTCTCACGAGGATCCGGGCGTCGTCAGCGTGAAGGGCATCTACCACTATTACAAGAAGCACGGTCACAGGACGGAGATCATGGGCGCGAGCTTCCGCAACCTCGGCGAGATCATCGAGCTCGCCGGCTGTGATCTGCTCACCATCGCGCCGAGCTTCCTCGCCGACCTGCAGAAGGCGGAGGGCACGCTGGTCCGGAAGCTCGATCCGGCGGAGTCCGCCGGCCTGGCGATCGAGCGCATCCCGATGGACGAGGCCAGCTTCCGCGCCGCGCACGAGGCCGACCCGATGGCGAGCGAGAAGCTGGACGAGGGCATCCGCGGCTTCACCAAGGCGATCGTGGCGCTCGAGAAGCTCCTCACCGAGCGGCTCCGCGTGCTCCACGGCCACGCGCGCGCGGGCCAGGCGGCGCGCGACTTCTTCCAGGTGTACGACCTGGACGGCGACGGCTTCATCACGCGCGAGGAGTGGGCGGGCGCAGAGGCCGTCTTCACCGCGCTCGACGTCGACGGCGACGGCTCGATCAGCAAGGCCGAACTCCGCAAGGCAGTCGCCAACTTGGCCAAGCTCGACGCCGACGGCGACGGCAACATTACTCAAGAGGAAGCTGGCGCCGGCGGACCAGGCGGTCCGATGGGCGGCATGGGCGACCCATCCCAGATGGTCGACCGTGCGATGTCGATGGACGCCAACGGCGACGGCAAGCTGACCTCCGACGAAGTCGACCCGCGCATGGGAATGATGCTCCGTGGCGCCGACGCCGACGGCGACGGCGCTATCTCCAAGGAAGAACTCACCGCCGCGATGCAACAAATGCAGCAACGCATGGGCGGCGGCGGCTTCGGCGGTCCTCAAGGAGGCTTCGGCGGACGCGGCGGAGGCGACATGACCGAACGCATGATGGCGATGGACAAGAACGGCGACGGCAAGATCACCCCCGACGAAGCGCCCGAGCAAGCCCGTGCGATGCTCCGTCAAGCAGACGCCGATGGCAACGGCGAAGTCGACGCCAAGGAGATGGCGCAGTTCTCCCGTCAAATGGGAGGCCGGATGCGCGGCGCCCAAGGCCAAGGAGGCCCCGGCGGCCGCTTCGGTCGCGGCGGCGAAGACAACGACAACGGCAATGAGGCGCAGGGCGAACGCCGCTCCCGTCGCAACCGCGACGAGGCGGAAGAGCAAGGCTAACCCCCTCGCTCGTTCCCCCCATCCCCCTCGGCCTGCGTCGCTTCAGCGACCAGACCACCCCGCCCAACGGCATCCACGGCGGCGCGTTCCCCCAAGGAACGCGCCGCTTTTTTTCTATCAACGCAATCTTCGCGTCCAACGTCTGCAGCTATTTGAGACATCGCTAGCATGTCAGCATGCATTTCAGCAGCGAGTCGCTGTAGGTCATTGTCCGTCATTCGGCGCTTCAGAAGCATTCCGCAAAAAAGGGAGCGTCGGACAACCAGATGATCGTCCGACGCTCAATGATGGCGATGGCAGTGTGCCGCAAACTGTTAAGAGTCTCGGCGATTGCGTCTGCCTAGGTGCCTGAGCCCAGTTAATGCAACTTTCAAGCCAATCGCTTGTGAGCTCTACGGTGCGCGCTAGCCTACTATCGCGTCCTCCGCATCGGTCACTGTTTCCCTGAAGCCAACTCGCTGACGGGCAGTCGGGAACGGCAGATGCACGGGATGTCTTTGATAGGAAAAGGTGCCCGATGTCGTTCCCGAAAATCGATGAACTGCTGAAACTATGGTGGGATCAAGCCCGCGAATTCGCGCTGATCGTGCTCGACCCCAATGGCGTGGTTCTGGTATGGGGAGGCGAGGCTGAAGCGATATTTGGCTACCAGGCCGACGAGATCATTGGCAAAAGCGCGGACCTGCTCTTTACGCCGGAAGACGTGCGCGAGGGCGCGCTGCTGAAAGAGCGGCAGATTGCTGACGCCGGCGCGGTCGCGGAGGATGATCGATGGATGCTTCGCCGGGATGGGAGGCGCTTTTGGGCGAACGGCGTCCTGTACTCGCTCAATGACGCCGATGGCCGGCAAATCGGCTACAGCAAGGTTCTCCGCAATCGCACCGATCTCAAGGGCCAACTCGAATCGCAGAAGCGCGAAATATCGCAGTTGCAGGCCGGCGAGGAACGAAAGAACAAGTTCATTACAACGCTAGTGCATGAGTTGCGCAATCCGCTGTCGGCGTTGAGCATGGCGGCGGAGATTCTCAAGCTTAGTCCTGACGATCCGGAGAGCCGCACGTTCGCGGTTAGCGCCATTGAACGTCAGGTCGGGTTTTCTCGCCGCCTGATCGACGACCTGCTCGACCTGACTCGTCTTCAAAAGGGCAAGCTGCGGCTCAACCTCGTCTCACTCGATCTGCGCACCGTCGTCGAGCAGTCGTCCGAGGTCGTCAAGGAACTCATCAACAGCAAACGTCAGTCGCTGCATCTGATTCTCGGCGACGCGCCAGTCACCGTCCTCGCGGACGCTGATCGATTGCAGCAGGTGTTCGTCAACTTAATTCAAAACGCGGCTAAGTATACGCAAGAAACGGGTGATATTTGGGTGAAGCTGCTGCTGGAAGGACAGGAAGCGGCCGTTAAGGTCGAAGACAATGGCATCGGTATTTCCCCTGAAGTCTTGCCGGGCATCTTTGATCTCTTCGCGCAAGCTGAGAGCAGTGAAGAATTCTCGCGAGGCGGTCTTGGCGTCGGCCTCTCCGTCGTCAAAGAACTCGTCGATCTCCATGGCGGAAGCGTCCAGGTCCGCAGCGACGGCTTGGGGCGCGGCAGCGACTTTGTCGTCAGGTTGCCGCTGATAGGCGTCGACGCCTCGCGACCCGACTATCCGGGCGGCAATAGACGCTGAATAAACTACTTCAGAGCAATACTCCAGCCGGAAAGAAGGGGAGGGCGAGCAATGAGCTACCAGTCGCTTAGCCCGCACAACGCCTTTCCGAGTACGCGCTTGCTAGCATTTGCTCAGCATGCCGCTGCCACAATTTCCATCCGTCAACCCCTGAATGTCGTTAGCGCCTTTCTGTGCTTACAAAGCCCGCTGTTGCTGCGAACTATTGGACGCCCGCCGCTCCGCGGCGTTATATTCGGCGTCAACTCACAGCGACTAGCGACTGTAGCCGCGTATCCTTATCCCCGCCCTTCCGGCGATTGCGCGGTTGCGACGAACAGCGGCGTCCTCACGCGCGCGATCATTATTGATCGCGACTTTTCTGAAGACTCTTTTTCCTAGGAGCAAGGCAATGCGTAAGAGCATCTTTGCGGCGGCGTTTGCATGGGCATGCGTTTCAGGGCTCGCCATGAGCCAGGCCCAGACGGTGCATCAAGTCGACTTCGACCCCATTCGTCCTAGCTTTGGATATTCGTACGCCTACTCCGGCTACGGCGACGACATGGGCAATCACGACACCAGCAGCGAAGTCTCGGCGACGTACGACGTCACGTCGCTGCCGGTGGGGACCGCCACGCTCGACTCCTCTGGTTGGCAACTCCCGACGGCCCCCTTTTACACCTACATTGGTTGGGGCCTAGGCATCGGTCTGTTTATGAACGAAGGGACGCGACCGACCTCGGGCAATCTCGCCGACTACACCGTGAGCTTCGACGCCTCCGTCGCGGGATATCTCAACGACGGGCTCAGCACCGAGATCACCGTCATCCTGCAGGCGCCTGACGACGATGATGAAGACACGGACGCGGAAGAGTATCGCCTCGACGTCGACGCCTCGCTGCGACCCATCCTCGCCGACGCGTTGCAGTCTCTCGAACTCAACCTGGGCGACCTGCTGACGCCCACGGAGCCGAACTTCGATTTTCCCGTCAACTTCGAGGACACGGTTATTATGATTTTGCAGTTGGCTCCCAACACGAACGCCGACCAAATCGGCCTGGACGCCGACAACGTCATCACCATCGACAACATCCGCTTCGAGGGCCCCTTCGCCGTTCCATTCGGCGGGGACTTTGACTTCAACGACGTCGTCGACGGGAACGACTTTCTCGTTTGGCAACGCGGCGAGTCCCCCGAAGCGGGATCTGCCGCCGAACTCGCCGCATGGCAAGCCAACTTCGGCCAGTCTGCCCCGATCCCCGAACTCTCCGCCGTGCCGGAGCCTGGCTGCCTCGTTCTAACCGGTTGCGCCTCGCTTGGCCTGCTGGCCGTAGGTCGCGCGGGGCGCGGTTAAATGACGCGAAGATCTTGGACGAAAGAGCGCCGGGTGATTGGCGACGCCAATCATTTTAGCCCCCGGTTCTTCAAACCGGGGGCCGCCGCCGCTCGTAAGAAACCGCCAACTACGCCGTTGAAACTGGCCACTTAAATCGCTAAAGTGAACGCTCGTTCACCTCGATTTCTAGCGACGGTCTAGCCGCGACGCGCAGTGGAGCGCTCAGCGCCGCCACATAGCCCCAAACAAGAATCGAAACGGCATAAGTAAACGCACAAGCGGACTACCAGCATCTAGCATCCAGCAACGGTCCACTGACAACTGTCGCGACAATTAGTCGCCTTTATCGCCAGCCACAACCCCAACGGAAACGCCAACTTAAGACTTGTGTCGTCAAAAACACGCGACGCGACATATCCCCCTCGGATGACAGAAAGGCGTCGAGCGGGAGCGTCAATCGTCGAGGCCGCGTCATTATTGTCATTGTCGCCAAATACATCATCGGCGACAAATTGAGGGCGTGTCGCGGCCGCCCGCCGGCCAGCTTACAATGCGCCCCTTGAGCGACGAACGCTCCAAAACACAATGACTGACGACTCACTCGAGGACGCAACCATGCAGCGGCGAGACTTCTTGGTGCAAGGCGGAGCGGCAAGCATTGCCGGGGCGGCGGCGATCGGGGCGGTTGCCGCCGTAGCGACGGCAACAGCTCAGGAGGCCAAGTCTTCCGTGGCGACCGGGACCAAGTTCAAGCTGAAGTACGGCCCCCATCCCGGCATGTTCGAGAACCACGTCGGCGCCGACTATCTCGACCAACTGAAATACGCCGCCGACCAGGGATTCACCGGCTGGGAAGACAACGGCATGAAAGGGCAGTCGCCCGAAATGCAGGAGAAGATCGGCAAGACGCTCGATGACCTCGGCATGACGATGGGAGTCTTCGTCGCCCACGGCGATTTCGGCTCGAAAGCCTTCGTCCGGAAGAACGACAAGGACGCCCGGGCCAAGGTGGTGCAGGACGTGAAAGACAGCGTCGACGTGGCGAAGCGCGTGAACGCCAAGTGGATGACGGTCGTCCCCGACGGCTACGACAACAACGTCGAGTGGGGCTACCAGACTGCGAGCTGCGTTGATCTATTGCGCGAGTGCGCCGCTGTGGTCGAACCGCACGGCTATGTCATGGTGTTGGAGCCGCTCAACTGGTTCCGAGACCACCCGGGGCTGTTCCTCCACAAGATTCCGCAGGCCTACGAAATCTGCCGCGCCGTCGATAGCCCATCGTGCAAGATTCTATTCGACATTTACCACCAACAGATCCAAGAAGGGAATCTCATTCCGAACATCGACCTGGCTTGGGACGAAATCGGCTACTTCCAAGCGGGCGACAACCCCGGCCGCAACGAGCCGGGCACCGGCGAGATCAATTACCGCAATGTCTTCAAGCACATCCATGAGAAAGGCTTCGACGGCGTGATCGGCATGGAACACGGCAAGTCGATCGGCGGGAAAGAAGGCGAAGTGGCCCTCGTGGCGGCGTACCGCGCGGCGGATGATTTTTAGAAGAGAACAAATAGCGTATGATTTAATACGATTTGACCGCAAATCACGCGAATCTTTGCGAATGAAAGAAGCATAGGAAAGACGATCAGCAGAGCAAACTCTACTGCTATCTCCTTACGCATTTCATTCGCGTTGATTCGCGTGATTCGCGGTTCCTTTTTCCGGCCGATCGACGATAGTCGTCAGCTCTTCTTCGCTTCGAGTTCTTCGATCACCTTCAACACCGTCGTCGGATCCTTCTCAGCGTCGACCTTTTCGTTCTTGTAAGCAATCTTCCCATCCTCGTCGATGATAAACGTCCAGCGCGAGGTAATGATCGTGTCGCCGCCGGCGAGCAGTTTCACGCCGAACGCCTTGGCGATCTCCCCCTTTGGGTCGGCGAGCAGCGTGAAGTTCAGGTCGTGTTCCTTCTTGAACTCCTGGTGGCTCTCGACCGTATCGCCGCTGACTCCGATGATCTCGACGTCCTTGCCTTCGAAATCTTTCTGCATATCGCGGTAGGTGCAAGCCTGCTTCGTGCAGCCGGGGGTCATGTCCTTCGGATAGAAGTAGAGGACGATCACCTTTTCGCCGACGTGGTCGGCCGACTTCCACGGCTTCCCTTCGTCGGTGTCGCCGGCGAACTCAGGGGCCTTGTCGCCCGGTTTGAGAACAACCGGCTTGGACTCGTCGGCAGCGGCCGGCGAGACGACCATCGCCAGCGCAACGAGGCAGGCCAAGAGGGTGAGAGCGTGGGACATAGGAGGCGCCTCCGAAAGGTGGGTGAGCGGATGCTCAGTGAAGGATGGAGCCGGACCCTCGTCGATGGTTCAACGCGGGCGGCCATTCAATTTACCGGCGGGGGAGGGGAGGGGCCAGTCGCCGTCGGCGGCATGCAAGTTGCGAGCCAGCCGTGGCGCGGTCGCATTTGCAAGGTTCGGAAGCTATCCATGGAAAACGCATTACCAGATTACGCCGAGCGACTTGCCGCCCTCCACCGCGCGTTGGAGGAGGACTTCCGCAACATCATCGGTCGCCTGCCCTGGCTGGGACATGAGTCAGTCGTCGACGCCGGCTGCGGCGACGGCTTTTTCACTGGGCTGTTAGCCGAGCGATTGTCTGAAGGCGTCGCCGTCGGACTCGACGCTTCGCCGGCGTTCCTTGCCGCGGCTGAAGAGCGGCTTCATCCGTTGATCGACGCTGGGCGCGTGCGACTGGTGGAGGGGAACGTCGAGCGGCTGCCGTTCGACGACGCCACCGTCGACGGCGTCTGGTCGGCTCACAGTATGCAGAGTTACCCTGACTTGCCCCACGCACTGCGCGAATTTCGTCGCGTGCTGCGCGTCGGATCGACGCTTGCCATCTTGGAGACTGACAACGTCCACTCGATCATGCTCTCCTGGCCGCCCGACTTGGAGCTTGCCATAAGGCAAGCGGAGCATCGTGAGATCGACGAAGAGGACAGCAGCTACATCGGGACCTATTTCCCGCGGTTTGCCCAGCGCCTGCTGCGCGAGGCCGGTTTCAACCAGATCACGCGCGAATACGTGCTGATCCACCGGCAGCAACCGGCGGGCGAGCATCTCGAAAGGTATGTGGAACTGTATCTCAAGTTTCTGTTGGACCAAACAAGCGCGCGGCTGAGCGACGCGGCGCGCGACCGACTCGCCAATCTCGCTGATCGCCGTTCGTCGACGTTCCTCGCGCGGCAGGAGAACTTCTTCTTCGGCTCGCTGCAGACGCTGCTGACGGCTCGCGCCGGATAGTTCAAGAATCCTGCTAAATCATCTACAGCAACGGGCCTCACGGCAAGGATCGTCAAAAATCTTGAAGATTCCTGTCGCCTAATGGAGTAGGCAATTGAAGTCTCATCGCTTACATTGGCGGCGAATTGGCCCTGGTTTTGCTGGATGAAATGCCGGCGCCGGGGGTGATAACTCCTTGTCCGACTTCTGAGCGAGTTTCTGTTGCTCACAGTTATCGTCGCCCGCTAGGCGGGCGTTCTCTGCATCGGCGAGCATGAAAGGGAGCGGCGCATGCGTTCGATTCTGAATGACGGGATGTGGTTTCTGGCCCAAGCGGCCGGCGGCGATGCGACGGGCGACGTCGCGAACTTTCGTCCCACATTGTGGTACGTCGCGCCGATTGCTTCGGCGCTGGCGCTGTTCTTTGCCGTTTACTTCTACAAGAAAATGATGGGGGCCAATGAGGGGACGCCCCTGATGCGCGAAATCGCCCAGCATGTGCGCGAAGGAGCGATGGCGTATCTCAATCGCCAGTACAAGGTCGTCACGCTCGTCTTCATTATCCTCGTGGTGATTCTTGCTCTGTTGGCAAAAGCCGGCATTCAGAATCCCTTTGTGCCGATCGCCTTCCTCACGGGCGGGTTCTTCTCCGGCCTCTGCGGCTACATTGGCATGCGAACGGCGACCAATGCTTCCGCCCGAACTGCGCAGGGCTGCAGCGAGGGACTCAACCGCGGCTTGCAGGTGGCGTTCCGATCAGGCGCCGTTATGGGGCTGGTCGTCGTCGGGTTCGGGTTGCTCGACATCTGCCTCTGGTACTGGGTGCTCGATGCGTTCGTCTACACGTCCGAGCACATGGCCAACGGTTGGACTGTCTGGGGCCTGCAGTTGGTTCCGGCCGGAACGACCGACATCGATAAGCTCGTGCAAATCACGACGACGATGATCACCTTCGGCATGGGCGCCTCGACGCAAGCCTTGTTCGCTCGCGTCGGCGGCGGCATCTACACGAAGGCGGCCGACGTCGGCGCCGACCTCGTCGGCAAGGTCGAAGCGAACATCCCCGAAGACGATCCTCGCAACCCCGCCACCATCGCCGACAACGTCGGCGACAACGTCGGCGACGTCGCCGGCATGGGCGCCGACTTGTACGAATCGTATTGCGGCTCGATCCTGGCGACGGCGGCGCTCGGCGCTGCAGTGGGCGCCCATCATATGGCCGATGGAGGGTCGATCAAGCATGCGATTGAGTTGGTGGTTGCCCCGATGATCGTCGCGGGCATCGGTACGCTGCTGTCGATCGTCGGCATCTTTATGGTGAAGACCCGCGAAGGGGCGACGCAGAAGAATCTGCTTAAGGCGCTTTTGATCGGCACGCTCGGCAGCTCTGTGTTTATCCTTGCGGCTCTAGCCGGGCTCGCTCAATTCGGCGGCGAATTGCTGTCGTGGGGCGTCGTCGGATCGGTCGTCGCGGGCCTCGTCGCCGGCGTCATCATCGGCCAATCGACTGAGTATTACACCTCGGACGAATACAGCCCGACGCAGGGAATCGCCAAAGCAGCCGAAATGGGGCCGGCGACGACGATTATCGACGGCCTCGCCACCGGCATGTACTCGACCGGCGTCCCGGTCGTGACCATCGTCGTCGGCATCATCGCGGCGTTTGGATTCGCGGGAGGGTTCGCCGATCCGAACATGGGCCTCTACGGCGTCGGCTTCGCCGCCGTCGGCATGCTCGCGACGCTCGGCATTACGCTGGCGACCGACGCGTACGGACCGATCGCCGACAACGCCGGCGGCAACGCCGAGATGGCGCACCTCGCGCCGGAAGTTCGCGAGCGGACCGACGCTCTCGACTCCCTCGGCAACACGACCGCCGCGACCGGCAAGGGATTTGCCATCGGCTCGGCAGCCCTTACGGCGATGGCGTTGCTCGCGGCCTACATTGAAGAAATCAAAATCTGGGTCGGCAAATTAGCGACCGGCGAGGAAGACAAGATCTACGAGATTGGCTCCGTCAAATTCTCGGCAGATCAGACGATCTCGCAGGCGGAAGATATCGTCTACGTCGCGCAGGCGGAGATTTCGCACTTCGTCGACGCCTACGACCTCGACATCATGAATCCGCTGCTGCTCTGCGGCATGTTCATCGGCGGCATGATGGCGTTCGTCTTCTGCGCGATGACGATGAAGGCCGTCGGCCGAGCGGCAGGCGCCATGGTCAACGAAGTCCGGCGGCAGTTCCGCGAGATTCCGGGCATCATGGAAGGGAAGGGCAAGCCCGACTACGCTCGCTGCGTGGCGATTTCGACCGCAGGCGCCCAGCGCGAAATGGTCGTGCCGTCGCTGCTGGCGATCGCCGTTCCGGTGGCGACCGGCCTCGTACTCGGCGTTCCGGGAGTGATGGGCTTGCTCGCCGGCGGTCTGACGACCGGTTTCGTCCTAGCAACGATGCTCAACAACGCCGGCGGCGCCTGGGATAACGCCAAGAAGCATATCGAGCGCAGCGGCAAGAAAGGGACCGAAGCCCACAAGGCGGGCGTCGTCGGCGACACGGTCGGCGACCCGTGCAAAGACACCAGCGGCCCCGCGCTGAACATCCTCATCAAGCTGATGGCGATGGTGAGCGTCGTCTTCTCGCCCGTCGTGGTGAAGTTCTCGCCGCAGATCCAGGAATGGCTCGGGATCGTCTCGAAGGTGGCGGGCGTCGAATAAGCCAACCTGCGGCAAGTGGCAAGCAGCTTTGTATGACGGCTAACGAGCAAGAGCCTCGGCCTGATTGGGCCGGGGCTCTTGTTATTTCCATTGTCATTCTGAGCAGAGCGAAGAATCTATAATCCCTTGGAGACGCCAGATCCTTCGCTCCGCTCAGGATGACTAAACGCGCACCAACCGCCGCTCGTTCTAGAAATCTTCGCTCAACCCAAACCGGTGATACCGCACATTTCGCGGGCTCATCGTATGCCCCCAACTGATCGCGTCGACTTCGACTCCGAGTGCGGCAGCGAGCGCAGCGCGCTCTGCGGGGCGCGGCAGCCAGCGGCCCTCGACGATCGCTTCGACCCGTTCGACCGGCAAGTCAGTCACCGTGGCGAGTTGCTCCAGCGAAACCCCGGCAGATTCGATTAGAACGTCGATAGTCTTCATCGAAAAAGTTACGACGCACGCGTCGCCCCGCGGTTTGCTTACGAGTTTTGCCGGCGCCCTCGCCGTAGGGTACGATTGATTATACGGACACGGGGGACGTGGCGCCGTCCCTTGGTTCCATTACGGGCCAAATCACGCGCCTGAAATCCTTGGACAAAACCGTCGACCGCGACTCCATAGGTTGCATCTCATCTTTTCATCTAGCGTAGTTCGGGAGCCACGGCCGACCTGAGAGCATCTCGGTTGGCAACGATGCGACGCCCAACGACGAGCGTCGCCTGACGAATAGTTTCGCCGCCTCGCTGCGGCGAACGCAGTCGCTCCGTCATCAGGCTCAGCCGCTGCGTTCGACGCCGCGGGGCAGAAAGGCTGCTCCGCCATGGCTACCGATACGATTGCACGGACGGTCGACCGACCGTGGGACGACTCGTCGGAGGCGAGCGTCCCCTATCCAGGCATCCCGACGACGTGCGATGGAGCCGAGAACGTCGTCTGGGTCGAAACGCGCATCAGCCAAGGATCGGGCGCGTTCCCAATCACCAGCAGCACGACGATGGGAGGCGGGTTCGATTCGGCCGCCGCCGCGGGAACGCCTAATCTGTGGGGCGATCAACTCGTCTTCGTCGAGCCGGAAAGCGAGCACTCGTCAGCGACGTTCTGCGAAGGCTTCGCCCTCGCGGGCGGGCGCGTCACGAACTTCACGTCGGGACAGGGCCTCGTCCTGATGAAGGAAGTTCTCTACACGCTTTCCGGCAAGCGTTTGCCGGTGGTGTTCAATATCGGGGCCCGGGCGCTGACGAGCCACAGTTTAAACGTTCACGCCGGGCACGACGACGTGATGAGCGTCGCCGACTGCGGGTGGGGAATGCTCTTTGCGCGCAACGCTCAAGAAGCGGGCGACCTCTGCCTCATCGCCCGCCGGGCGGCGGAGGCGTGCGCGACGCCGTTTTTCAGCATTCAGGATGGCTTCCTCACGACTCACACCGTCGAGAGCGTCCGGCATTGCGAGCCGGAACTCATGCGCGAGTTCGTCGGCCGGCCCGAAGAGAAGCTGATGAATCTGATGGACCCGGCAAACCCGCTCATGTCGGGCGTGGTCCAAAACCAGGATTCGTACATGAAGGGCAAGATCGCCCAGCGCTGGTATTACGATCGCGTGGCGCCCGCCCTTACGGAGGCGTTCGACGAGTTCCGCCGCCAGACGGGACGCAGCTACGATTTCGTCGGGCCCTACCGCTGCGACGACGCCGAGTACATTCTCGTCGGCATGGGGAGCTACATGGAGACGGCGCAGGCGACCGTCGATTATCTGCGTGAAAAAGGCGTGCGCGCCGGCTGCTTGAACATCTACTGCTTCCGCCCGTTTCCGGGCGAGCGGATTGTGCAAGCGCTCAAGCATTGCACGGCGTTCTCGGTGCTCGAGCGGATGGACGACCCCCTCTCGACGACCGGGAATCATCTCACACGCGAGATCAAAGCGGCGTTCTGCGATGCGATGCTCGGGCAGAACGGCAGCGAGCGAATCGATCGGATTCCGCGGATTTACTCAGGCTGCGGCGGGCTGGGAAGCCGCGACGTCCGCCCCGGCGACGTGATCGCGATCTTCGACAACATGATTCACGAGGGGCAAGACTACTTCTGCGTCGGCGTGAACCATCCGCTTGCGCTCGCCGTCACCGACAATCCCGACTTGCGCCCCAGCGGGGCGTTCTCGATGCGGGGACATTCAGTCGGCGGGTTCGGTTCGGTGACGACCAACAAAGTGATCGCTACGATCGCGGGGCAGGTCTTCGGCAAGGACGTCCAGGCGTACCCCAAGTACGGCTCTGAGAAGAAGGGGCTCCCGACGACGTACTACCTGACGATCGCCGACTCGCACATCTTCACTCACAGCGAACTGGAGCGCGTCGATCTCGCCGTGCTGAACGACACGAACGCCCTCTTCAGCGGTAATCCGCTCCATGGGATGGTTGACGGCGGGGCCATTTTCATGCAGAGCCCCTACGCCAATCCAAGCGACGTTTGGGCGCGCATTCCGCTGCAGCATCAGCAAACGATCCGCCGCAAGAACTTGCGGATCTACTACATCGACATGGTCCGCATCGCTCGCGAAGTCACCGCGATCGCCGACCTGGAGATGCGGATGCAGGGGATCGTCCTGCTCGGGGCGTTCTTGAAGCTCACCCCCTACGCTCGGACCAGCGGCATGAGCGACGAACAGGTTTACGCCGGCGTCGAAGCGGCGCTCCGCAAATACTTTGGCAAACGCGGCGAGCAAGCCGTGCAGGACAATCTCACCTGCGTCAAGCGCGGCTACAACGAAATGCGCGAAGTGCCGCCGGAACTGATCAACGCATCGCCAATCGCCAACGGCCAAGCCCACTAATTCAAAACTGCTAATTGCTGACAGCCGACCGCTGACAGCTATACCCGGAGTCCCATCATGTCGACCGCCGAACTCCCTCGCTCGATGAACGACGCCAATGACCGCGATCCGTTCAACAATAACAGCTACGGCACGACCGTCGACCGCGGCTACATCGACGTTGCCCTGCCGGTGCTCGACGTTCACGACTTCAACGAGCGGATTATCCGCGGCTATGAAGGAGGAACGGGCGACGAGCAACTGCCGGCGGACCTGAGCGTCGCGCGCTCGCTGATCCCCGCCGGTACGGCGACGCTGCGCGACTTCAGCTACGTGGCGCCGGAGATTCCGGAATACAACCGCGACAACTGCACCGGCTGCATGGACTGCGTCACCGAGTGCCCCGACACGGCGATCCTGGCAAAAGTCCTCGCCGAGTCGGACTTTGAAGCGAAGCTGCAGACGATCGACAGTGAGGCCGATCGACTAGCATTCGAACGCCAATGGTCGCGTACGCGCAAGTATTACGACGGCCCCAAGAAGCGCGGAGAAGAGGGGGGCCGATTCGCCATCATCATCGACCCGAGCAAGTGCAAGGGGTGCGCGGAGTGCGTCACCGTGTGCGACGACAACGCGCTGAAGATGATTCCCAAGAGCGAAGAAGGAATGACGGAGATTCGTAAGAACCACCGCTACTTCAAGGAGTTCGGGCCCAGCGACGAGCGCTACGTCAACGACAATCTGCTAATCGACATGATGCTCCGCGAGCAGACCCACCTTTACGTCGGCGGCGCCGGCTCGTGCGCCGGGTGCGGCGAAGGGACGGCGCTGCGGATGATGTGCGCGGCGACCGGCTCGAAGTACGGAGACCAGTGGGGGATCGTCGCCGCCACCGGCTGCAACACCGTCTACACGTCGACGTACCCGTACAACCCGTATCTGGTGCCGTGGACCAACTCGCTCTTCGAGAACGCCCCCGCCGACGCGATGGGCGTCCGCTCGCGATGGGATCAGATGGGCTGGCAGTCGCGGCCCCTCTGGTGCATCGGCGGCGACGGGGCGATGTTCGACATCGGTTTCCAATCGCTCTCGCGAATGATGGCGTCGGGGATGAACATCAAAGTCTTCGTCCTCGACACTCAGGTCTACTCGAACACCGGCGGGCAGGCCTCGACCAGCACCTACACCGGCCAAAACACCAAGATGAGCGTCCACGGCAAGGCGATCGCCGGCAAGCAGGAACGCCGCAAGGAAATCGCTCAAATCGCAATGATGCATCCGCGGACGTTCGTCGCTCAGACGACGGCCGCTCATGTGAACCATTTCTACAAGTCGGTGTTGGGAGCGCTGGAGTTCCCCGGCCCGGCGCTCGTCTGCTGCTACACCACCTGCCAACCCGAGCATGGCGTGGCCGACAACATGGCGGGGAGCCAAGCGCGGCTCGCCGTCGATACGCGGGCCTTCCCGCTGCTAATTTACGACCCCCGGCATGGCGAGCGGCTCAAGGAACGGCTGTCATTGCAGGGGAACCCTTCGCTGAAAGAGGACTGGTTCAAGAATCCCAAGACCGGCGAGACGGTTGACTTCATTGACTTCGCTCGCAGCGAAGGGCGCTTTGTGAAGCACTTTGATCGCGAGGGAAACCCATCGCCGACGCTGTTGATGGCGCGCGAAGATCGTTTGGAAAACTGGCGGCTGCTGCAGGAACTCGCCGGGCTGCGATGAGTTCGCTAACGCGCGCGAATCTTTTCGTACGCGGCCAGCGCCGCATCGCGGGCTTCGTGGTGATCAACGATCGGTCGCGGATAGTTCTTGCCCAACTGTACGCCGGCAGCGGCAAGTTCTTCCGTCGTCGCCGTCCACGGTTCGCGAAGCCGCTTCGTCGACAGTTTCGCAAGTTCAGGAACCCAGCGGCGGATGTACTCCCCTTCGGGATCCGTCTTCTCCGCCTGGATCGTCGGATTGAAGACGCGAAAGTAAGGCGCCGCATCGGCTCCGCAGCCGGCGGTCCATTGCCAACCGAGCGTGTTGTTGGCGAGATCGGCGTCGACCAGCGTGTCCCAAAACCACTCCGCGCCGCGCTGCCAGGAGATGCGGAGGTCCTTCGTCAGAAACGACGCCACGACCATCCGCATGCGATTCGGCATGGAGCCGGTCGCCCATAGGTGCCGCATTGCGGCGTCGACGATGGGGAACCCCGTTTGGCCCTGCTGCCATGCCCGCAAATCCTGCGTGCTTCGCCGCCACGGGAACTTGCGGAATTGCTCTCGCAACGGTTCCGCCGGCGTCCGCGGGAAGTGATAGAGCAGATGATACGCGAACTCCCGCCAACCGATTTCCTTTAAGAAGACTTCAGCGCCTTTGCCGCTCTTCGGCCTCATCGCCGGCGTTTTGGAAACCGTCGCCTCGACCGCCGCCAGCACCTGCCGCGGACTGATCTCGCCGAAGTGTAGATGCGGCGAGAGCAGCGACGAACCGTCGACGTCGGCGCGTTCGCGATCCTCATGGTAGCGCGCGATCGCCTCCCCGATAAACTTCTGCAGACGACGCTCGGCCGCCGGAGCGCCGACGTTCCAGGCGTCGTGAAATCCTGCATGCCACGAGATGCGCGGCAGCAACTCAAGTTCGTCCAGTGGCAGCGACTTCGGCCATTTCGACGGCGGCGGCAGCTCGCGCGGCGGCGACAACGGCTCGTGCGAAACGTCGGCGGAAAGACAGCACTTCCAGAATGGCGTGAAGACCTGATAGGGAGCGTTTTGTTTCGTCAGAATGGTCCATGGCTCGTGCAGAAGCGATCCGTTAAAGCTTTCCGCCTGCACGCCGCGCGAAAGGAGCGCCGCCTTCACCTGCTTGTCGCGCTCGATCGCCGCCGGTTCATAGCGCCGATTCCAGTAAACTGCCGTCGCACCGGTTTCTTCCAGCAACTCGTCGAGCGTCGCTTGCGTCGGCCCGCGACGGACGGTGAGCCGCGAATCACGCTCGCGCAGTTGCTCATCGAGGTTGGCCAGCGAATGATGAAGCCACCACCGCGACGCCGCGCCAAGAGGCCAATCGCCCTCTTCCTCCGGAGCCCAAATGTAAACGGGAATGACGCGACCGCGGTCAGCGGCCCGTCGCAGCGCCGGCTGATCGGCGACGCGCAGGTCTTGCCGCAGCCGGACAATGGTGGTCGGCGTGCTCATGACGTGCGGGCTCTGCGCGGGTTCGCAATTCGTTGCTGGCCAACTTGCTGCAAATCACGCTGCAACTGCAGCACGGCGCGCTCCTTAGCCTTCGCTTCGACTTCGATGGTCAACGAACGCCCTAGCCAGCATTTGGGCACGTCGGCCGGATCGATGAAGTCGTGATGCCGGTGACAACCCGGACCGTTCCAACTCTCTTTCGGGCTGGAAAGATGAAACAGCGGCTCCCGATCCCAAGTGGCGATCGCCTTGTTCGTCGCTTCCTCGATGGAAAGTTCGTCGCGGCAACAGCGGTGATGATGCACGTCGTACACCAGCGGCACGCCCTCACTGCGGCAGAGGGGGAGCAGTTCGACGGGCGTGTAGATCTTGTCGTCATTCTCAATTGTCAAACGAGCCCGGGCTCGTGGCGAGAGTCGATTGAGGTTGCGAGCAAACCGCTCAAGCGCCGCCTCGCGCGAGTCGTACGCGCCGCCGCCGTGGATGTTCACCGTATCGGCGCCAATCCATTCCGCCACTTCGGCCTGATACTCGATCTCTTCGAGCGACCGATCGACCACTTCCACACGAGGCGAACTGAGCACGACGTACTGATCGGGATGAAACGACGTCCGCACGCCCAACTCCGCTGCGCGGGCGCCGCAGCGCTGGAAGGCTGCAATGATCGCGGCGCCCCCCGGCAATTCCTCCACTTGGTAGCCAATCTCCGGATGCGTCTTCACCGGCAAGATCTGGCTGTTCACGCGGAACGCGCCAATGCCCAGTCGGCTACAGCATTCGATCGCCGCGAGCAGCGCGTCGGCGTTGGCCTGGCAGAGTTCGGAGAGTTTGACCGCGCGGGCGGGCATCGTCAACTTCGAACAAGCAGCCGCCGTCGTCGTGCGGAAGCGAATCGGTTCGTCAACGAACTGGCAACAGAGACCGAGGCGTAGTCCGGTCGCCGCAGCGGAGGGAACGGCCAATGTACTTGGCGATTTAGTCTGGCGCGCGCGGCGTGGCGTCATCGCGTCATCTCGCGGTGGGGTCGGCGAACGTCGCAGCCGTGACGCCGGCGATGAATGCTACGTCGTAAACTTCGCGGCCGCCGCGGATGAACTCCAGCGAACCTGTTTCAACGCCACGAGCCTGATCGACAAGCGACAAACCCGAACGAAGCCGCGGCCAACGCTCGCGCACCGGCGGGGCGTCGAGGACGTGACGCTTGCGAATTCGAGAGAGACCGACCACGACCCGATTCCCGGCAAACGTCAGCCCCCGAGTGAAGCCGGGGAGTTCCATGACTGGTTCGCAAACCTCACGTTGGGAATCGAACGTCGCGACGGCGCCGCGGCCCGAGTCGCACAACCACCAGCGACCTGCCTGCCAGCGCGGCGAATGGGGGAGACTCAACCCGCGCGCGGCAACGCGATCGTTGAGGACGTCGATCAGCACGCCCGATTGGAATCGGTCGACGGCCCGCCAAGCCGCGGGTTCGGCCTGTTCGCAAAACGCGGTCGCCATCTCTAGTCGCCCTGCTCGCACGCCAATGCCGTTAAGGTGGCAGCAGTCGACCGGCTTCGTCGGCGCCGTCGCCTCCATAAACGAAGGCCGCCAGACCCGCTTGAAGTGAACGCGCTCGCTTCGCCGGGCGACGCAATTGAAGCGGGTATTCGCGAACAAGACGCCGCGACGGTCAAACGCGACATCGTGAGCGTCGACTCGACCGGTGGAATGGACGACGGCGGGGATGATTCGTTGCAACACGCTTGCATCGGCCGACTCTTCACGGTCGAAGATTTCCATATGCCACAAATGGTCTCGCGAGGCGAGAGCCAAGCGACGGCCCGCAACGGCAAGCCCCATCGGCCGCGGAAAGGACCAGTAGCTGGCGACGAGCTCGCCGGCGGACGCCGAAAGAAATGCGAGTTTGCCGGAGTTGTAGGTCGTGACCGCGAGCGTGCCGCCGGCAGCGGCAAGCCACTCGATGAAGTCGCCGCGAGGGCGGAGCTCAATCGGTCGCGCAGCCGTGATCGGAGGCGGGGCCAGGCGGCGGGGAGAAGACGTCGGCATGGATGCGAGTGTAACGAGAACCGGCGGCGCCTTGCAGGCCGCTGTCTGTTTGGTTTCGCTCGCCGAGTCGTTTTGGATGCGGAAGGCGTCCTATTTTCTCGGAGAGCCGCCGCCCACTTGCAGCGTCTGGCCGGTGACGAAGGCCGATTCTTCACTGGCAAAATAGAGGGCGGCTGCGGCGACGGCCTGGGCGAGTTCGGCCGCCGGCAATGTGTGCCAGGATGTTACCAGGACCAGGTTGACGGTGATCCCTGCGGCGGCGACTTGCCGGGCCTCGGTTTGCATGAGCGCCGATTGAACCGATCTGACCGCAATCGCCGCGGGCGTGGCGTGATCGCCACCGGCAATGAAAATAACACGTCCCCAACGGCGACCTCGCATCGCGGGAATGGCCTTCGCCATGAGCGCCGTTGGGAGCGTGACCAGCGCCCGGTGGAAGCGCTCGATCGACTCCCAGTCGTCCGCCGCAGTCAGTTGGACGCCTGAGTCCGCCAGCGTCTGCAGGATGAGAATGTCAGCCGGTTCGACGATGGCGATCGAGTCGCTGGAAGAGGGCAGATCTACTGGCGGCTGAGAAACGGAGGCGCCTGCAGCGGCCAGTGCGATGGCGATTTGACGACTCAACTCACTGGCGGGGCCGGCGATCAACGCAGCACGACCCTCAAGACGATACGGCTCCTGAGCGAACGGCATGCAGATCTCCCACCGCGGCGTGACAACCTGGGTGAGTTTTACTTGAGATCGTTTGGCACGCAAAGGCGCCAATTCGGCAGCACCCGCCAGTTTCAGCCCCCGGCTGCGCCGGGGGGTCGCTCGCCATGCCGGTAGGCTTCGTCTTATGTAGCGCTACCCCCCGGCGGAGCCGAGGGGCTGAAATCGCACGACTAGCTTTGACGCACTCTAAGACAGAATCTCCCAAACCGGCTCGGTCTGCTCGACGCCGACGAGTTTCTGATCGAGCCCGCGGAAGAAGTAGCTGAGGGCGTTGGGATCGAGCCCGAGCTGATTCAGCACGGTGGCGTGGAGTCGGCGGACGTGCATCGGCTGCTC
>JBGSMO010000300.1:0-4623 GCA_041740115.1 Pirellulales bacterium
TGCCGCGACGGGGCCGATCCACTTGCCGGCGCTGAGGCCGCGTTCTTGGAGCTGCTTCGAGATGCCGGCGACGAGGGTTACCTTGTCATCGCCTTGCGTCGTGGCGAGCAGCACCGCCGATAGCGGCTGCTTCTGGCGGATCTGGTCGATCAGTTGCCGCATCAGGTTTGGCTCGACGCCCGGCACGTCGGCGACGACGACGGTGACGCCCCCCTCGGTGGTCGCCTTTTCGAGCAGCGAGTCGGCCGAGAGCGGGCCGGCGGCTTCGCGCTGGGCGAGGCGTTGGCCGAGCGATTCGACTTCCGTGGCCATCAATTCAATTCGCTCCGCAACGCCGAGCAGGCCGACCGACATACGGCGGGCGGCTTCGCCGAGGATCGACTTCATCGATTCGGCCGTGTCGCCGGCGACCTTTTTCACGGTGGCTTGAGCTGCAACAAGGTTCGGCTTCACGCCCGCTTCGAGGGCCCGCTTCAGTTCGCGACGCTTCTCAATGAGGGCTTCAACGGCGTGCGGCAGATCGTAGCCGGCGACGCCGAGCTTCTCGGAGGCCTTCTTCACTTCCGACTCGATCCGCTCGCGATAGTCGGTCGCCTTCTTGCCGGTGAGGGCGATGATCCGCCGCGTGCCGGCGGAGACGCCTTCTTCGCTGAGGATCTCGAACGCGCCAACTTCTTTGGTGTTGGTTAGGTGGACGCCTCCGCAAAGCTCGCGGCTGAAGTCGCCCATCGAGACCATGCGAACCGGGTCGGGATACTTCTCGCCAAAGAGCATCATGGCGCCCTGCTTGCGGGCTTCGACCAAGGGGAGCGTCTCCCACTTCACCGGGGCGCCGGCGGCGACGCGCTCCACGACGTCTTTCGCGATCGCCGCGAGTTGGCTGCTCTCGACGGGGCTGAGATTCGTGAAGTCGAACCGCAGTTCGTCGTCGGTCACCTTCGAACCTTGCTGCTGAGCGTGCGAGCCGAGATTCTTCTGCAAGGCGTAGTGGAGAATGTGCGTCGCCGAGTGAGCGCGGCGGATCGCATCGCGACGGGCGTCGTCGACCGTCGCGCGGACCTTGGCGCCTTCGCGGATCGTTCCCTTGCGGAGGTGGCCGATGTGGACGATCAGGGCGCCATCCTTCTGGGTGTCGATCACTTCGAACTCGAAGCCGTCGCCGACGAGCTTACCGACGTCGCCGACCTGGCCGCCGCTCTCGCCGTAGAAGGGGGTGCGGTCGAGGATGACGCGGACGGGCGCGGCGTGACCGACCTCGTCCATCTTGTCGACAAGGTGATCGCTGGGCGCCTTGCCGGTGATGATCCCCTTCACGATGGCGTCGGCGACGGTAGTGTCGTAGCCCAAGAATTCAGTCGAGTGGAGGGCATGCTTCAGCGAGTCGATCGGGCCCTTGGCGCCCATGACGGCGTGCTGGACCTTGCCCGAGGCTTCGCCATGCTCTTCCATCGACTTGGCATAGCCTTCCCAATCGAAGGCGAGGTTATGCTCGGCGGCAAGCGACTCGAACAGTTCCGGCGGCACGCCGTAGGTTTGGTACAACTCGGCAGCGACGGCGCCTTCGACCCGCGTGCGATTCTCTTTGCGCATGTCGTCGAACGCCCGCTCGATGCGGTTGAGGCCGGCGTCGATCGTGCCGAAGAAGTTCGCTTCTTCCTTCTCGATGACGCTGGCGACCCGCTGGGCCGTTTCGACGAGGTCGGGGTACGGCCCCTTCATCGCCGCGACGACGGCCGGGACAAGCTTGTGGAGGAACGGCTCGTGGAGGCCCATCTGGTGACCGTCGAGGACGGCGCGGCGGAGGAGCCGTTTGACGACGTACTTTTCCTTTTGCGGGCCGGGGTAGACGTTCTCGTGGATCGCGAACGTACACGCGCGGACGTGGTCGGTAATCCGGCGGCAGCGGCGGCCAGCGTCGCTATCGAGTTCGTACTTCACGCCGCAAATTTCCGCGGCGGCTTGCACAATCGGGAACAGCGTATCGATGTGGTAGTTGGTTGGCACGCCTTGCAGCGTCGCGGCCGTTCGCTCGAGGCCCATGCCGGTGTCGATGTTCTTCGACGGCAGCGGGCGGAGGTTCTTCGGCGGGTCGCCGACGCGGTTGAACTGCGTGAAGACGAGGTTCCAGATCTCGACGCTCTTTCCTTGGTCGGGATGGAAGTAGATTTCGCTGCAGGGGCCGCAGACGCCGTCGGGGCCCTGGCTGGGGGCGCTCGCCGGCCAGAAGTTTTCGTCCTCGTCGCAGCGCTCGATGCGGTCGACCTTCAGGCCGATGTCCTTCTGCCAGATGCCGGCCGCCTCGTCGTCGTCTTTGTAGACGGTGACGGTGAGCCGCGACGGGTCGAGGGCAAGCCACTTCTTATCGGTGAGGAATTCCCAGGCCCAGTTGATCGCTTCGCGCTTGAAGTAGTCGCCGAAGCTGAAGTTGCCGAGCATCTCGAAGAATGTGTGATGGTAGGCGGTGCGGCCGACGTTCTCGATGTCGCCGGTGCGGAGGCACTTCTGGCAACTGGTCGCGCGGGTGAAGTCGAGCTTCACTTTGCCGAGGAAGTGATCCTTGAACTGGTTCATGCCCGCCGGAGTGAACAGCACGCTCGGATCCCAGGTGGGGACGAGCACGTCGCTAGCGACGCGGCGGTGTCCCTTGGACTCGAAGAAGCTGAGATACTTGTCGCGAAGTTCGTCGGTTTTCATGAGGAGTGGGGGAGAAAGTGGGCAGTGGGCAGTGGGCAGTCGGGAGCGACGAGCGAAGAACAGTTCAGGCTTCTGCACTCGACTCAGCGAGCCGGGGCGTCCTCGCCCCCGGCGCATCCCAACGACCGGCGTAAACCCGCCATGATATCGGCGCGGGGGGCGTTTGACACTACCGGTTGGGAGGGGAGGGCGGCGGGTGTGGTTCGCCAGGAGCCTGTCAAAGAGGGTGAGCCAACCGGCGGGGCTGGACTGGTCGCTTAAGCGACCAGTCCGAAGTGCCGAGGAACGTCGGGGATGAGGGCCCGTGCTAGATGCCGAGGTTCGCCAGCGCGGCAGCGACCTGGTTCACCGCGGCGGTCACCTGCGGGTGTTCGGCCTCGAACTCAAGGATTGAATCCTGTAACTTACCGCCAAGCGATTCGCCTTCCTCGGTCGGCAGGTCGCCGCCCGCTTCGAGCTGGCGGTGAATGTCGGCCGTGATCGCCAGCAGCGACTGCCGCGAGGCGTCGTCAAGCGTGTTGGCGCCGGAGAGCTCAGCCTTCAGGGTGTTGAGGGCATCGAGTACGCGGTTCTTGTCCATCACGCGGCTTCCGATTTCGGCAAACAACTGGTGAGCTCAGGGCCGTGCCAACGACAGCCCCGAGTTCATTATACGACATCAATGGGAGCGTAAGTAGCCGCGGCTCAACGAGCCAAATCAAATGGGGAATGCTGAATGGGGAATGGGGACCAGGCATGATTCCACGTTCCCCATTCAGCATTCCCCATTCCCCATTTGTTAGAGCGGCCGAATCTTGATATTCCGCCAGCGGCACTTCTTGCCTGCGGGATAGCTGCCGCCGCCGTGGACCTGGACGGCGATCGAACCCTTTTCGGTAAGGGCCTTCAACACGGCCTCGCGGTCGTACTGCGGGATGTCGGCCGTCGCAGCGTCGAACACGGCGACCTGCTGGCCGTTGAGAGTCGTAGTGATCTTCGGGTACTTGCCCCCTTCGACGCGGACAAGGAAGTGGTTCCAGTCGTTGATCTTCCACGCTTCGAGCCATTCGCTGGGGGAGCAGGAGCTGATGAGGCCGACTTCCGACGGCTGCTTCTCATCGATCGTCTTCAGCGCGACCAGCTTGCCGTCGGTTTCCTCGCCTTGCAGGCTGAACGCGCGGGCAAGCCAGCCGCCGGTCGCTTCGCCGTAGAAGTGGCCGATGTTGCCGCCGTTGTAATAGTCGACGGTCATCTGGATGCACTCGCCCTTGTCGGTGGCGCGGAGGAAGAGACCGGCGTCGACGCCCCACGACGGCTTCATTTCTAGCGAGAGCTCGAAGTCTCCGAACCTGCGGTCAGTAAGCAGGATGCCGCCGTTGCCGGAGCCAGGAGGATCTTGCTCGCCGGCGAGAACGCCATCGGGCTCGACGGTCCACGTGCCGCCGGTGCCGTGGCCGATTTCTTCGGGGTTCTTGTGCCAGCCTTTGAGCGTCTTGCCGTCGAAGAGGGTGATCCAGTCGTTGCCAGCGGGTTCGGCGGCGTGGGCGAGCGTCGTGAGCGTGATCGTTGCCAGGGCGAGAACTAGATGCAGCGCGCGCTTCATGAGGAGGACTCCGTGTGTCATTGGCTCGCTCCACTTGCCAACTGGCCGTGTCGCGTATTGGACGAGTTGCGCCTACTTTAAACGGCGGCAGCCTCGCGCACCAGTCGCGGCGGGACGCCGATGTCGACGATGCGGAGCTCGCCGACGTAAGGTTTTGCCTGGCGGACGAGAATCCCAGGCTTGGCGGCAACGAACGTGGTGGTGAGATCAGCCTGTACGGTGGCGACGGCGGGTTGGCCCGTGTCGCAGTCGAGGCCGCTAGGGAGGTCAACCGCCAGGCGGCGGGCGGGCTGGGCGTTCATCCACCGGATCGCCGTGGCGAAGGGCTCGCGAGGTTCGCCCATGGC
>JBGSMO010000381.1:0-25083 GCA_041740115.1 Pirellulales bacterium
ACTCACGCCCTCACCCGTCAGCTTTTCGTCAAGAACGACTCGAAGATCGTCATGTTCGTCGCCGACGGCCTGGGCGGCCTGCCGCAACAACCGGGCGGGCTCACGGAACTCGAAACCGCGAAGACCCCCCACCTCGACAAGCTCGTGCGCGAAGGCGTCTGCGGCGGCAGCATCCCCGTCGCCCCCGGCATCGCTCCCGGCAGCGGCCCGGGCCATCTCGGCCTCTTCGGCTACGACCCCATCCAATACGTCATCGGCCGCGGCGCCCTCGAAGCGACCGGCATCGGCTTTAAGCTCGAAGAGGGCGACGTCGCCATCCGCGCGAACTTCTGCACGCTCGACGCCGCCGGCAAGATCAGCGACCGCCGCGCCGGCCGCATCGCCAGCGAAGAGTCGGCCCCGCTCGCCATCAAGCTGCGCGAAGTGAAGATCCCCGACGTGCAGATCTTCGTCGAACCGGTGAAAGAACACCGCTTCGTGATCGTCCTCCGCGGCACGGGCGCCAACAAAGGCAAGCTCGGCGACTTCGTCCACGACACCGACCCGCAAATTACCGGCGTCCCGCCGCTCGACCCCGTCGCCGGTAATCCCGAAAGCGATGCGACCGCTTCGATCCTCAAGGAATTCGTCCGCCAAGCGCAGGAACTCCTCAAGGCCGAGAAGAAAGCCAACGGCTGCACCCTCCGCGGCGTCGCCAGCAAGCCGAGCCTGCCGAGCTACGAAGAGGTCTACGGCCTCCGCGCCGGCGCGATCGCCGTCTACCCAATGTACAAAGGCCTCGCCCAACTCGTCGGCATGGACATCCTCGGCCACGCCAAGACGCTCGACGAGCAGATGGAAGTCCTCAAAGAGAACTGGGACAAGTACGACTTCTTCTTCATCCACTTCAAGTACACCGACAGCACCGGCGAAGACGGCAACTTCGACGCAAAGGTGAAGCGGACCGAAGAATTCGACGCCGCCGTCCCGCAGATCATGGCCCTCAAGCCCGACGTCTTCATCGCCACCGGCGACCACAGCACGCCGAGCATGCTCGCCAGCCATAGTTGGCACCCCGTGCCGACGCTGCTGTGGGCGAAAAACTGCCGCACCGACGGCGTCGAACAATTCGGCGAACGCGATTGCCTCCGCGGCGGGCTGGGGCAGTTTGAGGCGAAGCACCTGATGACGCTGGCGCTGGCGAATGCCGGGCGGTTGGGGAAATACGGGGCGTAATCGCCTTAAAAGAGCTTCTCACCTTATGAGTGATGTCGTCTCCAACGAGGACGATACCGGTATGCCGCGAAGACCATGGCTCGCGGCGCTGCTCGGTTTCTTCTTCGGCCCGCTGGCGCTCATCTACTGCGGTCGCCTTGCCCGTGCGTCCTTCTGGATCGTCGCTTGTATAGCGATGGAGTTCCTTGGCTATGCGCACATGATTTATTGGGCGGCCAGCCCAGCCAATATGTTGCTTGGCTTCGCTGTGATGATAGCTCCTCAGTTCGCCCTTATCGTTGACGCGATTCGAATTGCTCGTCATGGACAGCCAAATGGCTTGCGACCTTATCAACGATGGTGGATTTATGTCGTATTCGCTATCGGCTGGACTTGCTGGGGCGTGTTCATCACTTCATTCGTGCCAGCGACTTGGGTAGAAGCTTGCATAATGCCAACCCGCTCAATGCAAAACACTCTCCTTCCGGGTGATTGTATCCTAGTCGATCGCCTCAGCCCGCACCTGCACGCCCTCCGTTATGGCGATGTCATTGCACACTACGAGAACGGACCTAGCTCGCCCTTATATGCCAGGCGCGTCGCCGGACTTCCGGGCGACGTCATCGAGTTGAAAGATGAAAAGCTCTTTCGGAACGGCAAACCAGTCGATGAACCATATGTGATCCTTGAAGGTAAGATTCCACCTATTCCCGGCATTCGCAACTTCGGTCCTCATACAGTTGGGCCAAACGGCGTCTTTCTACTCGGCGACAATCGTCGCCTTTCGCGTGACAGCCGATTCGACGGCGATTACTCGCTCGCAGGCGTGGCAGGCGTCGCGAGGGTCATCTACTGGTCGCGCGCTTACTCGGAGACCCCGCCCGTCGATCCTCGAAAAAATCGCAATCCAACAATTGAACGGGGGCCGATTCGTTGGTCGCGAATCGGACAACGGCTGGATTAGGCGGTGCGTCTCGCTTCCAAAAAACCTGCTATAATTCATCCATGACCAAGACCCTCCAGGAAGCGATTGAGCGCCTACAGCAGATGCCTGAGGATCGGCAAGATCTTCTGGCCAAGCTCCTGCTCCACGAAATCGAAGAGGACGAAAAGTGGGCGCAGTCGACCGAGGCCAACGCCGACAAGCTCCGCGGCCTCATTGGCGAAGTGCTGCAGGCCGATAGTCGCGGCCAGTGCGAACCGCTCGATCCGGATCGGCTGTGACCTCACGCTTACACGCTTCATTCCGCCGCGATTTCGCCAAGCTCCCCCGCGACGTCCAGCAGCGGGCGCGAGCGGCCTATCGCCGCTTCCAAACCGATCCAACTCATCCCAGCTTGCAATTTAAGCGCCTTCACGCCACGCTGCCGCTTTGGTCGGTTCGCGTCACCGGTTCGTACCGTGCCGTTGGCATCCGGCAGAACCACGATGAGATCATCTGGTTCTTCATTGGCACCCACGCCGAGTACGATCGCTTGCTATCGAGCTTGTAACGGAGGTCGACCACTTTGCCTGAACACTCCCACGACCCCCGCCCCGACTTCATGGTCACCCTCGGCCTCGCCCCCCCGTACGCCATCGAGGACGTCAAACAGGCCTATCGCGAGAAGGCCCGCGCCACCCATCCCGACCGCGGCGGCTCCACCGCCGCCTTCGCCGCCGTTCACGAAGCCTTCGAGCGGGCCCAGGCCTACCTCGAATTCCGCCAAGACCGCCGCGGCTGGATCGCCGCCAAGATGGCCCGCTACGCCGCCCTCCAAGACGCGATCACGCAGCTCGAACAGCTTGGCGTCGAGGTCACCGCCTACGCCCCCGAGTGGCTCGAACAATCGTACGGCGACTTCGCGCAACTTACCGAGCACGTCACCAAAATCCGCCTCGCCGATTCGCCGGCGCCGACGCCCATCATCGACGCGCTGGTCGAGAACTACGCCTCGCTCCGCGAACTCCACACGCTCGAACTCCCCGGCTGCCGCCTCACCGACGACGACGTCCTCCACCTCAGCCTTTTCCAGCAACTGCGCAAGCTCGACCTCTCGCGCACGCCGATCACCAAACGCTCACTCGCCGTGGTCGACGCCGTCGAATCGCTACGCGAGCTGAACCTCGACGACACCAATGTCGGTTGGTGGGCCAAGCGCAGCGTCGCGGCGCAACTCAGCCGCCGCGCGTCGGCAGACGCCATATGAGCGACGTACGCTTTGCCTCGCGCTCGCGACTTCTTTACGCCGCGCTGCTCCTCGCTACCATCGCCCTCGGCCTCGCCTCGCGCCGCTACGCCGACGCGCTCCCTCAGTTCATCGCCACGTACGCCGGCGACGCTCTCTGGGCCGTCATGGTCTTTTGGATCGCGGCGTTCATCCGGCCGCGTGCAAACACGCGCACCCTCGCCGCCGTCGCCCTCGCCGTCTCCTGCGCCATCGAACTCAGCCAACTCTACCAAGCTCCCTGGATCAACGAGATCCGCGCCACCCGCCTCGGCGCCCTCGCCCTGGGCAACGGTTTCCTCTGGAGCGATTTGGGCTGCTACGCCGCCGGCGTCACTTTGGCGTCAGTAGTAGACTTGGGCTTATTGTCTCTCGCAAAGCCGCGAAGGCGCAAAGAGAGCGCAAAGAAGACCGCGGGCGACGGCACGAGCCAAGATCAATCCTGAATTGCTTTCTTTGCGCATCCTTTGCGTCTTTGCGCCTCTGCGAGAGACTTTTGACTTAAGCCTCATCCGCCGTGCGGCAGCGCCCCGACGCTCGCCGTCACTCGCGGCGCACCGAACTCCGAATCACGTCCGCCTCCGGAAACAGCGAACTCACGCGCCGATGCTCGCGCTTCCATTCCGCGTCGTCGACGACGCGAATGATGATCGTCACCTCGCCCCGCTCGCCCAATAGACCCAGCAGTCCCGGCGCTGGGGCCTCATCAAGCCCGAGAAGAATGAGGCTAATTTCAGTAAGCGAATTGTCGAGACACCTGATGTGGCTCTCCTGCCGGACGCCGCGCCGCTGCCGAATCCAGTCCCGATGACATCCCCAAACGAGCGCCACTACCGCCATCGCTACTAGCAGCGAACGCAACGAAAAACGGCAAGGGATTCGGGGCAACGCCATGTCGCCAAGTCTACCAAAATTCAGTTTATGGCCTTGAGTCGCTCCTGATATCATGAGTTCCATTCGCCGCCGCGCTCTACGGGTTCAATCGCCGGTCTAAGGAGCACCGCATGCCCGATCCCAATGAAGACTTGCTCGCCGCCTTCGACGGACATTGCGTCGAAGACGTTCGCGCCGCGTTGCAAGCTGGCGCCGATCCTCGCCAACCAATTCGGGGAAAACTCGCCACGGATTGGCTGCTGGAACAGTATTCGCGCTCCGACTCGTTGCAGGAATGCCTCCGTCTGATCATCGAGAGCGGCGCCGAGTTTCGAGATCCGCTCATCGCTCCGGTTGTACTGAACGACGCCGACGCCCTCCGCACAGCCGTTCAGGCCGACCCTTCGCTCCTCGCGCATCGGACCACGCTCCGTTCTTCGTTCACCTCGCTGGAGAACGCCACGCTGCTCCACGTGGCGGCCGAGTACGGACATCTCGACGCCGCGCGCACGCTGATCGAGTTGGGCGCCGACGTGAACGCCGACGCGGGCGTCGACCAATTCGGCATGAACGGCCACACGCCGTTGTTTCACACGGTCAACTCGAATCGCAATCGCTCCGCGCCGATCATGCGCTTGCTGGTTCCGTCGGGCGCCGACTGCGAGCGCTTCGTGCAGGGCCTCCATTGGGGCCAAGGTTATTCTTGGGAGACGACCTTCTTCGACGTGACGCCAATCTCGTACGCCCAACTCGGCACGCTGCCGCAGGTCCATCGTCGCGAACAGGATGTCTACGACAATATTCGTTTCCTGCTGACCGCCGCAGGACGACAAGTCCCCCCGATGGCAAACATCCCCAACCGCTATCTTGCCGAGGGCCACTAAGCCGCTCCGCATACGCCGTATCTCGCTGCAACCGACGGCTCACTTCGCGATCCCCTTTGCGCCTTTGCGTGAGATATCCTCCTCCGCGATCACCACTCTGCGCCTCCGCAGTTCTGCGAGAGCCTCCCTACAAGAAATAAAAACTTTTGTGTTGAAAATGGGCCACCCGACCTGTAGTGTACATTTGGATAGACGTCGCCCTTTAGACGCGCCGCGACTCAACGGACAGGTGAAGACGGTGATCTCGGCGGGGTCGCATAAATCGACAGAAATCAAATTCCCCCATGTCTGCCAAAAACTATTGGCAGACTTGGCAGAGATGGCAGACATGGCGCAACACGTGCCAAAGCGCCCAAGTTGGCCAAAAACTATTGGCCAACTTGGCCAACATGGCCAACATGGCCGACTAGATCAAAACAGTAAAAAATGTTGCAAGCAGACTCCGTGTGCCGTCGCGAAGCATAGAAGAAGTCGCCTATAAATCCGGCGCGAAACACAAACCGGCATCCGCCAGCACCGTCCAGCGAAGCCCGCCACGGCACACGGAGTGTGCTTGCTACAATAACTGCCAACCTTTCCCGTTTACCCGCCGAGTTGATTCATGCCTCGCTTGACCGCCCGTTCGCCGTTCCTGTTCGCTTCACTTGCGTTGACCGCCATGCTGACCGTCTCTCGCCTATCGCTGACGACCGCCGCCGACTCGTCGCCTGAACTGGTGAAGCAAGTCGAAGCCGCCCTCCCCGACTCCCCCGGGGCGTGCATCCTCGCTATCGACGACGGCGAAGTGATCTTCCAGCAAGGCTTCGGCGTCGCCAACGTAGACACGAAGGCCCCCTGCACCCCGCAAACCAACTTCCGCATGGCCAGCGTCAGCAAGCAGTTCACCGCCACCGCGATCATGGTGCTCGTCGACCAAGGCAAGCTCTCGCTCGACGACTCGCTCGACAAGTTCTTCCCCGGCTTTCCCGATTACGGCAAAAAGATCACCGTCCGCCAGCTCCTCACCCACACCTCGGGCCTCCCCGACTACGAAGAGCTAATCCCGAAGGGAACGACGCTGCAACTCGACGATCTCGACATCGTGCAGATGCTGCTCGACTCGAAGGAACCGCTGTTCACGCCCGGGTCTGAGTGGCGGTACTCCAACTCGGCGTACGTCCTTCTCGGCATGATCGTGGAGATCGCGGCCGAGCAACCCTTCCACCAGTTCATGGCGAACGAAATCTTCGCTCCGTTGGAAATGAACAACACGCTCATCTACCAACGCGGCTTGAACGAAGTGACCAATCGGGCGTTCGGCCACGACTTCCAAGGCGGCAAGTGGGTCCTCGCCGACCAGAGCGTCACCAGCGCCACGCGCGGCGACGGCTGCGTTTACACGTCGCTGGAAGATTACCTCAAGTGGCTCAGCGCTCACGCCAATCGAAAGCTGCTCACTGCCGCGTCGCATGATGCGATGTTCTCGCCGCAAGCGAAGACGACGCGCGACGACAGCAGCTATGGCTATGGCTGGTTCCTCGACGAGTACCGTGGCGAACCCCGCATCCAACACAACGGCGACTCGCGCGGCTTCCGGCTTTGCGTGCAAACTTTCCCCGAGCGGCGGGCGGCAGTCGTGCTGCAGTTCAACGGTAACGTGGAGGAAGAGATGATGCAGGTCGGCCAGCGCATGGCAGACATCCTGATTTTTGATCGGGAGACCAAGTGACCATCTCCCTCCGACCGAACCGGACGTCGCCAGACCCCGTAAAAACGTGGCGGATGAGGCTCGGCGCGGGTTGTTCGGATAAAATGCCCGGCAGGAACGTAGCGATTGGGGATTCTGGATTCGAGCTTGTAACGAGGGCCCGTCGCGGGCGTCAAATATGGTGATGAACAAACGCATGCCAACTCGACGCGTCGTGGGATTCGCATTGTCCGCTTTCGGCGCAGCAATCGTGCTGAGCGGAGCGTTGACAACGAGCCCCCTCCACGCGGAACCAGCCGCCAAGGGGGCCGACGATGCGGCAAGCGAAAAGCAGAAGGAGAAGAAGGTGGAAATCGCGACGTTCGGCAACGGCTGCTTCTGGTGTACCGAAGCGGTCTTCGAAGAACTCAAAGGCGTGGAGTCGGCCGTCAGCGGCTATAGCGGCGGACGGGTCCCGAATCCAACCTACGAGCAAGTCTGCACCGGCGCCACCGGCCACGCCGAAGTGATTCAGATCACTTTCGACCCGGAAGTGATCACCTTCCCGGAACTGCTGGAGGTCTTCTGGAAGACGCACGATCCGACGACCCTCAACCAGCAAGGCCCCGACCACGGCACGCAGTACCGCTCGGCGGTGTTCTATCACTCCGATGAGCAACGCGAGTTGGCTGAGAAGTACAAAGAGCGCCTCGACGAGTCAGGAGCGTTCGACGCCCCGATCGTCACGGAGATCACGAAGTTCCAGAAGTTCTACCCGGCGGAAGATTATCATCAGGAGTACTTTGCACTGAATGCCCGGCAGCCATACTGCCGCGCGGTCGTGAAGCCGAAAGTGGTGAAGTTCCGCAAGGCGTTCAAAGACAAATTGAAGGTCAATGACAAGTCGGATGATGAAGCGGAATGAGCGAGACTAACGCGGTACAGTCGCTCGTTCGACTTTGTTCGTTTTCACAATTCGGAGCGTAAGTCACATGTCGAAGTTGCTATCACTCATTGCCGTCGTCGGGCTGCTCGCTGCGATTGTCCATGCCGAGGAACCGGCGGCGGCCGACAAGGCGGCGAAGCCAAAGGACAAGAAGGCGGCGGCCGCGGCGGAGGAAGAAGCGGTCGAGGATCCTGAGAAAGTCGATTGGTCGCAAGTCGATTGGCGGAAGCGACTCACGAAGCTGCAGTACTACATTACTCGCGAGGCAGGCACGGAGCGGCCGTTCCGCAATGAGTTCTGGGACTTCTTCAAGCCAGGCGAATACCGCTGCGTCGGCTGCGGCGCGCCGCTGTTCGAGTCGGACTCGAAGTTCGATTCCGAATGCGGTTGGCCCAGCTTCGACAAGACGATCAGCGACAAGGCGATCACCGAGCATGTCGACCTGAAGATGCTCCAACCGCGGACGGAGATCCGCTGCCGCCGCTGCGAAGCGCACCTGGGGCACGTCTTCAACGACGGCCCGACCGATACCGGGCTGCGCTACTGTCTCAACTCCGCAGCAATGAAGTTCGTCCCAGAGAAGCAATTGAAAAAGGAACTGGAGACGATGAAGAAGGCGGAGCCTGAAGCGCAGGCTGCGGAGAAAGCGGAGGAAAAGCCCGCCGCAACCGTTGAAAGTAAGGGCGAGAAGCCGTAAAACCACGGCTCACGCCCCTGCCGCGGGCTAGAATGGATGAGGCGGCAAGCCGAGCGATTCGGCTGCAACGGACTGTCAAAATCGAGCCCGCGCTAGCGCATGAGTGAGCAACAAACCTACTTGGCCCCCGACGTGGTCCCGCGACTCGCGGCGATCGACGTCGGGAGCAACAGCATCCGCCTGGTCGTCGCCGAGGCGCAAGCAGGCGGTCGCTACCGGATTCTCGACGAAGAGCGCGAGACGACCCGCCTCGGCCGTTCGCTCGCCGCGAACGGCAATCTCGATGAGAAGTCGATCGAGGATTCGCTCACGGCGCTGCGGCGGTTCAAGTCGATCGTCACCGGCTTTGGCGTCGAAGGACTTCGTGCGATCGCCACCTGTGCGGTGCGCGAGGCGACCAACGGCGCGGAGTTCTGCAAGCGGGTGCAGGACGAACTGGGGCTGGAGATCGAAGTGATCGACGCCGACATGGAAGCGCACCTCGCGTTCCAGAGCGTCCGACGGCGGTTCGATCTCGCGGGGAAGAACACGGTACTCGCCGATATCGGCGGCGGCAGCACCGAGATCGTACTGGCCAACGGCGAGTTGATCGAAGCGGTCTACGCCACGCAACTCGGCGCCGTGCGGCTGGCGGAGAAGTTCGGCGACGACCTGACGCTCGATGAAAAGTTCCTCCCGCTGAAGCGATGGATCGATCGCGAGTTGCGGAAGACGACCGAGAAGCCGGCGGCGCCGCTGCACCTACTGATCGGTTCCGGCGGCACGTTTACCAGCCTCGCGAGCATGCTGATGGCAGGACGCGGCCTGTCGCGGCTGCCGGCGGCGGGGTATCGCGCCACGCGGGCCGACGTCTGCCACCTGATCGACCGGCTCCGCAAGATGAAGCCGGAGGAGCGAAAAGCGACGCCTGGGCTGAACGCCGACCGGATTGACATCATCATCCCCGGCCTCGCAGTCATCGACGGCCTGATGCGGCGATTCCGCGTCAACACGCTGCAGGTTCACGCCTACGGCGTGCGCGACGGGCTGCTGCTGACGATGATCGACCAAATCCAGGGGACGAGCACGATCGCGTCGCCGAATCAGGATGAGCAAATTGATCGCTTCGCCGAGGCTTGCGGCGTGAACCTTGTCCACTCGCGGCATGTCGCGAAGTTGGCTGTGGAGATCTACGCCGGCTTGCGTGAACTGTACGACCTACCGGCCGGTGACGGACGCTTGCTCGAAGCGGCTGCACGGCTGCAGGACGTCGGCTATCTGATCAACTATGAAGGGCACCACAAGCATTCGTATCACTTGATCCTGCACAGTCGGCTTGAGGGATTTCGCCCCGAAGAGTTGGAGATCATCGCCAATGTGGCGCGGTATCACCGCGGATCGGCTCCAAAGAAAAAGCATGAGAACTTCAGCGAGTTGAATGAAGCCGACCGCTTGCGCGTGCGGCAGATGGCGGCCGTGCTACGCGTCGCCGGCGGGCTCGATCGAAGTCACAACCAAACGATTCGCGAACTCAAGGTCAACGGCGCCCCGGGGCAGGTCGTGCTGACGGTCAGCGCGGACGAGTATCCCGAAGTCGACATCTGGTCGTGCCGACGGCGGGCGGAGTTGTTCGAGGAAGTGTTTGAAGCCCAGCTTTCCGTCCAATGGGCCGGCCATGCGAACGGCGCGGCGCCGGCAGTTCCGGCCTCCGCCGAAACCGTGAAGGCGATCGATCCCGGCACTGCCCCCCCGCCACCGCCAACGCCTGCCCCGAAAGCTCAGCGGGCCTTGAAGGCGTACGACAAATAATCGAGCAGATCGCTCGCGATCAGCGAAACCTCGCCAAGTTGCTTCGCGGCGAGATCGCCCGCGAGTCCGTGCAGGTGCATGCCGAGCCGGGCCGCGTCCCAGAGACTCAGCCGTTGGCCCAAGAGCCCGGCGATGATGCCGGTAAGGCAGTCGCCCGTGCCGCCGGTCGCCATGCCGGGGTTGCCCGTGCTGTTCACGGCGAACCGCTGGCCGTCGCAGACGATCGACTCGTGCCCCTTCAAGATGACCGTTAGCTGGCCTGACGGATCGCGCTCGCAGAACTTTGCGACCGCATCGACGCGATCGGGCGTCGCACTTCCTGGCTTTACGCCGGAGAGGCGGGCGAACTCGCCGGGGTGCGGCGTCAACACGCGCTGGCCGGCCGGTTTGGCGAGGGCTTGCGGGTTTCGCTTGAGCGCCGCCGCTAGACCGTTGAGGGCGTCGGCGTCGACGACCATCGGCCGCGGGATCTCGCGGTAAAGTTGGGCGACCAGTTCAGTGACGCCGTCGCCTTGCCCGAGGCCGGGGCCGATGGCCCAGACGTCGAAGTGTTCGCGAGCGCCGACGAGGTCGACCACATTGGCATAGTCGGCGATGCCGTAGTCGTCTTCCACTAACGGCAGCGTCATGAAGCAAGGGCTGAACGTTGCGACGATCGGCTGCGTCGACGCGGGCGTCGCGACAGTGACCAATCCCGCCCCGCTACGGAGCGTCGCTAGGCCGGTCATTGCGGGAGCGCCGGCCATGCCGCGCGAGCCGCCGATCACCAACACGCGGCCATAGTCCCCTTTGTGCCCGTCGCGAGCGCGGGGCGGAAGCGTGGGGAGCGGTTCGGCGGTGACGTCGATCATGTCGCTTCTTCGCGGTGTGACGTTTGGTGAGCGCGCGTCGCCACTAGCCCGGCCAAATACCCGGCCTTGAACCCGGCGTCGATGTTCACGACGGCGACGTTGGCGGCGCAGCTATTGAGCATCGAGAGCAGCGCCGAGACGCCGCCAAAGTTGGCCCCGTAGCCGACGCTCGTCGGTACGGCGAAGACGGGGCAGGCAACGTAGCCGCCGACGACGCTCGGCAGAGCGCCCTCCATGCCCGCGACGACGACCACGGCGTCGCTATCGGCGAACTCTGCGAGCCTCGCCGGCAAGCGGTGCGGACCGGCGACGCCGACGTCTTGCACGAGCGTCACGTCGGCGCCCATCCAGGCAAGCGTTTCGCGAGCTTCTTCGGCCACGGGCAAGTCGCTGGTACCGGCGGTGATCACGGCAACACGGCCGCGATTCGTTGATTGCGAATCGGTTCGTGGGAAATCAACGCGGGCGGTTCGTCCGAGTTCGTTGTACTGGAGACTTGGCAGCATTGCTTGCAACGCCGCGGCTTTTGCGGCGTCGACGCGCGTAACGAGAACCGATTGTCCGCGATCAAGAAGCTGTTGTGCGATCGCGGCAATTGTCGCCGCAGATTTCCCTTCGCCGAAGATCACCTCGGGAAAGCCGCAGCGGCGGGCGCGATCGACGTCGACCGTTGCGGCAGGCTCACTGGAAGCGTACGCGTTGCCGGTGGCGACGAGCGTGAGGAACTGCTCGAGGTCGTAGTGGCCGGCGAGGAGTTGTTGGGCGAGTTGGCGGAGTTGGTCGGGGGGCATGGTGTTAGTTTACCCCGACGCGCCGGGGGCGGGGACGCCCCGGCTCGGCCTTTTTTGTTCGCAGTATGGGCAGCGCTACGCGGCGGCGGGGACGGTGACGAGCTCGCCGTGGATTGCGTGGAGCGACTCGGCGTCAATCGTGTGCTGGCCGTTGGCGAAGCCGACCAACAGGGCCAGATCGCAGAGCCGGTTAATTCGCCGCGGGATGCCGCCGGTGAGTTGGTGGGCCGTCTTCAGGGCGTCGGCGGCGAAGATTTCGCGCGTGGCCCCGGCGGCTTCGAGACGGTGGGCGATGTAGTCGGCCGTCTCGGTCGCCGAGAGGGCCGGCAACAAGACTTTGATGTCGACCCGTTCGTCGAGCCCGCCGTGGCGTTGGACAATTGGGCCGAGCGTCGGCTGGCCGACCAACAGCAGCGTGAACGGCGGCGCGCCGATGGCGCCCAGATTTAGCAAGAGCCGAAGCGGTTCGAGCAAGCCGCTGTCCTCGAGCAGGTGAGCTTCGTCGACGACGACGATCGCGTGCCGCTTGCGAGCGACGTTGTCGGCCAGGATGTACTCCAAGCGTCGCAAACTCTCTTCGATCGTGTAGCGCGGCGGATCGGCGGGCGGGGCGCCGAACTGCTCGGCGAGGTAGACGAGCAGATCGCGGTCGGTCATCTGCGGAAAGACGACACGCACAAAGGGCTGGTACTGCTCGCCGAGTTGCTGGCGGAGCGTTTCAATGAGGAGCGTCTTGCCGACGCCGGCCGGCCCGGCGACGACGCCGGCCGCGCGGCCATTCTCGATCGCATAGCGCAGCTTGTTGATCGCCGACTGAAACGCAGCGCCGCGGTAGAACGAACGAGCGTCGCAGCCAGGTTCAAACGGCTTCGCGTCAAGTTGCCAGTAGTCGAGATACATGTCGGCTCGCGGTGGATGTTAGGCGGCGCGGAGTTGGTTTTCGACCACGCCGAGGCAGATGGTCGCGAGTTCGGGGGCCGAGCGGAGCAGTTGCTGCGGCTGGGTGGCGGCCGCGCCGCGACCCGAGGCGACCAGGGCGCCGTCGAGACGGCATTGCTGGATGACGCGGCGGGCGATCGGGCCCTGCTGAGGATCGGCGACGACGCCGAGATCAAACAGGACGATGTCGTAGTGGTAACGCAACACGCCGGCAGTGACCGAGGCGTGGATCGTTTCGAGTCGGCTGGCGGCGGCCGGTCCGCCAATGGCAAGCGGCAACAGCGAGACGCGATCGCCAAGCGAGTGGACGACTGCCTCGGCCAGCGAAACGCGGCCGGAGAGGACATCTTCCCAGCCAAATTCCGCAGCCAGTCCAAGATGCGTCGCGAGTCCCGGCTTGGCAAAGTTGGCGTCGACGATCGCGACGGTTTTCCCGGCCTCAACGAGCAGCCGTGCAAGGCAGGCGATCAGCGTCGTGCAGCCGGCGCCGGCCGACTGGGCGCCGACGCCGAGCAGACTGCGACCCGCGTCGTCGGCGGCGAGAATCGTGGCCACGGCTGGCTGCAATTGTTGCCGACAGCGTTGGATGAGTTGTTGGCTTACCGTCGACCAACGGAACGAATCGACTTCGAGCGCCGGCTTGAACCGAGCCTCGACGATTTGGCTCGGCTGTGCGAAGGTCGAGAGGGGACGACGCTGCGACGTTCCCTGTGGCTCGACGACCTTCGTCGAAGCGATCGGCGGCGGCGCCATCGGACGGACGGCAGCGGCGCCCGGCTTCACCTGCGGCTGAGCGACGGCGGCCTCGACCGCTTGCACGGCGATCGATTCGACGACCTTCGTCTGCTGAATCGTCGCGACGCGCTGCGGCGCCTTTGCCGTCGCGAGGTGCGATGACGCAGGCTCGGCTTCGTCAAGTTCGTAGGCGCGAATAAACGCCTGGTCGATGGCGCTCATGGCGGCGCTCCTGTTTGAATCACAACTAGCGCGGCGGTTGCGGCGGGTCGAACATCGGGGCCCCGAGCGTCTCGGCGACGGTTGGCGGCCAAGCGTTCGACGCCGGCAGAGCGAGCGACGCAGGGAATGGCGGATAAGGGGTCGTCGGATAGGGCGACGTCAACGTCAACGATGGCAGCGTCGGAGTCGGCGTGATCGACTGATCAGTCGTCGGCTGCATCGTTGGCGGCGGTACGTCACCTGGCTCCGAGGGCGGCATTACTTGCTTCTCGACCTTGGTTTCCACCGGCTTCGCAGCGGGCGTCGGAAACTCGGACGCGACTTTTGACGCCGTCAACTGCGGCAATTGCGGTTGCTCGTTGAGCCAAGCGGCGATCGGGTCCTCCGCGTCGACGCCAATCTTCTTGGTCATTGGCTGCGGCGGTTCGTTCGCGGCTGGCGCGGCCGCTGGACCGACTGGACTCCCGGTCGAGAGATCGAGCGTCGGGTTCGCAGGCAACGGCGTCGCAAGCGTCTCGTTAGCGGCGTTTGCGGCAGGCGCAAGCGGCTGAACCTCCCACGCCGGCGGCGCCGCGACCTCTTTCGGCTCTGTCGCGGGGCGACCGATCGTGAAGAGATAGAGTCCGCCGGCAGTCAGCAGCAGCAAGCTCATCGCGATCAGCGCCGTCTGCGGCTTGCGCACCGACTGCCACTGATAGAGCTGCGCGGCGAGTGATTCGTTGGGATGGTGCAGCGCGAGTCCTTCGCCGTAACGCGGCTGCGGCGGATCGAAGCGGCGATGTTGCCGCGGCGCCGGCGACTCGCCGACTGGCGGTCGCTGCGGTTCGATCGCGGGCGCGGCGATGGTCGGGGATGTCGGAAAGCGATGGAGATTCAGATGGGGCGGTTCGGCGGCTGGTCGCCCAGCGGGAGTCGCGCGGTGAAGTCGGCGATCAAGCGGCTCGGCCGTCGCGAATTCTTCGCCTGGCGGCAAAGCCGGATCAACGATGCGGAGTTGCGGCGCGAATGTCTCCGACTCGTGGAATGCTGGAGGCGCGTATGGTTCGGGGGTCGAATCAGCGAACGGCAAGATATCGACCGGCGGCGTCGCCGATTCTTCCTGCAATGCTGGCTCGCCGACCCAAGGGAGTTGAGCGAGGATTGGCCACTTCAGCACGGAATCGACTTCGCGCGGCGACGCGGCAAGCGGATCGACGCCAGCGTTGGGAGTTTCGTGGCTCACGTGGCAATTCGGAGAGGTGTGGCGGTGCAATCGCGGGCGCCGACTGCTGGCGCCATGAGCGCAGAGCGAGACGGCTTCTCCTTGGAGGTATCGGAAGGGGTTGCGGCGATCTTGAGGATTGTCGCGAGAGGGACGACGAGAAGCGTGATGCTAGCAGCGAAGCTACGGCGCCGACGGCTTCGTTTCGCTCCACGACGTCGTCGGCCAGAGGAGGGTCCGGCCGTCGCGGCCGCTGGTGAGAATCTGGCTGCCATCGGGCGAGAAGCTGACCGCGGTCACCTCTTCGCCATGGCCGGCGAGCGTGAGGAGTTCCTTGCCGGTGGCGGCGTCCCAGAGCTTCACGCCGTTGTCTTCGCTGCCGGTGATGGCACGGCCCCCGTCGGCGGAGAGGGCGACGCAAGTGATGGCGCCAGTATGGCCCGCGAGCGTTTGGCGACGCTCGCCCGTGGCGGCGTCCCAGACGATGGCCATGTTGTCGTCGCTGCCAGTGATGATCGACTTGCCGTCGGCGGAGAAATCAGCGGCGCGGACGGCCCATTCGTGACCGGCCAGCGTCAGCAGCAATTCGCCGGTGGCGACGTCGTAGACCTTCGCGGTCTTGTCGTTCGACGCGGTGAGCACGCGCTGGCCGTCGGGCGAGAAGGTCGCCTGGCGGATGCGCGCCTTGCCGTCGCCGAAGACAGGTTTGAGCGGTGCA
Organism: Pirellulales bacterium; assembly: GCA_041740115.1. Lineage (GTDB taxonomy): Bacteria > Planctomycetota > Planctomycetia > Pirellulales > Lacipirellulaceae > Lacipirellula. The sequence goes on from JBGSMO010000381.1 coordinate 15,713, forward strand.
CCGTCGGCGGAGTTCCAGAGGCGCGCCGTGCCGTCGTCGCTGGCGGTAAGGAGCTTGGCGCCGTCGGGCGAGTAGCGAACGCTGTTGATGAAGCCGTTGTGAATCGCGTCGAGCTTCACCAAGACCTTGCCCGTGGCGCGATCCCAGATCTTGGCGGAGCGATCCCAACTGCCGGTGGCGACATGCTTGCCGTCCGGCGAGAGGTCGGCCGAGGCGACGATGCCGTGGGGGCTGAAGCGGACTTCGAGTTGGCGGCTGGCGAGGTTGAAGATGCGGGCGTCGTTGCCGCCGATCACGAGGACGCCGCGATCGTCCGGAGTAAATCGTGCGGCCCACACGAGGCCGCCGCGATCGCCGACGTTCAGCCACGCGCCGTCATCGCTCGCGGCAAGTTCTTCGCCGTCGGCGAGGTTCCAGAGCCGTACAGTACCGTCAGCCGCGCACGCCGTCAGTGCGAGCTGACCGTCGCTTGACATGTCGATCGACGTGAAGGCCGTCTCTGTCTTGGCGGCCTCTCCGGATGCGGCTGCTGTCGCGGGAGCCTCCGTCGGCGGCGATTCCATCGTCCGCAGGAGCTTCGCGTCGGCAAGCGACCAGAGTCGCAGCTTGCCGTCGTCGCAGGAAGTGAGCGCCGTGCGGCCGTCGTCGCTGACGACGATGTCGGTGACCCATTCAGGATGCTTGAGGACGCCGGCGCGGATCTCCTTGCCGGCGACGACGTCCCACTGGCCGCAGGTGTTGTCGCCGCTGGAAGTGATGAGGCGGGCGCCGTTGTCGGCGAACGTCATCGCGGTAATCGTGCGGCTGTGGCCGCGGAGCCATTCGCCGCCTTGCCATTCGTTAGCGGCAGGATCGAACCGCCAGAGGCGGCAGTCGCCCCGGTCGTCGCCGGTGGCGAGCAGCTTCCCGCCGGGGGCGAAGGCGAGCGCGGTCACTTCGGCCTCATGTCCGGTAAGAGTCGCCAGTTTGTCGCCGCTGTTCGCATCCCAAACAATGGCGGCTCCGCCCTCGCCGCCGGTAGCGATCAGCTCATTGTCGTCGCTTACGTCGAGCGCGGCGGTGCGGCCGGTGTCGTCGAGCCGCAGGTTTTCGGCGCCGGTGGCGACGTCCCACAGCCGTACGGTGCCGTCGCCGGCGCCGGTGGCGAGTCGCGAACCATCGCCGAAGAAAATGGCGGAACTGGCGAGGAAGTCATGGCCTTCGGCGAGGTGTTCCAAGCGTTCGAGCGATGCGGCGTTCCAGACCGAAGCCGTCCGATCGCGGCCGGCGGTGACGATCTGTTGGCCGTCAGGCGAGAAGCGCGCCGAGAGGATGGCATCTCGCGAATCTTCGTCGCCTGCCACGAGGTCGCGCTCTTCAGCGTAGTCGGCTGGGCGCCAGAGTTTGATCTGCGCGTCGCGACCGCCGGAGAGGAGCAACTGGCCGTCGGGCGAATAGGCGACGCTGCGAACATGGCTGGCGTGACCGCGGAGTTGCTTCAGGGGTTTGGCGGTTTCGAGATCCCACACGACGATGACATTGTCTTGCCCGCCGCTAGAGAGCGTTTTACCGTCGGGGGCGAACGCCAGCGTACGGACAGGTCCGCGATGGGCGAGGAGCTCGGTCTCGTGCGCCGGCGGGTCCGGAGCGCCGCTGAGGCGGCGGGCGATGTCGACTCCTTGCGCTTCGTTCGGGTCCCAGAGGAGGACGCGGCCGTCGTACCCGGCGGTGGCGATTTGATCGCCCGCGGGCGAGAAGCGCGCGGCGTAGACCGGGCCGCGATGGCGGGTGAATTCGGTGAACTCTTCGAAGGGATCGTTCGCGCTGGCGGCAGCGACCGCAACCTGCGACGGCACGCTCTCTGTCTTCGATTGAGGAGGCGTCCGGCGCCAGACGATTGCTTTGCCGTCTTGCCCCGCGGTGACGATTTGCTGTCCGTCGGGCGAGAACTCCGCCGACCAAACCCACCAGCTGTGTCCTTCCAACACTTGCGTCGACTTGCCGGTGGCGAGATCCCAGAGTCGCGCCGTATGGTCGTAGCCGCTGGTAAGTAGGTAGCGATCGTCGGGCGAGAAGCGAACGCTGAGGACCGCGTCTTCGTGGCCGACGAGTTTCGTTAGCAGCTGGCCGTCGGCGACGCGGTAGACATGAACGCTGCCGTCGCTGCCGCCGGCGGCAAGGCGTTCGCCTTGTTTGTCGTAGGCGACGGCGTGGACGTACTCGCCCTGCGGAAACTCGCGGAGACGCTCGCCCGATTGCAAATTCCAAATAGTCGCCTTGCCGTCCCAATCGCCGGTGGCGACGTGAACGCCGTCGGGAGCGAACGCGGCGGCGTCGATTGGCGCCGGGTTCTTCCAGGAACGATCGGCCAAGTTGCAGAGGTAATTGAGGCGGCCCCACTCCCAGCCGCGGAGTTCGGGCGGGCATTGGGCGAGCAAATCGGCGGCGCGATCGAAGGAGCCTTCGTCGATCTTCGCCTTCGTGAGTCCGATGCGGGCGACGTAGGCGGCATATTCCTCGGCCTCTTTCGCCTTCTCGGCTGCGATCGTCGCCGCTTCGGCCTTTTGACGCTGTTCGACCGCGACAACCAGATTATCTTTGGCCTCGCCTTCGGCCTTCACCGCGCGGACCGTTTCTTTTTCAGCCCGGTCGCGGGCGACTTCGGCCTCCGCAAAGTTTTTCTTCGCCTCGCCTTCGGCGACGACGGCTCGATTGCGCTGCGACACCGCTTCGTCGCGCTGCGAGCGGACGGCGACGAATGCAATCGAGACGATGCCGATCACCGCCGCCACCAGTGCTGCGACGGCGCCCTTGAGCAGCTTGATCCGCCGCTTGCGCGACTCGCGTTCGGTCAGCCCGCGCTGCAGTTCCGCCAGGGTCTCGCGATGCGATTCTCTCTGTTCGTCGAGCAGCGAAACGCCGAGATCGAAATCGCCCTTGGCCAGCGCCAGCTTGGCATAGTCGACGCGGGCCGAATCGAGCAGCGACGCCGCGCGGAGGTTGCCATTCCACAGGGCGAAGGCTTCCTGCAAGCCGTAGGTTGCGCGGGCGTAGAGCTCGTAGTCCTGCCGCTCTTGCGCGAGCTTCAGATTTCCCTGGGCATGCTCGACCAGCTGAATGCTCTGCGAGTGCGACTGGTACTCGCGCACAGACCGCTGGAACTCGGGAACTGTCTGGTGGCGTTCCGCGATGTTGGTCGCCATCGCCTTCATTGCGATGTCGAGCAACTCGCCCTGCTTCTTCGTTTCGACAATCTGGTTCTTCGCCGCCGAAAAGAGGCAGGCCATCACCGTCTTGCCGCTGTGGGGCGGCTTGCCGGTGATGATCTCGAACAAGATCGCGCCGAGCAGGTAGACGTCGCTCGCGGTGGTGATCTTATCGATCGGCCCCGTCGCCATCTCGGGCGCCATGTAGGCGGGAGTGCCGCCCATCGCGTCCGATTGTGAAACGCTCGCCGCGTTCGGGAAGTCAGGGCTGACGCGCGCGAGGCCCCAGTCCATCACCAAGACTTCGCCGAAGTCGCCGAGCATGATGTTCTCGGGCTTCAGATCGCGATGGACGACGCCGTTGACATGGGCGAACGCCACCGCGTCGGCCGCGCGGAGGAGAATAGTGAGATTCTCATCGAGCGAACGTTCCTTGATCACCTTGTTCCACGGGGTCCCCTTCACTCGCTTCATCGAGTAGAAGAGAGCGCCGTCGTTGTTGGCGCCGAGGTCGTAGATCGGAACGATGTTCGGGTGGTCGAGCTCGCCGGTGACGACCGCTTCGGAGATGAACTTCTCGCGCTGGGCGGCGTTCTTGCTATCGTCGCCCTTAAGCATCTTCAGCGCGACGGTCCGCGCGATCGACGACTGCCGAGCGGCGTAGACGACGCCCATGCCCCCCTCGCCGATGACGTTCAGCAGTTCGTAGTCGGGCGCGTCGGCCGGCGACATCGTCACCATGCTCGACGCGCCGGTCGGCCGGACGTTTCGCGACTTGACGATCAGCGACGAGCTCGTGACGAACGATCCGCTGACCGTTTCCTTCTGCTTGATCGTGACGTTGGGATCGGACGGACTTCCCTCGATCGCACCTTCCCAGTGGGAAGTAAGCATGCTGTCGTCGATCGCCGACGAGCCGCCGAGGAACTGCACGGTCTGCTCGGCGTTAAAAGCGATCGTCTTCGGGCTCGCCTCGGCCTCATCGTCGGGGAGTTCGACGATGCTCATGCTGCTGAGTTCGAGCGACGCGATCGTTTCGCTTGACGAGCTGCCAGTTCCTGCGGCCGGCAGCTCGATCGTCATCTCGTTGCTGGGGAGCGACTCGCCGGTTGCTGCATCTGATTCTTCGGCGAGAAACCAATTGGCTTCCTGTGACGAGGGCCGCTCGATGGCCTTGAAATCGGCGATTGTCTTCTCGGGTCCCGCGGCGGTGGGAGCTTTGCTTGGTCGAATTCGCTCGGCGTCGTCCTCCAGTTCCGTCGGCTCCGAAATATTCCGACGCGGCAACTGCCGCACGACTGCCCCGCACGACGGGCAACGCCCCGCCTTGCTGGCGGCTTCGTCCATTTCGTGTTGGCAGTTGGGGCAGGAGGACATGGATCGTTACGGCGACGAAAGGAGTCATCCTGAGCACAGCGAAGGATCTAGTAGCTCGTTAGAGGCGCCAGATTCTTCGCTGCGCTCAGAATGACCGTAGATGGATACAAGCTTCGATTGTAATCACGGCCCCCAGCCGGACCGCCACGCGGGCCGGGAATCCCGGAGGGCGTGGGCCTCCGGCTAGGGAGTTGGCGCCGATTCGGCGCCGGTTGGTGCGGATTTGCCGGCTAACGGGGCTTCTTGGGGCGAGGAGTTCCAGCCGAGCGGAGCCGTTTCCACTGGTCAGGCTTCGCCCGGGCGATGGCCTCTTCCAGCTTCCGGAACGAGTTCTTCCCCGCGCCGGAGAGGGCTATCGCCACGCCCGCCAGCGTGGCGCTGTGATAGATCGCGGTGGAAGAACGGGGCCGATGCCTTTGTTCAAGCAACGCCTGCGGCTCGACAGGCGTCTCTTCGGGCGGGGCTAGCTCGCCAGCCGGCGCTACTGCTGGCTGTTCCTCTGCAGGTCGAGTCGTCGCCTCTTCCGTCGGCGGCCGATCGCGGGCGCCTTCGCTGTCGTCGCCCGGGTCGATCAGCTTGCCGTTGCGGACGAAGACTTCGATAACCAATCGCCGCGCGTTCGTCTCCGACTGGACCAGGAAGATCTTGTAGTGATTGTCGGGCAGGTTGCGGAAGAGCGCCGGCAGGTTGTTCAGCACCTTCGCCGGCAGTCGGTAGCCGGGGCCCTCCGAGCCATCGGGATTGATCACCCGCAGTTCGAGATATCGTTCGCTAGTCGCGCGCGTGTCGCCGCCGCCGCCCCCGTCGTCGCTGGTCGTCACCGTCACGAGACGGGCGTCAGTGCTCGTTTGCAGCAACGGTATGGCCTGCCGATCGGGAAAAGTGAGAATCGCCACCTGCGGCGATGTGTCGATGCGGAACTTTTCAGCGCCAAGACCTGGTTGCGAAATGTCCACCGTCTCGACGTTGCTAGCGCCATCGGCAAACGCCCCGGTGCCGAAATCGTCGTCGAGGATCTGCACCGTGATCGTGATATCGGCCGTCGGGTTGAGCGGATCGGGCGGACCGCTGTAGGTGTGCGTGTAGGTGAGCGGCTGGCCCTTTGAGTTCGCCGGCACGGAGATCGTTTCAACCGTATCGCCCCAGTCGACGACGATGTCGAACTCGTCGGCGCCCGGATCGTCGAACTGCAGCGTAAGTGTCGTCTCGCCCTTCGTATTGACGTCGGTGGCGACGATCGGATTGAGCGTCGGGTTGACGTTGTTGACCGTCACTTCGATCGACTTCGTCACCGAGCCGCCGTCGTCGTCGAACAGCGTCACCGTGATCGTGTACTTGTTGTCGACGTCGTTGTCGGCGTAAAGGTGCGAGTCGACGAGCGTGCCGATCGTCGCGACGCCGGGCGAACCGTCGGTAACGCTGGCAGGCAGCACGCCCGTTTCAATCGTGCCGTCGCCCCAGTTAATCGTGTACTTAAACGATTCCTGCGAGGCGCCGTTCGGATTGCTGGCATTGTTGAACCCAGGATCGCTGAAGGTCCCCAGGTTCGGCAGGTTGAGCGTGTCTCCCTCGTTGATCACGAAGACGTCTTGCGTCAATTCGAGCGACGGCGCCACGTTCGCCACCACGATCGTGAACGTCCGATCGACGACGACGCCGTCATCGTCCTTGAAGCTCACCGTGACGGTGTAGGCCCCGTTGTCGGCATAGTGGTGGGCGGCGTGAGCGAAGACGCCGGTCGTCGGATTGCCGGGGCTCCCCTCGACGCCAACGCTCACCGTCAGCGGGTCGGCCGTCGAACCATCTCCCCAATCGACGGTGGCGCCTTCGAACGTCTCTTTCGTCCCCAAGGCGTCGTTGTCGAACCCAGGATCAGTGGCGCCGACTCCCAGTCCGGCCAAGGTGATCGGCGCTCCTTCGTTGACGACGATCGTCGGGTTCGTGAACGTCAGCGTCGGATCGACGTTCTGCACGGTGACTTGGAACTGCTTGACGGTGACGCCGCCGTCGTCGTCCTTCACCGTCACGGTGACGGTGTAGACGCCATTGTCGGCGTAGATGTGGCTGCCGTCGAACGAACCCGCGGTCGCCACTCCCGCGCCGCCGACCTGGTCGATCGTCGGCACGCCGGTTTCCGCGGCCGATCCGTCGCCCCAGTTGATCTCGTACTCGAACTCTTCGGTCGTCTCGCCGCCGTTGAGAATGTTGCCGGCGTTGAGCGGATTGTTGAACCCCGGGTCGGTGAACTGCCCGATGTTCGTCAATGAGAGGAGCGACCCCTCGTTGACGGTTTGCGGTCCAACTACAGTGACGCTCGGCGCCACGTTCGCGACGAACACGGCCGCCGAACCGTTGCCGACGCCGCCGTCGTCGTCGATCACCTTCACATAGACGGCGTATGTGCCGTTATCGGCGTAAACGTGACTGGCGCTGAACGTATGCCCGGTCGCCGTGCCGGTCGTCACATGACCGTCGCCCCAGGTGATCTCAACTTGATGGGTATCTTGCGAACCAGGATCGTCGAACGTGACGTCGAGGGTCACGCCCCCCCCTTCGTCGATGATACTCTCCACCGGGGCGGCGAGGACGTTGCCGGGCGCCACGTTCAAGATCTCGACCACGGAACTCGCCGTCGCCTGGCCGCCGTCGTCATCGCGAACTTTCACGTTCACAGCATAAACGTCCGACGCGGTTCCGGTTGGATTGTCATCCAGGTACTGATGCGTTGCCGTAAAGATCCGCGCCCCCGCCGTCACCGCCAGGGTTTCAACCGTCCCGTCGCCCCAATCGACCTCGACCGTGTGCGAATCGAGCGTTCCCGGATCGTCGAACGTTAGCGTCAACGATGCGACGCCATTCTCGTCGATCGCCGCGATCGGGTTGATCTGAACATTTGAGGGCGCGACATTCGAGACGGTCACTGTCTGCGAAGCCATCGCCTGGCCGCCGTCGTCATCGCGAATTTTCACGTTGACGGCGTACACGTCCGACGAAGTTGCCGTCGGGTTGTCATCAAGGTATTGATGCGTTGCAGTGAACGTCCGCGCTCCCGCCGTCACATTCAGCGTTTCAACCGCGCCGTCGCCCCAGTCGACTTCAACGGTGTGCGTGTCGAGCGTCCCCGGATCGTCAAACGCCAGCGTCAGCGAGGCGACGCCGTTCTCGTCGATCGCCGCGATCGGATTGATCTGCACGTTCGATGGGGCGACGTTGTTGACTTGCACCGCCGCCGAGCCGAATCCTGCGCCGCCGTCGTCGTCGATGACTTTCACGACGACGGCGTAAGTGCCGTTGTCGCCGTAGGTATGGTTCGCATTGAGCGCGTGCCCCGCGGCGGTAGCGGTAGTGACGTTGCCGTCGCCCCAGTTAATCTCGACCTGATGCGTATCTTGCGATCCAGCGTCGTCGAACGCGATGCCGAGATTGACCTGCGTCCCTTCGTTGGTGATCGTCGCCACCGGGGTGACGACGACGTTGGTCGGCGGGACGTTCAGCACCTTCGCCGTCGCGTTGCCGGTCGCTTCGCCGCCGTCGTCGTCGCGGACTTTCACGTTCACCGTGTAGTTGTCGGCCGACGTGCCGGTTGGGTTGTCGTCGAGATACTGATGGTTCGCGGTAAAGGTGCGAGAACCGGCCGCGACGGCGATCGTTTCGATCGTCCCGTCGCCCCAGTCGACTTCGACCGTGTGGCTATCGAGCGTTCCGGGATCGTCGAAGGTCAGCTTGAGCACCGCGACGCCGTTCTCGTCGATCGGCGCGATCGGGTCAATCTGCAGATTTGACGGCGCGACGTTGACGACCGTCACGACCTTCGACGCAGTCGCCTCGCCGAGGTCGTCGTCCAGGACGCGAACCTTCACCGTGTAGTTGTCGCTTGACGTGCCCGTCGGATTGTCGTCCAGGTACTGGTGATTGGCCGTCAGGTTCCGAGCGCCGACGGCGAGCGAAATCGTTTCAACCGTGCCGTCGCCCCAATCGACTTCGACGGTGTGCGAGTCGAGCGTCCCGGGGTCGTTGAACCCGATCGCCAGCGAGGCGACGCCATTCTCGTTCACCGGCTGAATCGACTGAATCTGCAAATTGAACGGCGCGACGTTATTCACCTTCGCTATCGCCGTAGCCGCCGTTTCGCCGAGGTCGTCGTCCGCGAGCCTGACGTTCACCGTGTACTCATCCGACGCCGTACCGGTTGGGTTGTCGTCGAAATACTTGTGCGTTGCTGAGAACGTCCGATCGCCGGTCGGAATCGTGAAGACCTCCACTGCCGAACCGTCGCCCCAATCAACTTCGACCGTATGGTCATCGACCGTACCGGGATCGTCGAACGACAGATTCAGCGTTGCGACGCCGTTCTCGTTGATCGGCGCGATTGGCGCCACTTGCAGATTCGAGGGAGCGACGTTCAGCACGGTGATCTTCGACGTCTCCTCGGCAAACTCGCCCGCCGCGTCGGTCACTCGAACCGTAATGTCGTAATCCTCAGTCGCCGGTCCCGGCAGGTTGTCGTCGAGATATTGGTGCGTCGTCGAGAAGCTGGTCACTCCCGCGGCCAGCGAGAAGGTCTCGGTGCTGCCGTCTTGCCAGTCGACTTCGATCGTGTGCGTGTCGAGCAGATCAGGATCGGTGAAGGTCAGCGCCAGCGTCGCGACGCCGTTTTCGTCGATGACGATCGGCGTCTGGATTTCGATGTCGCTTGGCGCCGTGTTGCCGTTGAGATTGGCGACCGGCGGAGTCGTCGCGGCTTCATCGCTCGTGGGAGCGATGGCGGTGGAGACGGCGACCGTCTCGAGCGCCATCGCGGCGCCAGCG
>JBGSMO010000383.1:0-15528 GCA_041740115.1 Pirellulales bacterium
CCGATCTCCGCGCGACGCTGGCCCGCCCCGGCCACGGCTTGGCGCCAACAGTGGCGTTCGCTGGAGGGGGCTCTGCACCCGCTGACGGCTGGCCCGCTCGATCTCTTTCAGTCGTCGCGCGAAAGCGGCGTCGGAGACGCCTCCCCCAGACGATGCTCACGCCTTTACCCCAATGGGCCCCACGACTTGCGTCTCCCGTCGCCAAAAACGCCTCAGGCGACACCGGGCGACACGCGACAGAGGGCGACAGCAGGCGACGTGGTTCGAAAAGACTGGACAGGATCACAGGATGTCGCGGACCGACAGGATCAAAGAACAGTGACGGACCCGCACACGGCGCTCACTCGTTTCTTCATCCTGTCCATCCGCGAGATCCGCGCGATCCTGTCAAACAAACAACAACCCCAAGCACCAAAAGCACTTACGCCCGCTGTCGCCAAAAACGCGTCGGGCGACACAAGGCCTCAGGCGACAGCAGTCACCCCGCGACTGGCCCCCCCAACCCGTTGTCGACAAAACCGACTGCGCCCAAGGCGGCCAACAAAACAGCGTTGGCCGCCTTGGCCACCTTGGCCACCTTGGCCCACTCGCCAAAACCCGGGCCAACGCCAGTCGATTGTGCCGCTTGTGCCGGTTGTCGCTTCATCGTCGTCGGCAGTGGCGTCGACGGCGGGACGACCTATTGTTTCTGGTTGCGTGATCGTTGCGTCCCATGCCGAAAGCACTTGGATTCCATTCCACTTAATACGGAAGTCGCGGTCGCGCGCCGGGAGCGCGGGGCCGTGCGAACCCTATGACCTACCAGCCGATCAAAGTTGAGTTCGTCAATCCTTTTCTCGACGCCACCTCGGCCGTCTTCAAGACGATGCTCAACACCGAGCTGAAGCGAGGCGCCCTTTACCTGCGGCAAGGGATGACCCTCTCGCACGAGATCAGCGGCATCATCGGCCTCTCAGGCAAAGCGAAGGGGACCGTTCTGCTCGGCATGAACACCGACTTCGCCATCGCCGTGACTGAAAAGCTACTTGGCGACAAGTCCGACGGCCTGACTCCCGACGTGATCGACGCGGTCGGCGAGCTCGCCAACATGATCGCCGGCGGCGCCAAGACGCGGCTCGAAGAGCTGAACATGAGCATCAGCCTGCCGAGCGTCATCGCCGGCAAGAACCACACCGTCTCGTTCCCCTCGGGAGCGGTGCCGATCGGGATTCCGTTCGAGTCGGAACTTGGGGCGTTCTCCGTCGAGGTGAGTCTCGTCGAAGTGGCGTAGCGTTTTTGGCCTGCCGCCGTTGGCGAGCGAGCAGACTCCAAACAAAAACAACCCTTCGTAGCGAGATGATCGCGACGAAGGGTTGCCCGCAAGCGGAGAGGACAGGACTCTCGACTGCTGACTGTGGATGTCGAGCCAAACGCCGACCGCGATGTTGCCAATGATGCGTAAGTCAAGGAATTGGAAACACTTAGTTCACTTAGCCGACTGTCGGTCACCCTCGAAGCCCCGTGTGGCACCAGCGCGCCGTGTGCACCACGTTTTGCCTCTGCATGTTCGGCGAGCTGCTGAAAGGTCAGCGCTCGCGTCACTGTGACTATGCTAACGGAGTTGGTCGCCGTGACCAGGCCAACAGCCCTCTGCCGGCTGCTTGTCAAATCTTCAACCCAAGTTGGGTGCCTTTGCGCTGAATCGTGTCTAGTAGAGGTGCGATGGAATCGAAATATCGCCGCATCTGCTCGTCAGGCTGCAAACTCACGTAGTGGTTTTGAATGTCGTCGGTACGGTGACCTGTGACATACCGCTGGACCAACAACGACACGCCGGCGGCGTCCATCTCTGTGTTGATCGCACTTCGGTATTCGTAAGTGTTCTGGCCAGCGTTTAGACCTGCCACTTCGATGACTTTACGGAGCTCCCGGCGCTGTGCGTCCTCGCGAAGGCCGCCCATCTCACAGAGGCATTTTCGGATTACTTGCTTGCGATCTTGCCGCTCCAGAAGTCAACGCGTTAGCGACCGCCTGTCGGTCCCGTCGAAGTCCCTGGGCGAATCGTTGCAACTCGCGAGGCGCGTCTTCGATCACGGCGGCGATCCATTCGTCCAGATCGAGAGCGACTTCGCGCCGCAGGGCTGCGGCGAATTGCCGAGCTAACTCAATTCCTCGAGCCCAAGCGGAGCCCAAGGCGGAGACTGCAGTCACCATCTGCTCGTGGTCGGAACGTCGCCGGTCCGGGCGCTGAACGGCCAGCCAGGACAGTTGGTCGGCCGAGCACTGCTGCGAGCATCGAGCGAGTTTAGGCGATTCGTCAGGGGGAGCCCGCCACGGCGCAACGCAGTCGCAGACTGCGTCATACGATCCCTGAAATCCCTGCCGTTTCACTTCTTCGTAAAGAATTCGCGCATTACGGATGCGATGCGGCGCGACTCGCTCGGGAAACGAATCGGCTTCCACGAACTTACGGACGGTATTGGCCTGAACTCCCAGACAACGCCCAATTCGCCGATAGTCCCAGCCGCAGCGATGCAGTTCCCGAGCCTGCTCATATCGTTCCAGACGTTGTTGACGACGCGCTTGCCCAAGTTGTTCCTTCGGAGACGACTTTCGTTGATTGAGTTCTTGGCCCTCGGTCGCCACGCCTTGTCGGCTGTCGGAAAGATGCGGGCGCCACTCAACGCCGTTAACCCTTCTACATGTTATAAGAATTGGTCTTGATGCGGCTGGCTTGGTCGCCTTACAGGCGGTGTGGAAGAAAACCCCATGCCCCTGAAAGGAGTTCAGGATGCCGCATCAAGACCAAGGACGGTCGGTTGGCGCGCCGGCGGTCCGAACGGCGCTCGATTGGTTGGCGACGTCGGGAATGTTCGACGGGTTGTCTTTTCGTCGGGAGTGTCGTTGGAAGCCCGAGAGGCTCGTGCAAGCGACGCTGTTGTGGGCTTGGAGCGAAGAAACGAGCCTGGTCGATCGTTTCTTCGCCGCGCAGCAAGTTATCGCGCCGAGCGGGGACGAGCAACGGGAATCGGTCAGCTATCAGGCGTTCGTGAAGTTGCTGCGTCGCCATACGGCGCGGCTCTTAGGGATGCTCATCGTCGCCTTGCAGGGGCAGATGGAGCAGAAGTTCTCCGCGTCTGGTCGCGAAGCATCTTTAGCTCGGCGGCCGTGCCCACCAGCGGAATCATGCATCGATCTTCTTTTCGACGCAGGCGATGGCGGCTTCGACGATTGCGGTGACCTGGGTTTCCAGAATCTCCGGATAGGTGACCGCGAGACGGCAACCGCGGTGGCCGAGCATCGGGTTTTGCTCGTGAAGCTGAGCGACGCGGTTCTTCACGAACGCCGGCGAAACGTTCAGCTCCTTGGCGAGTTCGCTTTGGGCCTTGGCGTCGTGCGGAAAGAATTCGTGCAGCGGCGGATCCAGCAAGCGGATCGTGACTGGTAGACCCTTCATCGCGGTGAATTTTGATCGTGTGCCGTAACAACGAGGGTTGTCGTAGCATTATCCTAAAGAAGGGCGCAAGTGCCAGGCGCCGCAGGCGTGAAACAATCAATCGTTAGAACGACGCGCAATAGTACGCCGGAATAGACCTCCGTCTTTGCTTGCCTTCAACCGCCCCGCCAGTCGGAAAACAGCTTGAGCCGTCATTCACTCAAACTCCACAAGCACTTGTCCCCCCTGAACGGCATCACCGGCGCCGACGTTGACGCGGGCGATCGTCCCGGAGACAGGCGACGTGATGGTCGTCTCCATTTTCATGGCCTCCAGCACCATCAGGACGTCATTTGCCAGGATCGCCTGGCCGGCTTGAGCGTGGATCTTTACGACGATACCGGTCACAGGGCTGCGGCAAACCTTGCTTTCATCCGCCACTGGAGCATCGACGTTAGTTGTCGCCGGCGACGCAGCTTTCACGGGGGCCGCCGCGCGCGGCCTACTACTGCCATACTGGTTACCAGCGCGCGGTTTCTCGGGTTCAGTCGCCTCGACATCGACTTCATACACCTTACCGTCGATCGTCAGCTTCAGTTTCAAGGCGATCTCCCCTGCTTGGTCGCACCTGCAATCAGAAAGTCGTCAAACCTTTAGGAATGACGACTCGCCAAAGTATGCGAGGCCTGAATTGTCACGCGCCCCTGCTGCGCCCAGTTGGCTCCGTTAAGTAAACTAATCTGTCGGATTCGAGGTGTGACGCCGAGATAGGCTGCCAGCACGGCACTGATCGTTGCAAGCGTCTCAGCTGAAATCTCTGACGTCTTCGCCAGCATCGGTTGGGCGTCAGGTCTTGAGGAGAGCGCCAGTTCCAGCGCCGCGACGCGCTCGCTTAGTCGAGTAACTTCGACGCGCATCGCCTCCAGCGTCTCGCTCTGCGACCGTTCGTTTTGCGGCGTGATGCTCATGTCGGTGATTGCTCGACGCTCAAGATATTCGTCGGCCCAGGACGGCGCCCCTGGTCGCATGGCGTTAGATAGGTTGGCAACGGGTGATGGTAGATCCCGGAAAGAGCCTTGGCTTGGTCGTATCTTACAGTGGAATCAACCCATGCTTCTTCGGCGGACGGTAGTCTCGCTTCGCACAGAGGTATTCTAGCGCCTGCGCCACATGCCGTCGCGTGGTCGCCGGTTCAATGATATCATCCACTAGCCGCCGCCCGGCGGCAACAAAGGGAGATGCGAACATCGTTCGATACTGCTCGATCAACTCAGCCCGTTTGGCTGGTTTATCCGCCGCTTCCTCCACTTCCTTGCGAAAGACAATTTCGACGGCTCCTTCGGCGCCCATCACGGCAATCTCCGCTGTCGGCCAAGCGAGAACGCAGTCAGCGCCTAAGTCTCGTGACCCCATGGCCAGGTGGGCCCCGCCGTACGACTTCCGCAGAATCACTTGAATCTTCGGGACTGTGGCCGCCGAGTAGGCGAACAATAACTTCGCGCCATGTCGAATAATGCCGCCATGCTCTTGCTGCACTCCGGGGAGGAAACCTGGCACGTCAACGAATGTCAGCAGCGGAATATTGAATGCGTTGCAGAATCGAATGAACCGGCTTCCCTTGACCGACGCGTTGATGTCGATCGCCCCCGAGAGGACCGACGGCTGGTTGGCGACAACGCCAACCGAGCGGCCCAGCACCCGCGCGAAGCCAACCACCATGTTCTGCGCAAAACCGTTTTGCGATTCCAGAAAATCGCCCTGATCGACGACGCCGCAAATGACGTCGCGCACGTCGTAACCTCGCTTCGGTTCAACCGGGACCAGCGTCTGTAGGTCAAGATTCGGTTCGACGCTGTCGTCTGAGGATAGCCGCGGCGGATCTTCCAAATTGTTTGACGGCAGAAAGCTCAGTAGCCGGCGGCAGAGGCCGATCGCCTCGTCGTCATTTTCGGCGATGAAGTGAATTACTCCCGAATGAACCATGTGCGCATCGGGGCCGCCGAGTTCCTCTGCGGAGATCTGTTCGCCGGTGACTTGTTTGATCACCTGCGGGCCGGTGATGAACATTTGAGCTTGGCGAGTTTGAATCACGAAGTCGGTCAGCGCCGGCGAATACGCCGCTCCGCCAGCACAAGGCCCGCAAATAAGCGAAACTTGCGGCACCACGCCCGAGAGCATCACGTTCTGGTAAAATACTTCGCCGTAGCCGGAGAGAGAATCGACCCCCTCCTGCACGCGAGCGCCGCCGGAGTCGTTGATGAAAACGAATGGACTACCAGTTTTCAGCGAACGCGACATCGCGTCGGCTACTTTCTTTGAGTGGATTTCGCCCGCCGACCCCCCCAGGACGGTGAAGTCCTGACTCGCCAAATGAGCCAATCGGCCATCGATGGTCGCCGCCGCCGTAATGACGCCGTCGGCGGGACAGTCCTTACCGGCCATCCCAAGTTGCGTCTGCCGGTGCTGCGCGAAGAGGCCGAACTCTTCGAGACTTCCCGCATCGACCAAGGCGTCGACGCGTTCGCGGGCCGTCATCTTTCCCTGCTCGCGCTGTCGCGCCTGTCGATCGGCGCCTCCGCCCAAGCGGAGTTGCTCCTTCTTCGACCTGAGTTGGTCGATAAGCCCTTCCATTGTTTTCTTGGTTTCAGCGGCCATCGCACTTGCTCTTCTCCTGCTTAGGCAGGTTCAACAGTCACTTGATGTTGCTTGCCGCCGATCGTCACTTTATAGTCGATGCGGCGATCAACCGGGTGCTTGCCGCCGTTCGGCTTTCCACCGCCAACGGGCTGGGCAACAGCAGCGGTCGGGCTTCTGCCCAGATTCTTTGGGCCCTTGTCGCGAGTGGCAAAGAACTTCGCAGCCACCTGCGGGAACATCGCGTGGGTCAATACGTCCTCGTCCGAATCATTGCATCCCGGCAGTGCGACTGCCTGGCGCCGCAACTCGTCCCACTCGGGCTTAAGCAAGTCAGCAGGGCGGCCAGTGATTGCCTCCTTCTTCGCGTGCTGGACCGCTAATTCAATCACGGCCGGATCGCGCGGGCCGATTGTTTCGCCGTAGTAGCCGAGCATCAGGTCGGCAAACTCGCCGGTCATCGCCTTGTAGCGTCCCATCAGCACGTTGAAGACCGCTTGGGTACCGACGATCTGGCTCGATGGCGTCACCAGCGGCGGGAAGCCGGCCGCCTCGCGCACGCGCGGCACCTCGGCCAGCACTTCCTTCAGCCTGTCGACGGCGCTCTGCTGGCGGAGTTGGCTCTCCATATTCGAAATCATCCCGCCGGGAATTTGACTGTCAAAGATCTCGGTCTCAACCCCCAGGAACTTGGATTCGAACTCTGCATAGCGCGGCCGAACGGAGGCGAAATGTTCCTTAATCTTGAGCAGTCGACCTTTGTCGAGCCGAGTCGTATAGCCGGTTCCTTGCAGCATCTCGACCAACGCCTCCGTCGGATTATGCCCTGGCCCTAGGCTGAGCGACGAAATGCTTGTGTCGACGACGTCGGCGCCCGCTTCGATGGCCTTCATCAGACTTACCATCGTGACGCCCGTGGTGGCATGAACGTGAACGTGAACCTGCGTGTCGGCGCCGCACCGTTCCTTGATCCCGCTGACAAGGTCGTACGCTGGCTGCGGCCGCAGCAGTGCCGCCATATCCTTGATGCAGATCGAGTCGCAGCCCAATTCCTTGAGTTGGTCTGCCATGTCGACGAAACGTTCGATCGTGTGGAGCGGCGACGTCGTATAACAAATCGTCCCCTGGGCATGCTTCCCTGTGCGCCGCACCGCCTCCAGCGACGTCCGTACGTTACGCACGTCGTTGAGCGCGTCAAACACTCGAAAAACGTCCATTCCATTCTCGGCCGATTTCTCGACGAATCGCTCGACGACGCCGTCTTCATAGTGACGATAACCGAGTAAGTTCTGCCCTCGCAGCAACATCTGTAGGCGGCTATTGGGGAGCAACTTACGAAAGGTACGCAGCCGCTCCCATGGATCTTCGTTCAAGTAGCGAATGCAGGAATCGTAGGTGGCGCCCCCCCAACACTCGACGCTCCAAAAACCGGCCGCGTCGACGTCGGCGCACGCGGGCGCCATGTCTTCCATTGCCATCCGCGTCGCGAGTAGACTCTGGTGACCGTCGCGGAGAGCGAGCTCAGTCACTTCGATTGTGCGAGACACGGTATAGTCTCCTGGTTAAGTTCGCGAGCACTTTTTTCAGCATACTTTCCACGAAGTTCTGTCTTCCGCGTCGACTCATGCGATCACTAAGGGCAGCATGCTGCCAGTTTCCAACAAATTTTGGTGAAGCTCAAAGCAGCGCTTCAAGTCGTGCCGCACATGTCCCATGGGCGCCGCTTCGAGGTATTCGAACAAACAGTCGCGGTACATCGGATGAGCGCATTTCTCGATGATCCGCCGCGCTCGCTCGATTGGCCCTAGTCCTCGGAGGTCGGCCAAACCTTGTTCGGTCACCATTACCTGCACTGAATGCTCGTTGTGGTCGACGTGGCTCACCATCGGCACCACAGTCGAAATCTTTCCGCTTTTGGCAATGCTCGGCGCAACGAGAAACGACAAGTATGCGTTCCGCGTAAAGTCGCCCGACCCCCCGATGCCGTTCATCACCTGTCCCCCGCAAACATGTGTCGAGTTAGCGCATCCTGTGATGTCCATCTCCAACACTGTGTTGATCGCAATCACGCCGAGCCGCCTAATCACGCCGGGGTTGTTCGACAGCTCCTGCGGCCGCAAGACGATCCGCGAGCCGAAGAAGTCCATGTTGTCGTAAACTTTCGCCAGTTGCGGCTCGCTTAGGGTTAGACTAGTCGCCGAAGCGCCGCGCAAGCTTCCCGATTCCAACAGGTTTACTAGGGCATCCTGAATCACTTCGCTGTACATCACGAACGGCGGAATGTCTGGGTGTTGCCCCAGCCGAGCCATGACGGCATTGGCGACGTTCCCGACGCCCGACTGTAACGGCAGGAACTCCGGTGTGATTCGGCCCAATCGCATTTCCTGCAAGATGAAGCCGACGACGTGATCGGCAATCCGCTCGCTGCACTCGCTCGGGGCGTCGAACGTCGCTACGCCGTCAGGCTCGTCGGTCTCGACGATGCCAATGATCTTCGCCGGATCAACTTCCGCGAACGGCGTACCGATGCGTGACAACGCATGATCGATGGGAATGAACGATCGATGGGGCGGCAACGGCAGAAGCCGTATGTCGTGCATCTCTGGCAGGCGCTTCGAGTGATGCTGATTCAATTCAATAATCACGCGATCGGCATGTCGAAGAAACGTCGGCGAAGCCCCCACTGATGTGCTGAGATAGACGCGCCCGTCGCTCGTCACGTCGACCGCTTCAACTACGGCGACATCGATGTTCCCAAAGAAGCCGAACTCTACCATCTGCGGCAGGTGCGAGAGGTGCATGTCGACGAACTCGGTCTCCTGGCGATTGATCAGCTTTCGCAGTGCGGAACTGCTTTGGTACGGCACCCGCCAGGAGATGGCGTTTACTTCCGCGAGCGCATCATCGAGTGCCGCTCCGGTGCTGGCTCCAGTCAACACGCGAATGCGGAACTTCTCACCCCGATTGTGCATCGCCAGCGCCCGCGCCGCCAGCGCTCGCGGCACCGCCTTGGCCGCCCCGGCCGGGGTGAAACCTGAAAAGCCGACTAAAGCGCCATCGGTGATGAAATCGGCTGCTTCACAGGCCGAGAGCTTGCGGAATTTGTTGCCTGCGATCATCACACTTGTTTCCCGTATCAAACTTCGCGACTCACATCACGCGAGGTCACGCTCAATGCGTCGGTTCGCACAACTCCGTCAGCACGCTCGCCGAACTCTTGGGGTGAAGAAACGCGATTTTCATCTGGTGAGCGCCGTCCCGCGGCGTTTCGTCAATCAGCCGGACGCCGCCCGCTTTCAGTACGGCGAGCCGCCCTTCAATGTCGTCGACCGTATAAGCGACATGGTGCAGCCCCTCTCCCCGTTTCTCGAGGAACGCTGCCACCGTGCTGGTCGGGTCGGTCGGTTCCAACAGTTCCAGCCGCACGTCTCCCATACGAAAGAACGCCACTCGCACTTTTTGGCTCTGCACCTCTTCGATTCCCTCAAAAACAGCTCCAAGCGTTCCCTCGTAAAACTGGCGGTGAGCATCGACTGACTTCACGGCAATGCCGATGTGGTTCACACTCTTGGCGTTGATCATGACTGGCTCCTCTCAGCCCGCGGCGGGGATGCTAGTTGGTTGACTCTGAAAACTCGCCAAAAACGCCGGCCAACGTCGAGCAGATTTCTCCCACCGTGGCATAAGCCCGCACCGCTGCGAGGATCGGTGGCATGAGGTTCTCGCTCCCGGCAGCCGCCTGTTTGACGGCCGCCAAGGCCGCGTCGACCCTTGCCGCATCCCGCGAGGCTCGCACGCCGCGCAGCTTGTCGAGTTGCCGCTGCGTCGTCGACTCGGGGACCTCGAATAGGTCAATCGTCGGCGGTTCGTCACTGGTGAACTTGTTCACGCCCACGATCACCCGCTCGCCGTTGTCGATCGATTGGCCGTATCGGTAGGCCGATTCCTCGATCTGCTTTTGAACGAATCCTTGCTCAATGGCCGCGACCATTCCGCCGCGGTCGTCGATGAGCTTGATGATTCCTTCGGCCTCCACCTCCAGTTCATCGGTTAGCTTCTCGACGTAGAAGCTCCCCGCGAGCGGGTCGACCGTATTGGTCACGCCTGATTCGTACGCGATGAGTTGCTGCGTCCGCAGGGCAACCGTGACCGACTCCTCAGTCGGCAGGGCCATCGCTTCGTCCTTTGAGTTGGTGTGGAGCGATTGCGTTCCGCCCAGTACGGCGGCGAGCGCCTGGATCGTCACTCGCACTACGTTGTTGTCGGGCTGCTGCGCCGTGAGCGTCACCCCCCCGGTCTGCGTATGGAACCGCAGCATGAGGCTCTTCGGATTCACGGCGCCGAATCGTTCCTTCATGATGCGGGCGTACAGCCGCCGCGCGGCGCGAAACTTCGCCGCCTCTTCGAACAGGTCACTGTGTGCGGCAAAGAAAAAAGCGAGCCGCGGAGCAAAGTCATCGACTTTCAACCCAGCCTGCAGCGCCGTATCGACATAGCAAATCGCGTCTGCCAGGGTGAATCCGATCTCTTGCGCCGCCGTCGAGCCCGCCTCGCGGATGTGATATCCGCTGATGCTGATCGTATTGAAGTTTGGAACCTTCTCCGTGCAATAGGCGAAGATATCGCTGATGAGCCGTAGCGACGGCCCTGGTGGAAATCGGTAAGTCCCCCGTGCGATGTACTCCTTCAAAATGTCGTTTTGAATCGTGCCATTGAGTTTCTCCGGCGGCACTCCTTGCTTCTCGCCGACCGCAATGTACATCGCCAGCAAGACCGCAGCGGTGGCATTGATGGTCATACTGGTCGAAATCCGATCGAGCGGAATCCCGTCGAGCAGGGTTTCCATGTCGGCCAGCGAATCGATCGCCACGCCTACCTTGCCGACCTCGCCGGCAGCCATCGGGTCATCCGAGTCGTAGCCGATCTGCGTCGGGAGATCAAACGCCACGCTCAGCCCGGTCGTACCCTGTTCCAACAGATATCGGTAACGCTGGTTCGATTCTTCCGCTGTCGCGAAACCTGCATACTGTCGCATGGTCCAGAATCGACCGCGATACATTGTCGGCTGGACGCCGCGGGTGAAAGGGTACTCGCCTGGGAGGCCGAGCTTTTCCGCATAGCGGTCGATCGTTGCTGCGTCGGGTGCGTAAAGCCGCTCCACCTGTCGATCGGATGCAGTAACGAATTTAGCACGCTGTTCTGGAAACTTCGCCAGCAGCTTGGCCACCGGCCCGGCGTTCCACCGTTCGACGGCTTGCTTGATGTGGTCAACTTGCTCTTCGGTTGCGCTCATGATTCTCGTCCTAGCGTGGGCCACGCTCTCATCCACGGAAAATTATCCATACAACGATAACCACGCCTAGCAACCAGACGATTGCAGACCCCGACCCGCGGCCGCCTCGTACAACAGTTCATCCACCAGCGCCGCCATCGAGCGATTGCCCTCTGTAGCGCGCTCTAACTCCTCATATCCTTTACGGCCCGGCGCCAAGCGATCGCTGATGCGCCGTCGAACTTCCTCTAACACCGCAAGGCGAATCTCCTCGATCGTCTGCCCTCTGCGTCTGTTTTGCCAGTCGACGGCATGGCGATCGGTCAAACCTTTCAGCTCCATCATCAACTCGGCCACACCTTCGTGCTGAATCGCACTGCAACGAAACACCGGTGGCGTCTCGTTGTCGAGCGCCACCCGCGCCGCTGGCGTCGCCCGCTCGTCCACTATACCCTGCGGCCCGGTTAGCATCGGCCCCCTGCAGGTCATCGGCTCGCCCGGCGTACTTGCCAAGTCGAGCCGCGCCAACCGCTGCCTCTGGAGCATCGAAAGCAACTGCTGGTGGAGTAGATCGGCGCCTTCCCGATCGGATTTGTTCACCACGAATAGATCTGCAGCCTCCAATAGCCCGGCCTTGAGCATCTGTACCGAGTCTCCCTGTCCCGGCGCTAGCACGACGACCACGAGGTCAGCGTTCTGTGCGATCTCCACCTCGCTCTGCCCGACGCCAACCGTTTCGACAATGACCGTGTCGCAGCCGATCAGTCCCATCACTCGTACCACTCCACGCGCTCCGAGCGCCAACCCGCCGAGATGTCCGCGCGAAGCCAGCGAACGGATGAAAACGTACGGATCGGTTGCGTGTCGCATCATCCGAACTCGATCGCCCAGTAGAGCCCCGCCCGTGAACGGAGACGATGGATCGACCGCCACAATTCCGAGCTTGCGCTCTGGAAAATGGTCGCGAAACTCCGCCGCCAAATGATCAGTAATCGTCGATTTTCCCGATCCCGGCGCTCCGGTCACTCCGAGCACGAGTCGCGGCTGCGGCCAATCGCGGCTCCCGGCGAGCAACTCGCCTAATCGCTGCGGCTGGTTGGTCATGATGCTCATCAATCGCGCCGCAGCTCGCAACGAACACGATCCGTCGCTCCTGGCGTCCTTAATGAGTTGTTCGAGACGTGCGTCCATTATTCACTCGGGGATACTGTCAATCACCCTGCCGCTCAGCGCGATTGCACACACTCCCTTAAACGCTGCAATGCTCACCGACAGCGCTGCTTCGTTCAGCAACGCTCGTGGATGCCGATCGGAAAACGTTATGTCACATCACATTGTGGTGCAACAAGCAATCATCAATCGCAGCGACGATTTGCCGTGCCGACGTCCCTGGAGTGAAGACTTCAGCGACCCCCATTTCCTTTAGTCGCGGAATATCTTTCGGAGGAATCGTCCCACCGCCGAAGACCACGATGTCATCAGCCCCGCGATTGTGCAACAGTTCGAGCACACGAGTGAATAACGCGAGATGAGCGCCTGACAGCAACGATAGGCCAATTGCCGCCACATCCTCTTGAACCGCCGTATCGACGATTTGCTCGGGGCTGCGCCGGATCCCGGTGTAAATCACTTCGAACCCGGCGTCTCGCAAGATTTGTGCAACATATTTGGCCCCCCGGTCGTGCCCGTCCAGGCCAGGCTTGCCGATCAATATTCGCGGCTTGACTGCGGCGTTCATAGTCGATGCCCGTTGGAAGAACTTGTGTGCACCTCGTCGGCGGTCCGTAGTCCGGCGGCTTGAGGCAAGGCTATTTGCGGGGCGAAATTGTTCTTATGGTCGCATTTGCAAACACCGCGCCAGCGCACACATTGAAGAAACGTGCGGTTTAAGCCAGGAGGTCGGCCACTGACTGTGCGAATTCGCACGCTATAGCGTGAATTTAAGCACACTGATGCACATCGCGCTGCGTTAGGAAAAGTTACGTGATGACTAATCGATTCCGCTCACGCAAACGTCCGAACGATCGCTGAATTGGCCCGCGAAGAGCAAGTGGTATGGAGATCGAGGTGCAGCGGTCGGTCACGGCCCACTGGTCCTGCACGTGCTGGGGTACTTGTTCGCGGTGCGGGGGGGGCCCGAGCACCTCCGCGCCCCGAGTTCGTCGCGGGGAGCCTTCGACGTTGGCTCGATCGAGCGTGCGTGATGACGCTCTTCGTAGCCAAGAGCAGCCCGTGGGGAGTGGCTATATCGAGAGCTCCAACAGCCGCTTCCGGCAAAAGTTAACTTGACCGCGAGCTATTCCACGGCTTGGAGGACGCCCGCTGGTGCGTCGATCGTTGGCGTCTGGAATACAACCACTACCGACCGCACAGCTCGTTGGGGAATTCTCCCCGGCCAAGTTCGCCGCCCGCTGACCCACCTCCGCGACGGGCCCTGCTTCGGCTACGCCTCAGCAGGCCCCTTCGCTACGGAGGGCCAGCGGAGTACATCCACTAACCCTGATTATTCTCTCATCACAGCTGGTACATGATTCGCGGGAACGCCAAAGGCCAACGCAAGGAACACGACCACAAGCGCGTAGATCAGCAGGCAGAGCAGGGGACTCTGCCTGGGGAAGCATTCCGGTCGCGTACTGTCCGCTGGTTCGCGTATCGGTCAGCCTTCCCCATGCACTTTCGCCACGATCTTCTCCATCTCGGCGGCGGTGTAGGCTCGGTAAGTGGATGTATGGACGTTACCCCTCGCCCCCAGGTGCAGGATGGCGGCGGTCGCCGTCTCGTCGTCCGGAGCTTCCAGGATCAGAAGGCCGTCGTGGTCGCCCAAGGTCCAGTAGATCTCCTTGACCTTCGCACCGAGCTTCTTCGCCTCGGCCTTGAAGATCGCCGCCCGCTTGGTCGAGTGGGCGATGTCTTTGATGCCCTGCTGCGTGAACTTAATGTTGGTGATGAACGTGGCCATTGGTCAGTCTCCCTGGAAATAACTGCGTGATTAAGGTTTCTTCGGCTTCGAGGCGGGCTTGTCCCTCTTCCTCGCCACGAACTCACTGTCATCGCCGCCGTGAAAGAAGATCATCCCGTGGAGTTCGTCGCCCATCACGACGGCCCGGCCCCGTCCCTGGGCCGGCTCCATCTCGTCGTTTCCGACCCACGTCCACTCCATCGCCGGCTCACCGTCTCGTGTCGTCAGCATGCAGTCCATCTGACCATGGACGTAGCCGAAGTGGAACTGGCCCTGGTCCTTGCCACCGAACTCGACGTAGCCCTCTTCCTCCTCGTCAATGAAGTCCTGCTCCCAGGCGCTCATCGAGACGATCCGCCAGTGGCCAGCGAAGGGGGACGGTGTTTTGGTTTTGACTTCGCCACAGTGCTTCTCCAACTCGGTTTTGCTCCCTTTCTCTCGAATCAGCGTCAGCCGCAGCAAGCGATACGACATGTCACCGTACTTCCGGAGGTTACTTCCATATCTTGCTAAACTCAATGCGGTGCACTGCGACAAAATTCTAGAATGCTGTACCCGTTGAAATCACTTGAGAACCGAAATATCACGCAAGTTCTCGCCGTCTTGGCGTAGCTCGCGTTAAAGTACCTGGAGGACCGCGCTTTCATAGAATCATGGTTGGCGTACTCGGCTGCCTGGGCGGCGCAGCCGCAAGAGGCTTGGTCTTCAGCAGACCAATCGCCAGCTGCCCTGTCGTTCCTACTGTCGCTCCTCGCGTCGCTCCACCGAACGCCGCAACTCCAGCCCGCTCAACCACTCTCGACACGTGTCGCCAAAAACGCATTAAGCGACACAACGCGACACCGACAGAACCCACCATCGCTGCCCGAGCCGCAGTCGATCAAACCAACATTGCGTCCATGTCAGCCAATTCGCAGTGGTCCAATTCAAAGTGGCAGAGTTGGCAGACACGGCAGGCTTGGAAGACGAGCCGAATTCAGCTCACTCCCGCGCCTTCATCCCGTCGTCCTGTCAAAAAGAAATCCCAACCCTCCGCCAAGAAGACGGACGACTTCTGTCGCCATTCCGTCGCGAACCAGCGCACCGTTCACAGACGCCCATTAAGCAACTTAGAACGTGTTTTGAAATCTAGTTTGTCGCATTGGCGAGTCGTCTCGCCATGAGCCCGATCATGGCGATTTGAATGAGGGCTTCACTGGAGGCGGGGAGTTTTTCGTAGTCTCGTGCGTGACGGCGATGACGGGTCAA
>JBGSMO010000387.1:0-3554 GCA_041740115.1 Pirellulales bacterium
GCGGCGCTGGCGGACTTGCGGCCATACTCCTCCGGACGGGTCCGCTCC
Organism: Pirellulales bacterium; assembly: GCA_041740115.1. Lineage (GTDB taxonomy): Bacteria > Planctomycetota > Planctomycetia > Pirellulales > Lacipirellulaceae > Lacipirellula. Next base: position 49 of record JBGSMO010000387.1, read on the forward strand.
AGCAGCCAGGCGGCGGCTCGCCAGTGGAGGCGGGCGGCCGACTCCATCAGTTCGAGCGGGTCGACCTTCGGCGATGGCTCGGCGCGGCGATCGGGATCGAGAGTCTCTTGGTGCGCGGGACGGCGGTCGAGACGGCGCTGGTTGGGGTTGGCTTTGGACATGACGGTTTTCCCCCTGGTTTTGGACTTCCGCTAAGCCGCGAGCGGGCGGAGGGCGGAATGTGTACTTTTGTTCACGTTACCGAGGGGCGCGGCCAATTTCTAGACCGTAGTTTGGAGATTTTTTTGGCGGCGCGGGGGGGGGGCGTTTGGAAGGCAGACCAACGCGCGGGTTCGGACTGGTCGCTTAGAGCGATCTTCAGTTAAGCGTAGCGTCTGTCATCCTGAGCGGAGCGAAGGATCTAGCACCAAACGAGCGGCCAGATTCTTCGCTCCGCTCAGAATGACGCTATTGCTAACTGAAGTTCGCTCTAAGCGACCAGTCCGGCGGCGGAGAGGGGCGGGCGCTGGGGAGGGAATCGAACGGGGCGCATAAAAAAACCACGGGGCGCCGAGTTGGCGCCCCGTGGGTCGTTTGAACATAAGGTGAGCGGCGGCGATTTAGTAGGAGTCGTCGCTGGGCTCGATTGCCGTTGCGTCGGTCGGCAGATCTGACTGCTTATGATTGGAAGTCATCAACTGGGCGTAGACCAATGGCGCAATCTGATCACTAATCAACCGCACCTGACCGCCAACGAAAGCCGCGTTGACGCCGCCCGGGTGATTGCTGGAAGGCATGCCTGGACGTTGCAGAAGATCAGTTGGGTCATCTCCATTCGCATAAGTTTGGTCCATGCCGGCAAAGTTTACGTAATCCGGCGGATCCTTGGAGCCGTTCACACGCACCTTCGTATCGGCGTTGGAAGGGGTCAGGATTTCGGGCCGTTCCCACATGAAACCGAAGTGGTACGGCTTGTCTGGAACGCCCGTATAGTCGCCTGAATCTTTATAGCCCCAGTAGAGCGCTCCGATGCTTTCCGACAGCATGAGGGTTTTGGTTGTTCCGTCGCCCTTGCCTTGCAAATAAGCAAACGACATAACGTTTTTGGCCGCGGGAGGGGTCGCGTTATCGCGATCATCCTTTGCGCTCGTCCAATCTGGAACTGGCGTTCCCGTTTTCACGTCAGTGACTCGCGTGCGATCAAAGAACACGCCGTTTGCGGGATTCTCGTAAGTAGGCGGGCTATTGTTGTACAGGCCGTTTACCCGCGCTTTGTTCCGCCAACCTGTGTTGGCCACATAAGCAGTAACGGGCTCCCCCTGAGTGACGGGAGGGTTGCTCGGGCAAACCAGGATCTCGATCCCCGAATAATTGTTTTCGGTCATCCGCCCCGCACTCCACTGCTCGTAGAGTTGGGCCTGCTCAAGCTGGGGAAAAATGGTGACGGTCCATGGGGCGCGCACCAAGTTTTGAGTTCCCGTGATGCCCAGCGTGTTGATATAGCCCGGCAGATCCTTCGTCGACGTTTCGCGAATCTGAATCGCCTTCGAGAGCTGGGTCAAATTGGCCGAGCATGTATTCCTTCGAGCCGCCTCGCGCGCCGCCTGGACGGCGGGCAGCAGGAGCCCGACGAGGGTGCCGATGATGGCGATCACCACCAACAGCTCCACGAGCGTGAATGCCTTACGGCTAGATTGCCTCATCTGCGCTTCTCCCTGTTCTGTTCGTTTGACGAGTGCCCCTGGCCTGGGTCGCGCAGGTCCGAGGATGGACACGAAAATAATGGCGCATCGGGGGCGCGACCCTGCACCTCAAATTGTCGCAAAGATCGGGGCGGAAGTCCAGTAAATGTGGTTTAAACGCGGGATAACCGCCAAGTTAAAAGATTTAACCGCCAGGGACGACAAGGTTCGCCAAGGAAATGCGGGAGGGATTTATCTCGACGGCACAGCGAAATGCAAGAAAGAAGGGGAACCGCGAATCACGCGAATCTGCGCGAATGAAATTTGAACATCCCCTCTCTTTATTCGCGCTAATTCGCGCGATTCGCCGTTAACTCTCCCCCTATTCCCGTGGCGTTCTTGGCGACCTTGACGGTTCATCAAAGCTGCTTGGCAGGGCGGGCCCCGGTTTGAAGAAAGCCGATTCAATTGCTGTCACGAAACGCATTTACCACTGAGAACACAGAGAGCACAGAAGAGGAGTTGAGACGTTTGCTCTGTCATTTCTTCTCTGTGGCCTCTGTGTTCTCTGTGTTTAAGTCGTTATCCGCTAAGCATTTCAAGAATGATGGCTGTTGAATACGCTTCTGAAGAACCGGGAGGCTAATGGGGGCATTCCGGCATCCTTAACAGCGCTCGCAAGGACTGGTATCCTGCTAGGCTCGCCGCAGTGCGGCGAATCCTCTGGAGGCTACCCCGACGAAAGGCTCGGGGACTGGCCGCGACGCTCGGGCTGTTGGCCGGGGCTGATCGCCGGCTCGCCGCACAAGCTTTCAACCTTTCGCGTGGGAGACTAAGGAATGTCGATGTTCATCGGAGAGGCACTGGCGGGCGACGGTAACGAGATTGCCCATATCGACCTGTTGGTCGGCGACAAGAACGGCCCGGTCGGCACGGCGTTCGCCAACGCCTTGGCCCGGCAGAGCGAAGGTCACAGCAACCTGCTGGCCGTACTCACCCCGAACCTGGCCGTGAAGCCGGCGACCGTGATGATCACCAAGGTGACCATCAAGGGGATGAAGCAAGCGGTGCAGATGTTCGGCCCGGCTCAGGCCGCGGTCGCCAAGGCGGTGGCCGACTCGGTCGCCGACGGCGTGATCAAGAAGGGGGACGCCGAGAACTTGGTGATCGTCTGCGGCGTGTTCATTCACCCCGCCGCGGCCGACGACAAGAAGATTTACGACTACAACTACGAAGCCACGAAGATGGCGATCAAGAACGCGATGGAAGGGAAGCCGAGCGTCGACGAAATGATTGCCGGGAAGGATGCGGCGGCGCATCCGTTCCGGGGGTTCTAGGGGAGACTGCAGGCAGTCTGCAGACTGCAGGAAGAGAATGGGCCACGCGTCGCGCTGGGCGCGGCGCGTGGCTTTTTTTAATGCTGAAGGATGAATGCGGAATGCGGAAGGGGGCGTCGTCCCGCAATTTCTCCCTATTCAGCATTCCGCATTCATCCTTCAGCATTCGCCCCTCACTCTCACTCAGCCCACCGACATCGCTATGTCTCTGAAAAAGATCCTTATCTGTCTCGACGCCGATCCGCAGCCGAGCGTGTTTGACGGGGTAGTGGCGGTGGATGCGGGGGTCGACTTTTTGTTTCGGCATGGGGGGGTGACGCCGGGGCAGGTGCGCGATCTCGTCTATGGCGCCATGTTCACGCGCGGGCCGCAGGAGTTGAAGAACACGGCCGTGTTCATTGGCGGGTCGGACGTGACGGCGGCCGAGACGCTGCTCAAGGCGGCGACCGAGGCGTTCTTCGGGCCGATGCGGGTGTCGGTGCTGCTCGACGCCAACGGGGCGAACACC
>JBGSMO010000401.1:0-5602 GCA_041740115.1 Pirellulales bacterium
CGCCGCCGGCGCCGGGCCGAACTCGGGGCAGTACGACACGGTGATTCTCGAAAGGCCCAATGCGAATATCACGGTGACCCTCGCCACCGGCGCCCACAACGTCCGCAAGCTCTACATGCGCGAGTCGCTGGAGATCACCGGCGGGACGCTCACGATCAATTACGATCCGACCTACCGGGCGAACGATTCCACGATTGTGTTGCACGGCGGGCCGTTGTCAGCGCAGTTCTCCGGCGCCGTATCGCTCATCGGCAGCGGCAATCTCAACGTCCACACGTTGCAGGTCGACGCGCAGCGGACGTTCACCGTCGGCTCGACCGGCACGCTGTCGTTCAATCGCATCAATCTGATGCCGCACGCCTCGGCGGCGGCGAAGATGTTGCTTTCCGGCGACCTGAACGTCACGCCGCTTAACGGCGCTGCGGCGACGATCGGCGCCGGATCGGGGGCCGGCCTGGCGGGAACGTTCGATTTGGGCGGCGCGACGCGAACGATCAACGTCGCCGACGGGGCGGCGGCGACCGATCTCACCATCGGCGTGCCCGTCGCGAATGGCGGACTCGTCAAGCAAGGGGCGGGCACGCTCGCCCTCACCGGCCTCAACACGTATGCCGGCGACACGTCGGTGAATGCAGGCGTTTTGAGCTTGAGTTCCGCGCGACTGTCTGACGTTGCCGACGTGTTTCTGACGACCGGGGCGACGCTGAACTTGAATTTCGCCGGAACCGATGTGATTGATTCGCTGTTCGTCGACGGCGTGTCGTTCGCTGAGGGGGTCTGGGGAGCTATTGGCTCGGGCGCCGCCTTCACCAGTCCGCTTCTTTCCGGCGCCGGGCTGCTGCAGGTTTCGACCTTCGTCGCGCCGATTCCCGGCGACCTCAATGGCGACGGCTTCGTCGACTCCGCCGATCTCACGGTGTGGAGCGGAAACTTCGGCGCCACCGGCGTCGGGACGGCCGAAGGGGACGCCACTGGCGACGGCGCGGTGGATGGCGCCGACTTCTTGATCTGGCAACAGAACGCGGCTCCAGCGGGCGGTGTGGCGGCTGTGCCGGAGCCGACGGCGCTTGCTTTAGCGAGTGCGGCGCTGGCGACGCTGGTTGCGGTGCGGCGACGACGCATGGCTTAAGAGCTGCGACGGGAGGTCGCGCTGGCCCCGTAGACGTGGCGGATGGAGGCCGTCGCGGCGGCGCGAAATCTGTACGCTTCCTTTAGCTTTAAGGAATGCGGACCGTTTGGGGATTACGTTCTTGATCCGTACAGCGTATTTATGACCAGGGAGCTGGAAGCTTAGCGAGCCTTCCAGATCGAACTTGGCCAGGGCGCCGATTTACGCCATGGCCTCATTCGAGTTGCAAATCTACTTCCGCTTCTGCATGGGCAATATGCAAGTTAGCCCCCTGTTTTAGTCTTCCCGTATTTTTCATTTGGCATCGGTTCGTTTGCTCTGCGTTCCTGGCGCGGCAAATCCTTTAGTTGCGTCGTCTAGTACGAGCACCCAATCGAGTTCTTCGCCCGGCGTAGGTGAAATGAATTCGCGTTCCGCCGTTGTGGGGAACTGACCGATCTTGCTCGCCTCGCCGTTGCGGGGGTTATACCACCAGGCCACGACTTCATTACCGCTGATCTTGTTTAGTCGCACGCGAAATGATCGCCCGACGGGGACGTAAACCATCGCGTAACTTCCGTCGTTTGCGCCGGTGGCGACAAAGCGATATCTTCCCGCCCCCGGCTCCGCACTCGCTATTTTGCCGGCGACGATGACGTCGTCGTCTGGGCCCCGCCCTTCTTGAGGGCGCGACTCCATCAGCCGTCGGCCATACTGCATCTGCTGCGCTCCCGGCTGCTCGATCGCCTGCCGCCAGGGCATCAGCGGTCGATTGATCGGGTCTCGATCCTCGGTCCACATCTGCCATACCGAGTGGTGGCCGTAGGTATGCCCGCAGGCTCCGCCAAAGAGATCCCAGTACATCGGGCGGCGGACGTCGGCGGCTATGGAGTGCCCCAGCTTGTCGGGCTGAAAGGAGATCGGGTGGTCTTCGTATATCGGTTCGCCGTCGATCACTGGTTTGATCGGTGCGCGGTCGTAGTCACGACGGGTTTCGGCGTAGGAGTCGTACTCGATGACATGTCCGTTTTGACGCATGTTGAAATCAAGCCACGGCTCTTCGTGAAAGTATTCGGCGGAGCCATGACGTCCCGCGGGGTGAACTGTGATCAAATGGGCGCCTTGATCTCCCGCGCGCAGACCACGGGCCATGGCGCGGACGATTTCCTTCTGTTCGTCGTTTTCGAAGTGACGATCTCCGCCGAGGATCCAGATCAATGCTTTCTCCTTGTATCGCTCTCCCAAAAACCTGCCGTACGCCTCGGCATTTTCGCGATTAAATAGACGAACCTCGGCGTCGTCGTGCCAGTATCGCCCCCACGTCGGCAGGAATCCGACGCGAAGTCCCCGCTGGTTTGCCGCGTCGACAATAAAGTCGACATGGTCCCAATAATCGTTGTCGGGACCTTCGGTTACGGCGGGGCGAGCCGGATCGCCGTCGATGAACGGGAGATGTCCGTAGGGGTTGGGATCGCTGTGCCCGTCGAGTTCCGCGACGGCGACGGCCTGGATGACATTAAACCCCTGCCGCTCGCGCGTATCGAGGTAGTGCTCGGCCTCCGCGCGATCGAGGCGGTGGAACAACTCCCATGCGGTATCGCCGAGCCAGAAGAAGGGCTCGCCATTGGCAGTGACCAAGCGGCGGTGATCGTCGCTGACTTTGAGCGGCGACGGCGATTGCGCGCGGGCGACCGGGGGGCTGCCAAATATCAGAGCGCAGCACGTCGCGGTGACTGCACTTAGCGAGAGGAAAGAGAGCAGGTTCGGCTTCATGTCGTTAGTCTGCTGGGGAAGAAGAGAAGACGCCAACGAGGGGCCAGGGGCGGCGGTCATTGTAGTTGATGCGACGGGCGAGGGGCCGCGCGCTTGCAGTCGGTTCCATGTCGATGGTTGTCGTTGCTGTCGCGACGGCGATTTGTGTCGCCTGAGGCGATTTTCGCGACAGGAGTCCGAAGTGGTTCTGTTACATTGAGTTGCGCGCCGCGGCGGTTGCGACGACGTGTCGCGTGGCGAGAACTGTCGCCTTTTGCGTTTTGGGCGACAGTTGTTGGCTGTGGCGTCGGAAGTCTTGTGACTGACGGCAGTTGCGTCTGTCGCGTCGATTTCACTGTAACGACAGGCGTGGCGACAGGTGCCGTGGCCGTCGGTGGAGCTTCTGCGGCACTCTGAGTGCTGACGTCGTGGGTGGTTGTTAGCGGACATGGGATGGCCTGCGATGTGGGCGCGCAGCGGCGCCCTCGCGTAGTAGTGGTCACGGGTTCACGTTAGCGACTTGGGTGGCCAATTTCTACACAAAAGTTTGGCCAGATGTGGGATGGTGTGCGGAAGGGGTCGGGGGTGCAGTGCGTGTGGTAATACGACAGCCCCCGGTTTGAAGAACCGGCGGCTAAGAAGAGGCGCACAAGTGTCCGCTGCTGTCGTCGAGTCACGAGATCGGAAAGCGCAGCCGGAAGTGGTGCGCGAGGGGCACGATGCGTTTGAGCGGGCGGGGCACCCGGTGGAGTTTCGGGTGATTGAGGGGTTCGGCCATGGGTGGCCGCGGCGGGAGAATGAGCGAGTGTGGGAGTTTTTGGAGGGGAAGCGGTTGGGGGGAGGGGCGTGAATAACGCATTGACGGAATGGAGTTAGGCCATTCAATTCACGTCGACGGCAATTTCCGGAGGGAGTGTGAATGGATCTCAAACGGCTTCACTCAATACTGGAGCAAGAGTCTCATCAAGGCTGCAAATCTAAATCGGCGTTTTTAGATTCATTGTATGAATTCTTCAAAGGAGAGCGAATTGATGAGCCTCAAGTGGCCCGAATCACCGCGACGCTAGAAATGAGAGAGCAACTTCCGGTGGAGTTCTCTCGATTCGATCTTCAAGACCTGCCGCGTCGAATCAGTCTTATCTCATGGAAGAAGAAGGCTGCCGTCGTTCGAGACATTGAATCAATCATTGAAGAATGCACGACGGTTTCAGGAGGGGATTGCGACGAGTGCATGGGCGAAGAGCTTGTGTATATGTGGGATCTTCAGCACGATAGATTGGTTCGACGCTGCCTCTTGTGCACTGATACATTGGACCTCGCGGGAGCAAAGGTGATGGAGTCAGTTGCATTGACTGAAGCGACGGAATCGCAGTTACGCGCGGCCGAAATAATTGCTTAGAGGCCGCGATCACTTCAGCACTGACAAAGTGCGTATTCTCGTTCGATCGGTCATTGGCGGCGACGACATTGTATGGAAATTCGCTTGGGCGGTTTAGGCGTCCCAGCAGTCATTCGGCTGCTGGAAGAACACTTGCAGAGCATGACGCTGCATTCTCCGCCGGAGAGTATTCACGCTCTCGATCTTGCTGGTTTGCAGCGGCCGGAGATGACGTTTTGGAGCGTTTGGCAGGAGGGCGACTTGCTAGGTTGCGGCGCTCTGAAGGAGCTAGATGCTCGCCACGGCGAAATCAAGTCGATGCGCACCGCCACGGCACACCTGCGAAAGGGAGTTGCCCGTCGGCTGATGGTTCACCTCATCGAAGAAGCTCGGCGTCGATCTTACGAGCGACTCAGCCTGGAGACAGGTTCGATGGAGGCCTTTGCGGCGGCGCGAAATTTGTACGCTTCTTTCGGGTTTAGGGAATGCGAGCCGTTTGGAAGCTATGTTCTCGATCCGTACAGTGTGTTTATGACCAGGGAGCTGTGAGCTTAGAGCGAGTTTCAGTTGAGCGTAGCGTCTGTCATCCTGAGCGGAGCGAAGGATCCAGCACCAAAACGAGCGGTTAGATTCTTCGCTCCGCTCAGAATGACGTTACAGCTAACCGAAGCTCGCTCTAGCGAGGTCGTCGCGACTCCCGACCCCGTTGGGCGTTCATTGCGGAGGAGTCTCTGCAGCGAGTTCGTCCCATTGTCCAATGCGAGGATCCCATTTGCCGTAGAGGTCGAGCAGCGCGGTCCTGATCCAATCGCGATCGAGCGATGGTCCTTGCGATCGCAACATCGACTGAATGTCGACGAAGTCTTTCAATCGAAAGAACATCATCTTGAAGACGCAGAGCGTTTCGGCGTCCCAGATGTATGCTTGGCGATTGCCCATTGGCACTTCGCGGCGTCGAGCCTTCGCCAACTGGTAGAACGACGACATCGGAAGAAAGACGTCGAGACGCATTCCCAGAAACTGAACTTGGCAGAACGTATGCTCCGCCAGCATGGCTTCCGTCCGCTGTCGATCGAAGACGCAGCCAACTTGTTCAAGCAGCAAGGTGCAGCGTCGCGGGTCGTCGAGGGGCAGGTAAAGCGTGACATCCACGTCGAGCGTGCCGCGCGGTTCGGACCAGAAGCCGAGCGCGATCGCGCCGCCGAGCGCGTAGTCGCAATGGGCCGCTTCCAAGCGGGCGGCGAGTTCTTCCGCGACTTGATAAGAGTCGGGGTCAGTCAGTGGACTGGCGTGTCTGTCGGGCATGCTTGGCGAGGTACTCCCAGGTGGAGGGGGGCCAGGGCGCGGGGACTGGCTCAGGGAAC
>JBGSMO010000487.1:0-77859 GCA_041740115.1 Pirellulales bacterium
CACGCAGAGGCCGACTTCGCCAGTGGGGCGGGGCGGATCGACGTGAAGGGCGAAGATCGACTCGACCCCGTCGAGGGCGCCGGCGGCGATCATCCGGCGAGCGCCGTCCGCTGCTTCTTCGGCAGGTTGCAAGATGGCGCGCCAGCGGAGAGGCCAGGGGGCGTGGCCGCTGGTTTCGAGCTTGTGAAGGGCTAACGCAACGTGAGTCGAAATTGCGGCGTGGGCGTCGTGGCCGCAGGCGTGCATCACGCCGTCGCGCTGACTGCGGTAGGGGACGGCATTCGCTTCGTGGATCAGCAGGGCGTCGATATCACCGCGGAAGGCGACGCGGGGCTGGCCGTTGGCAGAGCGGTTGTCGGCGAGGACGCCGCAGCCGTCGGGGCCCATGCGGAGGTCGAGCCCGGGCTGGTCGAGCGTTTGGTAGAGGAGGAGGCTGGTTTCGAGCTCGGCGCCGCTCGGTTCGGGGTTGGCGTGAATTCGCCGGCGGAGGACGACGAGATCTGCCGTCGCGTCGGCGATGATTTCGTCGAGGGTTTGTTGCCAGTCGGGCATGGGGCTTTGTACCCCTCCCATGAAGGGAGGGGCTCGCAGAGGGATTTCTGCCCAAGTATACCCCATTGGCGGCGTGGCACGTCTTTCAGCCCCTGGCTCCTCCAGGGGGTCGAAGCGTTGACGGTGCTGCTTGCCGTTGCGGCGTGGTGCGCGACCCCCGGGCGGAGCCCGGGGCTGCAATCACGTTACACGAACACCGGCGTGACGAGTTCCGGCAGGACGCCGCGTTCGTAGCCCATGGCAAGGAACTGCGTTACGGCGTCGCGGCCGCGGGCGCCGAAGTCGAGCGTCCAGTCGTTCACGTACATGCCGACGAATTTGTCGGCCTGGCTGCGATCGAGGTCGCGGCCGTATTGGAGGGCGTGCTCGAGGGCGGCTTCGCGGTGGTCGAGGCCGTACTTGATGCTCTCGTAAAGGAGCCGCGTCACGTCCTGCGTCGCTTGCGGGCCGAGATCCTTGCGGATGGCGTTGGCGCCGAGCGGAAGCGGCAGGCCGGTGAGCTCCTTCCACCAGACGCCGAGATCGACGATCAGCTTTAGGTTGCTCTGGCCGTAGGTGAGCTGGCCTTCGTGGATGATCAGGCCGGCGTCGATCCGCTGACCGTTGTACTCGCCCTTGTTGACGACTTCGATGATTTCATCGAAGGGGACGACGACATGCTCAAAATCCTTGCCCATGCAGAGCCGCAGGGCGAGAAAGGCGCTGGTGAGCGTTCCCGGCACGGCGATCGTCTTGGTCATCAGATCGTCGATCGTGCCTGACTCTTTGGCTATGACCATCGGGCCATAGCCGTCGCCCATGCTGGCGCCGCAGGAGCAGAGGTCGTACTTGTCGTGCAGGAACGCGTAGGCGTGGATGCTGACGGCGGTCAGTTCAAGCTCGCCCTGGAACGCGCGGCGGTTGAGGGTTTCGATGTCGACCAACTCGTGCGTGAATTGGTACTTGCCGGTGTCGATGCAGTCGTTCGCCAAGGCGTGGAACATGAAGGCGTCGTCGGGGTCGGGGCTATGGCCGACGCGGATGAGCTGCTTGGCTTGGGTGGCGGACACGGGAATCCTCAGCGGTGGGCGTGCGAATTGGCGGGGTGGATAGATTTCCCATCCTACCGATTTCGCGCGGCACGGCGAAGGGGGCGGCGTAGCCGCGGCTCAACGAGCCGCCGAAGCGAATGCAAATGGGGAATGCTGAAGGGGGAATGGGGTGAGTTGCGGCTACTCTCCATTCCCCATTCAGCATTCAGCATTCCACACTCGATTTGAGCCGTTCCGGCCGGTCGTTGACCGGCGGCTGCGGGCGTCGCCTATCCCTGGAGGGAGAGGCCGGCGGATTCGAAGTGGAGGCCGGCGAGGGGGGCGATCGGCGTGGGGACCGGGGCGGCGGCCTTGAGTTGCTCGCAGGCGAGTTGCCAGGTTTCTCGCTCGTACTGCAGCAAGTGGAGCGCGGCGGCCAAGGGCGCCGAGTCGTGGTTCAGCTGCGCCAGCGCGATTTGCCGAAAGGCGAAGGCGTACTCGTCGGCCAGGCGGCGCGAGATTTCGGATTCGGTGATGACGAGTCCTTGGATCAGCGCCTCAACGATATCGTTGGTGCGCGTCAGCAGATGATCGCACTCGGCGCGCTGTTCGGGCTCGTTCCAAAGCTGTTCGGCTTGCCGGGCAAACCGAAGCGCGCCGTCGAGCAGGATGAGTTGGAGCTCAGGCTGCGAGGCGGTCTGGACGCGACCGTCGAGATATCGCGAATTGGCGTTGGCGGCGTAGGTCATGGTTCCCCCTCCGTGAGAGTCGTCTCGTCGCTTCACTCTATTCACTCACTGCTATCGGCGTAGCGAGCGTCGCCGCAGCAGTTTCAACGATGTTTAGCCGTTGACGCCGGTGTAGGGCGCCAACGGTTGCAGGCCGTCGAGGGCCGATTGGCTTTGCTGAAGTTTGGCGATGATCAATTCAAGCTGATAGAACTGATTCAGGAGCCGATCTTCTTGCGAGGCGAGTTGCGTTTCGAACTGTTCGAGCCGCAACTCATTGGCTTCGATGGTATCTTGCAGGGCCTCGCTGCTGGAGGCGATGAGCGAGTTTTCGTCGCCGGCGAGGCTGTCGACGACTTTGGAGATCTTCGCCGCGACGCCTGTTTGAGCGTTGGACAGAAACTCCTGCACGCCGGCGGGGTCGTTTTCGAACGCCGCCTTGAGCTTGGTCGTGTTGAGCTCAAGCTTGCCGTCCTCACCGACGCTGAGGCCAATCTGCTCCAGCGACTGGAGATTCCCAAGGCCGCTGTAGCGATCGGTGAGGGCTCGCGACAGTCGCGTGTCGATTTGCAACGCTTCGTTCGTGCCGAACAGCAGCCCGGTAGTGAGGGCCTCGCCGTCGAACTCCGTGAGCTTGTCGAGGTCGTCGCGGAGCGAATTGTACGACTCGACGAAGTCTTCGACGGAGGTAATCAGGGATTCGTCTGTTTGCGAGACGGAGACGGTGATTGCCGTGTCGCTCGGCCCGCCGACGGTGAGGTTGACGCCGCCGACCGTACCGGTGAATGTGTTGGTCTGCGAACTGACGAGCACGCCGCCGCCGGGGGTGCTGCTGTTGCCGTAGAGGATCACGGCATCTTGGGCCTTGGCGGTTTCTTCGAAGCTCATCGAGGAGGTGCCGGAGTCGATCAGCAACTGATTGGCGGCGCCAGTGGCGTTGACGGCCAGCGTCAGTCGATATCCCGTGCCGTCGAAGACGGTGGAGGCGGTGACGCCGGCCTTGAGGTCGTTGATGCTGGCGGCGAGGGCCGAGAGGCCGGTTTGCGTCGCCGACGCGGCGGTGAAGGCGCCGGCGCCGTTGATGATTTGCTTGCCGCCGATCTTGGTCGCTTCGCCGAGAATTTTGAGGTCTTTAGCTGCGGTGCCGGAGCCGATCTCCTCGACCTTGAGCTTGCCGCCGCCGCCGCTGGTGTCTTCGAGCTCGATGCCGGTCTTGGCGGAGTTGAGTCGTGCGACGACGCCCACTCCGCCGGCTTCGGCCTTCTCGTTGATGGCGTCGATCAACTGGCCGACGGTCGTGATGCCTGCGTCGCTGCCGTTGAGATCGAGGGCGATCACTTTGCCGGTCGCGTCCGTGATGCGGATGTCGCCCTCGCCGATCCCGCTGCCGCCGTTGAGGGATGAGAGCGTCACGGCGGAGCCAGAGCTTTGTAGGCTCGAGAGATCGATCGTGTAGGAGTTCGAGCCGTCGATCACCTTGGTCGGCGTCCCGTTGACGTCGATCGTCTTGCTGGCGCGGGTGAGGTTGAGCGACTTGCCGATGTCGCCGCTGGAGTCCGTAACGCCGAGCGTTCCTGTGCCGCCGGCGGTGTCGACCAGGATGACGCCGTCGCCAGCGTCGTTGATGCGGGCCTCGACGCCGTTGCTGAGGGCGTTGATCGCGTCGATGACGTCGCCGACCGTCTGCGGTTCGAGGCCCGACGTGTTGAGGTCGGCCGTCTTCGTGATGCCTTTGGTGTCGGTGATGCGGACGTCGCCGAAGACGACTCCCTTGCCGCCGTTCAGGGAGGAAAGGAGCGTCGCCTCGCTGATCGTCTGGCGTTTGAGGGCGCCGGAGCTCTTGGACGAGGCCGCCACGTTGGCCGTGAGGCCCAGCTTGTCGGCCGAGTTCGTGGCGTCGCCGTTGGCGATGATCAGGTTGCCGCCGCCACCCGAGTCGTCGGTGATCGTCAGGCCGTTGCGGGCCGTGTTGATCGAGGCGGTGACGTTCGCCGCCGAGGCGTTGATCAGGTCGATGACGTCGTCGAGGGTTTCGGCTGCAGCGAGATCGACGTTGGCAGAGCCGCCGTTGCGGTCGGTGACTTGGAGGACGCCGAGCGTGCCGATTCCCTGTCCGCCGTTAAGGCTAGTCAGGAGCGTGTCGCGCAGGCCCGAGATGAGCCGCTTGCCGGTGATGGCGGCGCCGGTGGTCGTCGTGGCGATGCCGAGGTCTTCGGCAGCCGTGCCAGTCACGCCGTTATCGATCGAGAAATCGGTCGATCCGGTGGTGAGATCGGTCAATTCCAGGCGATTGCCGTCGCTGGAAATGGCGGCCGTGAGCTTGCCCGTCCCCGCGGCGTTGATTTGTTCGATCACCGTGCCCAGGGTTTCGGCGTCGTGCAGGTCGATCCCCAACGACGAGCCGTCGGAAAGCATGACGTCGAGGTCGACGACCCCTTGCTTGTTGATGGTGACGCCGTTGCCGTCGTTGAGCGTCGAGAGCTTCGTCCCCGCGTGAAGCCGCAGGATGTCGGCGCCGGTGGCTGTGTTGGCGGCGACGCTGATGCCGGCCAGGCCGAGGCTGGCGGCGGTCGTGTCGCCGCCGCTTTCGCCGACCGTCAGATTTCCGCTGCCGCCCGAGTTATCGGTTAGCACGAAGGAGTCGCCGTCGGTCGTGGCGGTGACGGCGATGTCGGTGTTGTTGTTGATCGCCGCCGTGACGTCGTCGACGGTGCGGGCGAAGCTGAGATCGATGACGGCAGTGACGCCGCTGCGGTCGGTGATGCGGATCTTGCCTCGTTGGACGCCGGCGCCTTCGTTCAGTTGGTCGAGCGAGATCCCTTGGTCGAGAAACCCGCCGAAGCCAAACGAAAACGTGCCGCTGCCGAGGTTAGCGTTGGTTCCCTGGAAAGCCTGGCTCACGACTTGCTGAGCCGAAGCGGCTTGCACGGGGCGCACCTGGAACGATCCCACGGAGGGAGTCGCGCCGGTCGGGATGGATACTTGCAGCAAGTCTTCGTTGCTGGTGGTCGCGGTTCGCGTGTTGAAGACGGAGTTGGCTTTGAGCTTGTTAGCCGAGAACTGAAAGCTGAGGAGTTTTGATCCGAGGGTGTCGAAGGCGAGCTGCTCCTGCTTGAGACTGTCGGTGCGCGTCTTGAGCATGTCGCGGGGGCGCGCGGCGACGGCCATCAGCTGCTTGACGGTGTCCTCGATCTTGAGGCCAGTCACCAAGCCGACGCTAGAGGAGATTCTTGCCATACGAACAGACTTTCGGTCGCAGAATCAAAGCTTCGAGCCGGCGTCCCGTGCGAATTGCCACGGGAAAGGATACGTCGCAGAGCATCGTGGGCGGCCGCCGACCTGTGGGCGTCGGCGTATCGAGAGTTATCGGCACTCTTTCGCTAGTTCCTACAGGTTGTTAGGCGCGTTGCTAGCATGCGAAATTGTCCGGAGGGGCATGTGAATTCGCCCGGAGGGGCAAAGAGGCCTGTAAGGCCGCGCTATGACAGCCCAGGGCGAAGCCCTGGGCGGGGAGTTCCAGATAGTGGGGCTAGCCCTGAAAGGGCGCGCATGGGCGGCATTGCTGGTCAACCTAGGCGCGCCCTTACAGGGCTACTGATCTTTGACTGCCAGATGGACCCAGGGCTGCGCCCTGGGCTATCGCAGCGCGTCCCTTCGGGACTCAAGGCGTCATTGAACGATGCCGCTAGGTTCAGCCCCCGGCTCCGCCGGGGGGTAGCAGTGGTGATGGCGCTGCCGGCCGTTGCAGCGTGGTGCGCGACCCCCCGGCGGAGCCGGGGGCTGCAAAAACGGTCAACGAAAAAAGCCGGCTCGGCCTTTTGAGGGGCCGAGCCGGCTTGTCGTTATTGATGACTGGCTACCGGGGATTAACCACGGAGCAGCGACAGGACGTTCTGCGGGTTCTGGTTCGAGATCTGGAGCACCGTGGTGCCGGACTGAACCAGAATCTGAGCACGCGTCAGGTTCGCCGATTCGGCGGCGAAGTCGGCGTCGCGGATCGAGCTTTCGGCTTCGCTCAGGTTGACCAACACGTCGTTAAGGGCGTTCTTGTTGGTTTCGAGCGTCGTCCGTTGGAAGGCGCCCAATCGACCGCGGAGCAAGGTGACCTGGTCGATCGCTTCGCCGACGATGGCGGCAGCCGTCGTCGAGTCGTTCGCGAGCGAGGCGTTCTTGCCGTCGCCGAGTTGGAACAGCTTGCCGCTCACCCCGCCGAGCTTGGCGGTGTTGACGCTGCCGATGCCGAGGCGAGCTTGTTGGTTCGACACGACGTCGGGGCCGAGTTGGAACAAGGCGCCGCCGCCGTCGATCGTGAAGTCGGCCGTCCCGGTGAACCCGGCAGCCAACGAACCGCTGAGGTCGAGGCTGGCCGTGTTGATCGAGAACTGGTTGCCCTTGCCATTGACGACGACGCCGTTGATCGAGGCGACGACGTCGGTGCCGGTGTCGCGATCACGATCGCCGATGGCGGTCGTGAAAGTACCGGCCGGAGTGGCGCCGGCGCCTTCGCTGATGACGCGGAGGTCGACGACCGAGTCGGTGCCGTAGCTGGTGGAGACCAACTCCAGCGTGGTGCCGTTGACGACCGCTTCGACGCCGGTGGCGTCTTTCACCAGGTTGATGCCGTCGGCCAACCCTTGGATGCTGGTGCCAGCTCCGAAGGAGAGGACTTCGGCGCCGTTCGAGCCGGCGAGTTCGAGCACCACGTCGGCCGCGATGCCGCCCGAGGCGGTGACGCCGCCAGCGGTGTTCGCCACAACGGGAGGCGTTTGGGTCGTCGGGTTGTACAAGCCGTCGCCGGTGCCGACGTCGATCGAGGCATTGTAATCGTCAAGGGCGTTGATGGCCGTGGCGATGTCATCGAGGTCGGTGGCCGCCGTATCGTCAACCGTCACGGTAATGTTGCCCGATCCGTCATCTACGGCCGTTGGAGTGGCGGTGGAGGCCGCTTCGACGATCGTCACGGTCTTGGCATTGAAGGAGGCACTTGCCGTTGCGGCAGTGATCGTGATCACGCGGGTGCCGGCATCGCGACCGCCGGCCAAACCGGCAATTGTGCCACTGCCGGAGACGGTGTTACCGCCTGTACCGCCGGAGGCAGTGAAATCGCTGCCGCCGTTGATAGCAGCTTGAATATCAGAGACAGTGGCGACGCCGTCAGCCTGGGTAACGCTGACGTTGAGCGTGTTAGTGCCAGCCGTGTAGCTAGTCGACGCGCCGCCGGCGCCGTAGGTGATAGCGATGGTGACGGCTTGGTTGCCTTCCGCGCCGTCCGCGGCGCCTGCAGCGTCAGCTGCGATGCTGAACGTTTCGGCGCCAATCGTGACTGTACCGCCGGTAGCCTGCGTGGCCGTGTTGGTGAACGTGGCAGTGGTGCTGGCCGCGACGCCGACGACCGCGGCTGGGATGGCCGTGACGTCAACCTGGCCCTGGGTGGCGGCCGTGGTGACGTTGACCGACACCGACACGCTGCCGGTGGCGCCGAGGTTGGCCTGATCGATCTTCAGGTCCGAAATGTTCGAGAAATTCGTGCCAGCCGTCGTGAGGAAGTCGAGGCTGCCGTCGAGCAGACGACGACCTTGGAAGGTCGTGGTCTGGGCGATGCGGTTGAGGGCTTCGAGCGAGCTGTCGACCTGGAGCTGGTTAGCGGCGAGTTGCTCGTCGCTGAGGGCGCCCGAGTTGGCGCTTTCGGTCACCAGGCCGCGGATGTCGTTGAGCAGCGAGCTGACCCGGCCGAGGGCGGACTCGGCGGTGGCGATGACCTGATTGGCCCGGTCGGTGTTCGTGATGGCCCGTTGAATGCTGGTGATGTCCGAGCGAAGGTTTTCGCTGGCGATCAAACCGGCCGGATCGTCCTTGCCGGTGTTGATGCGGAGACCGGTGCTGAGCCGCGTGAGCGATTGCTCCAACGACGCGTTGGACTGGCGCAACGTATTACGAGCGACCAGCGAACTCACGTTTGTATTGATACGAGTCATTCTTCAAACCCCTGTCAGGTAAGAGCCACTTTTCGGACGCGGGCCAGAGCGCTGGGGGAGCGGCTCAGTTCTGGCCAATCATTTGGTCGATCGCACGGCGCCGAGGTCACCCGCCTCGCGTTTATCCACCGTAGTTGGGTATCTCGACGGTCCTGGCGAATCCTCGCCCTATCGCAAGCGCTCGCCAGAGTCCGTCGCGCCAAGCGTAGGTTGTAGTCCTGCGCCATGACGGAAAAATTTTTCTGGGCGACGCCGCGGTCCCTCGCCGTCGGACCGACTCCGCTCCGCTTGTGCAGCGACCGCAGTGTTTTCCGACTCACCGTCTAGGGCGAGATATCGACGTGGGGTAAAAGGGGGCTTGAGGGAGTGACAGCACCTTTACCCCGGAATGCAGCATTCCGAAGTTGTCTCGCTAAGCGCGGCCGGCATAGCCGGCAAGATCGGCCGACGAGGAGCGTAACTGTCCAGGCGGCGCAAGCGGATCAATCGTCAAAGCCGATTGTCGTTGCCTAACCAGACAGGCGCCCGGACAGCTTAAGGACGCTCAGTGGACGAAGGCCGTCCGAGGCCGCGCGCCTCCTCGGGGCGGAGCTTGGCGGCTTGTTGGTTCTCGCGGCGGATCGCTTCGTAGACTTCCCGCCGATGGACCGAAACGTCCTGTGGGGCTTCAATGCCGAGCTTCACTTTGTCGCCGCGGACGTCGACGACCGTCACCACCACGTTGTCGCCGATGATGATGCTCTCGTCGCGAGTTCTGGATAGAACAAGCATGGCGGCGTCTCCCTAATCGCGGTTGGAACCGCGCTGCTGATTGTGTATCTGGCGAGCGCGCTGTCGATGGAGTCGACGCGCGAGGTGGTTATCGGTAGGGGGGAACGGCGAGTCGCGCTTTTTCGAGTGGCGAGCGGAAAGTCCGCCCAATCAACTCGTCGCTCGCGCCTCGCAACTCCGAGCTTCTTATCTTATGCCGTGAGCCGCATCTCGCCGTCAGTCGGCAAGATCAACCGCACGGGGAGGGGATCTCTCGCGATGACTTGCCGACCCTTGCGACCGTCGACGTTGATCACCAGCGGCGCCCGCAGGTTGAGCGCCAGTCCTTCCGGGTGGCGGCTGACGATCACGACGACTTGCGCGTCGGTCGCGTTGACTAATTGCAGAGGGGCCAGGTCTTGGCGGGCGATTCGCAGCTGATAATCAGAGACGAAGCGGCGCGGGCTGACGACGCCGAGCGCGGACTCGGGCTCGTCAATTGATTGTAGCCAACCGAGCGCGGAGTTATGCGCGTCGGCCAACACCACCCAGCGGCGGCAGGCGCGAAGCCCGATCAGACCTTGGTCGAATGTCAGAATGTCCGACGGCTGAACGGCAAGAACGCCAAATCTTGATGTCGTGATTTCCATATCGCCACCCGCACCTTCCCTGAGGCGGATCTCTGACTCGAGACAATCTCGAGGTCGCCTGTGCTATCCCACGGCACCCTTAGCATCGGCGCAGCGAGGCGGGGGGGAACAGTAAAAATGCGCGGCTTCTTGCGATGCGGCGAGCGGGGCAAGATGTGGCGGCTGGCGATGGCGTTGCTGACAAGCCTGTCAGACGAACGTTAGAAGACTGTTAAGTCGTTTTGATTTACCGCTAAGGACGCCAAGGTTCGCCAAGGGAAGAGCAAGAATGTTGGAACCGCCGATAAACGCCGATAAACGCCAATAAGAATTATCTGCGTTCATCTGCGTTTATCGGCGGTTCCAAACTCTTCCTCGTTTCTTCCGTCGTGGCCGTCGTGGCCGTCGTGGTTCAATTCCTCCCCCGCATTTCCTTGGCGAACCTTGGCGTCCTTGGCGGTTAATCATTCAGACCTTGCTGTTCCCCAGGCGTCGTCTGCTACAGATAGCTCAGCAGCGACATCTGCAGGATGCTCGCGGTTGCTTTGAGAGAAGCTTCCAGCGAGACCTGTCGCGCGGTGAGATTGGAGATCGCTTCGACGAGGTCGACTTCCAACTCCTCGGACAGGGCCGAGCGGAGTTGGACGTCTTCGTCTTCGAGATTCTGTTGCGTAACGTCGAGAGCCCGTTGGCGGGCGCCGACTTCGGAGCGCGAAAACGTGATGCGGTCGAGATCGGCGTCGATGCCTGAGATGGCGTTCTCGACCGCCGTGATGTCGTTGGCGGCGAGGGCGTCTCGCAGGCGAATCAGCGTCGTGAAGACGCTGGGCGTATCGAGGTAGTTCTTGTCGGTTCCTGTAATCACGCCGCTGGCGCTGGTGACGGTCGTCGTGTCGGCCGGGAGGAGGCCGAGATATTCGGCGGCTTGGCTCCCTTCGGCGGCGGTGATCGTGAGGGGCTGGCCGGCGTCGTCGACGAGTTCAATGCCGTTGCCCGTGACGTTGAGCCGCGCCGTCACGGCGACGCCGGCCGTATTGTTGAGCGTGTGGTTGTTGATTAGGTCGATCACATCCTGAACGGTTTCGGCCCCGGAGACGTCGATCGGCAGGTCGACCGTGCCGACGCCGTCGCTGGCGGTGATCGTGAAGTCGGTGACGAACGGCGGCGGGTTCTCCTGATAGGAGTCGCGCTTGGCGGGGACGCCGAGGCCGCGGTTGAGCGCATCGAGCCGCGTCTCGCCCGTCAACGAGCGAATGCCGAGCTGCGTGGCGGTTTGGCCGCCGTTCTCGCCGATCTGGAGGTCGGTGCCGCTGAGCCGCGAGCGGATGTTAATGCCGCTGCCGTCGGCGTTGATCTCGGCGTGCAGGCCGGCTTCGGAGCCGTTGATGATGTTGAGCAGGTCTTCGACCGTTTCCGCGTCGTCAAACGTGAGCGTGTAAGTCGATTCGCCGCTGACGATGCGAAGGCCGCTGGAGGCGTCGAACGGGGCGCCGCTGCCGCCGGAGGTCGTGGCGGTCGCGTTGAGCGACACGGGCTGGGCGCCGGCTTGGGAGCTGTTGGTGGTGTCGAGCGTGTCGAGCGTCGCGGTGAAGGTTCCCTCGGCGTTGATCGCCGCGGCGACGTTATTGGCGCTCGAGGCGTTGGCGCGAACGTAGACGTACAGCGTGTTGGCGGCCCCGCCGCTGTTGCCGGTGTCGCCTTGGACGTTGGAAATGTCCGACGCCGCGATGAGCGAGGCGCCGTTGTACGACGCAGGGCCTTCGGCGCTTTCGTCGGAGGTGGCCGTGAAGTCGCCGGTGGCGTTGACGGCGTTGACGACAGCGTCGAGCGACGTGGCGCCGGCGTCGTCGACGGTGATCGTCAGTTGCTTGGTGGTGCTGTTGTAGCTGGCATTGGCGGCGTTGCCGAGGCCGGTCGCGCCGACGACGACGACGTCGACGTTGTTGAACGCCGTGCCGGCCGTGTTGGCGGTGATCGTCAAATCGTTGCCGGGCCCGCTGAAGCGGAGCGAGGCCTGGGCCTGCCGGGCGGTCGCCGAGTATTGGGCGTATTCCGCTCCTGGCGCCACGCCGGGCGACGCGCGGAGGAGCTCGTCGTCAACGATCTGAATCGTGGCGCCGTTGTATTGGACTCCGTTGACGGCGGCTTGGATCAGCAGGTTGTTGTTGTCGCCGGGCGAAACAAGCCGGGTGCGGGCTTTGGAGCCGAGCAGGCTGTCGAGTTGCGTCGTTTTGGCGACGAGGGGATTTAGATCGCCGCCGACCAACGGGTTCGTGAGAACGCCGAGCGTGTTCAGGATGCCGAGCTCGCTCGCCGCCTTGCCGCTGGCGACTTCCTTGACGGTAAGGTTGCCGCCGCCGGCGGAGTCGAGTTGCAGCGTCAGGCCTTGTCCGGTGATGTCGACGGTCACCTTGCGCCCAAAGGGGGCGTTGGCTTCGATCAGCCGGGCGACGTCGCCGACGGTGGCGGCGTGGCTGATGTCGACAATGACGGAATTGGCGCCGTCGGAGATCTGCAAGGCGCCGTTGGGGCTGATGCCGCGGCCGCCGCGGAGCGAACTGAGCGGCGTGTCGGCGGTGACTTCCGGGTTCAAGTCGACGCCGCCGAGGACTTCGCTGGAAATGCCGCCGAAGACGTCCTGGCCAGTGGCGTTCGTCGAGAACAGCACGCCGAGATCGGAATGGCTGCGGATCGACTGATCGTCGCCATGGTAGGTGACGTAGGCGCCGTTGTAGGAGTAAGGTTCGACGTTGGTCTGCGATCCGGCGAACAGGTAGCGACCGCGAAATTGCGTGTTGCCGACGGAGACCATCTGCTCGATGGCGCGATTGATTTCGGTGATCGCGGCTTGGCGCTCGGAATCGGTCGACGTCGTGCCCGAGACGCCGAGCGCCACGCCACGGATGTCGCCGAGGAGCCCGGCGACGTTGTTGAGGGCGACGTCGGTGCTTTTCAGAAAGGTTTGGCCGGTTTCTATATTGGAGCGGATCTGCGTCTTGCGTTCCAGCAACCTTTGCAGCGTCATCGCGCGGCGGGCGGCGGGAGCGTCCTCGCTGGGGAGCGTGAAGCGCTGACCGGTGCTGACCTGGTTTTGCAGGCGGAAGAGATCGAGCTGATCGCCTTGCAATTGCGCGAGCAGCCGCTGGCGGACCAGCATGCCGCTGACGCGGGTCGTCGGGAGTGGGATGATGCTGGCCATAACTGCGGTGCGACGGGACTTGTTGCTTTTGGGTGTTTACTGCAGCGCGCCGGGGTCGGGACGACCCGGCTCGCTTTACAGCGAAACGAGGATGTCCATTAGTTCCGACAGGGTGGAGATGTAGCGAGCCGACGCCTGATAGGTCCGCTGCAGCATGATCATGTCGATCGCTTCTTCGTCGAGATTGACGCCGCTGACGGCTTGCGCGTTGGCTTGTAGCGTTTGCTCGAATACCTTGAAGCCATCAGTCAAGGAACCAGCGACCGTGGCTCCCTGAGCCGTTTCGTTAATCAACTGGTCGTACAGGCCGGTGATCGAGTTGCCGCTGAGGCTGGCGAGCCCCTCGTCATGGAGGGCGACCAATCGCAACCCGTTCTCGACGTTGACGCCAATGCCGGCGTTGGAGGCGGCGAACTTCGAGCCGTCGGCAGCGACGACGGCGTTCACGGCGAGCGTCGCGGCGGTGGAGCCGGTGAAGAAGGTGTTGACGCCGATCGCCGCCAGCAAGCCGCTGCTGTCGTCGGCGAAGGCGAGCCGCGTTTCGGCGCTCGCGGCGGAGATTTTCAGCTTGTTATCGGAGGTGACCTGCGCGTTGACGCCTGCGACGCCGTTTAGCTGGCTGACCAGCGAAGCGAGCGTCGTGTCGTCTTGCAGGCCGTCGAGGTCGACGTTGATGGTGTGCGTTTCTGTCAGCTTGGTCGCCGTATTATAGACGAGCAGTTTGAACTGTCCGTTGACCGGCGTGAACGGCAACCCGGCGGCGTCGAGCGTGAGCGCAGGATCGCTGACCGACTCTTGACTGGTGACGCTTTGAAAGCCGGTGGCGCCTTGGCCTTGCGAGTAAATCTTGTTGAACTCGAACGCCAGGGCCGACGCGAAGTTGTCGAGTCGATCAAGAAAGCCGCCGACGATGCGGTCGCGTGATTCGTAGATGCCGTGCAATTCGCCCCCGGAAACGCGGAGGGGACTGCTATTCTCGACAAACTGGATCGAGGCGGTAGGTCGGCCATTGGTGGTCGCGTAGACGGTTTTGACCGGTCGAGCGGTCCCTTCGAAGACGAGCAGTTCGCCGCCGACGGTGACGTTGACGGCGCCGACTGAATTCTCTGTGACCGACACGTCGGCGATTTCCGCGAGGCGCTTCAGCGCGACTCCGCGCTGGCTGCGCAGGGCGCCGGCCTGGCTGGCCGTGGGATTGCCCCCTTCCAGCGAAACGATCTGGACGTTGAGCTTGCGAACCTGTTCGGTGAGGGTGTTGATTTCGGTCGTGAGATTGTTCACCTCGATGCCGAACTCTTCGTAGGCCGTGGTGACGCGACGATTGAGCGTGTTGATCGTCGTCGCCAGCGCCTTGCCGGCCTGGACGGCGAGGTTGCGGACCGACATTTCCTCGGGTTGATCGACGACTTCTTCGATGCTGTTGAAGAAATTGGTGAGTTGCGTGCTGACGTCGGTGTCGGAAAGCTCGCCGATGATCGACTCGAGATCGCGGTAGACCTTCTCCTGAATCTCGGAGCTGGCCCGATCGCCGGCGACGCCGCGGAGGCGGTCCTCGATGAACGTGTCGATGTTCTGGACGATGCCGGCGATCTCGACGCCGAGGCCGAGCGTCAGATTGCCGAGCTTTTGGACTGGCGCCGGGGCGTAGAGGACGCGCTCGCGGATGTAACCGGGCGTGTTGGCGTTGGCAATGTTGTTGCCGACGACGTGCAGGCCGATTTCCATCGCCTGCAGCGTATTGCCCGCCATCTGGATGGAGCCGAAGATCGACATGAGAAGCGGCCGACGAGGTTAGGACGAAGCGCCAGCGGAGCTATATCGCGACGCCGACGTGCGCTCCGCGACTCGCGTCGCAGTCCGCTGGTCGACGCCCCTAAACTCGCGGCGCTTCCTAGACTGCCTGATCGATGAGGGCGCCGCCTCGTTCGACGACGCGGCCCTTTCCATATGTCGGCTGCGATCGGCCTCCCGTAGCAATGATCTCCAGCATTTGTGAAAGGTGCAGGACGGTGCGCTGGACGGCGACCCACTGCGCAAGGCACTCGTGACGGATGAGTTCGGCGCGCTGGCGTGCCTCGGCGACCGGCGTTTTCAGGGCCGAAGCGGCCGAACGTGGCAGCGCGGTGGCGAGTTCTTCGAGCGAACATGACGGCAGTCCTTCGGCGTCGGCTTGTCGCAACAGTTCTTGCCGGCGCTGCTGGCATGCTTGCAACTCGGCGGCCAGTTCGCCTTCGCGCGTGACGAGATCGGAGAGGCCCTGGTGGTCGCGGCGAACGATGAGCTCGCGCTTTACCGACAGCAGCGACAGCAACTCCTGCTGCGCGGTCGAGAGCCGCTTCAGCAGCGCGGCGAGTTCCGTTTCCCAATGGAGCGGCGTGGCGGCGGTCACGAGCGGAGGTCCTTATTGAAGCCACCGGCTCCGCCGGTGGACGCATGCACTGGGAATTAGCGGTTACATCGGCGCCACTGGCATCTTGCCAGTGGGAAGTATCGATCGAGTACCCACTTCTGCACTGGCAGGATGCCAGTGGCGCCCAATCGATTTGTTTCTGGGTAGATACCGAAATATTAACGGCGGCGAAGCGAGCTGAGATCGGTGAGCGATGCAGCGGCGTTTTTGTCAGCCTTGGCGATCAGTTCCGCTTCTTTCGGGAACTGGCGGCGGAACATGGCGGCCGAGAGTTCGCCGCCGTTTGATTTCGACATTTCGTCGCCGATCTGATGATCGAGTTGCTGCTGAAAAATCTTTTCGGCGTTGCCGCCGTGGAAGTAGGCGGGCTCCCCGACGGTGCTGCGCATCGACTTGAGCATCTCGCCGTAAAAGCTCTTGCCGACAAAGTCTTCAAACGCCCCCTGCAGTTCGCGGGCGTTGTCGAGCTGCTGATCGGCCGACGACGTCGTCTGCCGGAGCGGCTTGATGTTCGCGGTGCTATTGAGGTTGATTTGCATGGCTTAAAAATTCTTTAACCGCGAATTACGCGAATCTTCGCGAATAAGGAAATGCTGAGGAGAATTGAATACTGGATTCGCGGGCCAAGAGTTAGTTGCCTGCTCTTTAGGGAATGGTCCTCGTCTTATTCGCGTGATTCGCGGTTAGTTTTTCCTGCCCGCATTATTCCACAATCAGGCGCCCATGAAGTTTGCCGCTGCGGGCGATTTCCTTGATGATTTCGATCCGATCCTGGTTCGGGACCTTGATCGAGTTGAGGGCGTCGACCAGGGCGTCCAGCTTCGTGGAATTGACCTGTTCAGTGCCGATCGGCGTGAACCCGGGCGGATCGCCCGCTTCGATCACGACGTTGTTGTGCGAGACGACGACGTCGCCGATCGTGACGTCGCCGCTGATGACGATCGTGCCGGTACGCTGGTTGATAATCACGCGGGCTTCAGGCTCGGCGGAGTAGATGTCGACGTCGAGGATGTCGGCGACGAACGCCACCGGGTTGTCTTGGTACTCTTGCGGAATGCGGACGACGATGTTTGATGCGTTTACCGCCTGGACGAAGCCGTCTCCCTCGCGGGAGTAGAGTTTGTGGATCGAATCGACGACTTCCGTGGCGGTTTGGAAGTTGGCGTGGTGTTCTTCGAGGATCAGCGTGATGCAGCCGTTGTGGACGAAAGGGGTGAAGATGTCTTCCTCCATCTGGCAGCCCCCTTTGATGAAGCCGACGTTGGGCGATTCGGGGTCCTGTAGGTGGACGGCTCCTTCGCAGAGGCCGTAAACGCGGCGGTCTTGCGTGTGTGGGCCCTGCAATGCGGCGAAGGCGAGGCGGCCGCCGGCAAGGCTCTTGCCGTTGATCCCCATGACGTAGCAATCGATCTGGTCGCCGCGACGGGCGCCGGTGGCGGGAACCGTCGCGGTGACCATCACCATGGCGACGTTTTTGACCTTCTCCAGATCCTTCAAACCGCTGCGACCGCCCAGAGGGACTTCGGGGACCGGGGCGCCCATGATCTCCATCGCCCTGGCCAGCGCCCGCATCGTGGCGTGGTCGTTCGCTTCGCCGGTGCCGTTGAGGCCGACGACGAGGCCGACGCCGCGGAGCGTGTTCGTTTCTTGCCCCTTCACGCGGACAATATTCCGCAGGACCGTGCGGCCGTAGCAGTCGGCGACGCCGCCGAACATGGCGACGAAGGCGAGCAAAGTCAGGAGCGTGCGATGAAGAGTCATGTGATTCAGTCGTGTGTCGGAGAGTCTGGTTCGTCGTTTGGCGAACCGCGTTAGAAGGCCTTGTAGCGATCGTAGAACTTCGAGAACCAACCTCGTTCGTAACCCTCTCGCACCATGCCGACTTGTTTCGCCTTAATCTTTAGATTGACGATTGACTCGCTGGTGACGGTCCGGTCGGGCTGGATCGACTCGCGGCTCACTTCGCCGGCGAGGAACGTCTTCCAGTTTTCTTCGTTGTTTTCGACGTCCCAGTTGGCTTCGATGTAAAGGTTGCCGTTGGGACGAATGTCGATGACTTCCGCGGCGATTTTGAACGACATCGCGTCGCGAAGTTCGAGGTCGGACTCGGCCCGGTACTGGCTATTGTTGATGCCCGAAATGCGAGGATCGCCGGCCAGTTGCGGGGCGAGGCGGATCGATTTGCCGTCGAAGGCGAGCCAGCTGGTGAGGGCCTGGTTGAGGAACGAGTTTTTCCGCTGTTCCGCGTCCCCTTCGCTGATCATGCGGGTGCGGTAGTCGACGATCACCACTAGCGTATCGTGGAGTTGCACCTCGCGGGGGCGATGGTCGGCGGGCAGTTCGCGGAACATGAACGAGCCGTTTTCCATCGTCAGCGCTTGCTGTTGTTGCGATCGAACGGGCTCCAGCAGCAGGCTGCTGTCTTGGGCCGATGCGACGCCGACGCCCAGAGTCGCCGACGCGATGAGCGAGGCGGCAAGGGACGAACGGCGGATGGGAGAAGAGTGGTGCATGAGTGAGTTTCCGGTGAAGAAGCAATTACTGGGCCGGAGCTGGATTGGCGGCAAGTTCGGCGGCCGAGGCGCCCGCCGTGAAGATTTCGAGTTCGCGGACGCCGATGACGCGAGCGGCGTAACGTTCTTTGCTAGCGAGCGATTGAACCATCACCAGATCGCCCATCCCGCCATCTTGCTGAGCCATCGCGTAAGTTCGCACCGAAACGCCGGCGGCGCGGGCACGGACGCTGACGCGCTCGTTACGGCGGACGATGACCGGCGTGCGGAGCTGATTGGCCTGCACGATCGAATCGGGGCGGATGCCTTGGACCGCCTCGTGGCCGACGACCGCTTCGAGCGACATAGCCGACTGCGAGGGGAGGGCGCCGAGGTGGGGGCGGAGCTCGACGTCGCTGCGGCGGACGAGGTCGCCCCTTTTGATCGGCTGCACGGCGAACACGGCCATTTCGAGGCGGTCGATTTTGGCGTAGAGGAGCGTCAGCGGTTGATTCGCTTCGCCGAGCAGCGTTAGACGCTGGCGCCCGATCCAGGGAGCCTCGCCGCCGCTCAGCTGGATCCGATCGCCGACTCGCTCCGCATATTCCGCCAACTTGCCGTCGGCTTCGACTTTGACGTTCCAGAGGTCGTGGCCCGTCTGAGCTTGAAGGTATTGCTTCACGGCGGCGGATAAGCGTTCGCCGGCGAGTTGGATTTCCTCTTCGGTCCGCAGGACGGGACGGCTCGGGACTTGGCGTTTCGACGTCTCAGCGGCGGGAACCGCCTCGGCGAGGACCGACACCACCACCGTACCGCCGAAGCGCACATCGCGAACGTCGACGCCGCGCGAGGCGACCAGGTCGCGGATTTCAGCGAGCCGCAGATATTGCTGCGTGCCAGCAGCCGGCGTTGGGATGAGCGGAGTGGCGGCTAGCTGGCTGCGGAGCGCCTCGTCGTCCGCCTTGATTTCGGCGACGTCGCCCAGCAGGACGACCGAACCGCGGGCCTCGACGCGATTGCGGAGGATGACCTCCGTCGCCAGCGCAGGCGACGCAGCAAGCAGGGCGACCAGGATGAGGAGTAAGCGTGACATGGCTTCGTTCTGCTAGTAGCGGCGGAGATTTGAGGCGACTTGCATGATCTGGTCGCCCGTTTGGACGACCTGCGAATTGAGCTCGAACGCACGCTGGGTGGTGATCAGGTCAATCAATTCCTGCACCGGCTGGACGTTGGAGGCTTCGAGCACGCCCTGGCGGACGGTGCCCATGCCGTTCGAGCCGGGAAGCCCGTCGACGGGGAAACTTGAGGCGTCGGTCTGGCGGTACAAGTTGTCGCCGAGCTTGATGAGGCCGTCAGGGTTGAGGAACTGTGAGAGGAGGATTTGCCCAGCGTTCTGCAGCGAGGGATCGGAGGCGGTGCTGTATTGCACCTGGCCGTCGGTGGTGATGACGATGTTGGTCGCTTCGATCGGAATCGAAATCGGCGGGTCGATCACGAGGCCATTCTGAGCCGAGCCGAGAACGACTTGGTTGTTGGCGTTGATGCCGAAGTTACCGGCTCGCGAGTAGAGGGTCCCGCCGTTGGTGGCGTCGTTGACGCGGAAGAAACCGTCACCTTCGATAGCCAGGTCCAACGGGCGATTGGTGGTCTCGAAGGCGCCCTGCTCGTAATTCGTTTGCGTGCTGGAGACGCGGGCACCGAGACCGACTTCGACGCCGGTTGAGGTAATATTGCCGTCGGCGTCGAGGGCGCCAGGGTAACGGATTTGGCGATAGAAGAGGTCCTGGAAGTTGGCCCGATCTTCCTTGAACGCCGTGGTGTTAACGTTCGCCAGATTATTGGCAATGACGTCGAGTTTGGTCTCGAGGGCGTCCATGCCGGTGGCGGCGGTGTAGAGGGTTTGAACGCTCATGGCAGTATCGAGAAGAGGGTTTTGATGTAGCCCCTGGCTCCGCCAGGGGATGACGCCACGCAGGGCGACGATTGCCGGAGTGGTTTACCTACCCTCTGGCGGAGCCAGGGGCTGCAATTCTTAGGTTCGCGTCGAGAGGAGTCGATTCACCAAACCGCTGATCATGTTGTCTTGGTGTTGAATCATGCGGGTGTTGGCTTCGTAGGCCCGCGAAGTTTCGATCATCGCCATCATCTCGCGGGTCGGGTTGACGCCCGATTGCTCGAGATAGCCTTGGCGAACGTCGCGCTCGCCTTCGCCCACGGGCGTCACGGGAGCCAGGGGACGGAAGAGGTTGTTGCCCATCTTGACGAGATCGCCGTTTGACTGCGGCTTGGCGAGGCCGATCTCGGTCCATTCGCCATTCTGAACGATGTTGCCGCCCGGGTAGATTTCCCAGCGGCGGGTGTTGTCGATGAGGATTTCGTTGCCGTCGGTGCTGAGGACCGGCATATCGTCTTGCGTGATGAGCCGGCCGTTGGCGTCGATCGTGAAATTGCCGGCCCGCGTCAGATAGACATTGCCGTCGGGGGCCTGAACCTGGAAGTAGCCTTCGCCGTTGACCGTGAAGTCGGTCGGAATGTCGGTCTGGCGAAGGCTTTTCGATTCGAAGTCGGTTTCGACGTCGATGATCTTGACGCCGCCGCCGACGTCGTTCTGCTTGCCGCTATGCGGATAGTCGCTTTGCTGCTGGATCGCCTGAGCGAAGCGGGCCTGGAAGACGGGGATGTCGCGCTTGAAGCCGACCGTCTCCATGTTCGCCATGTTGTTGGCGATCACTTCGAGCCGTTGCTGCTGAGCTTGGGCCCCTTCGGCGGAGATGTACATGCCGTAAGGCATCGTTCGACCAGTGCAGGCGTTGCCCCCCTGCATGTCGGTGGACTGGCTCTACGCACGCGGCGTGCCGAGAGTGACTTAGTAAGAATCACTTGAGTTTTCGCGAGATGCGAGCGACTGTTGACGTTTGCAGGCTAGCGGCGCCAGCGGCAGAAGGCGCCGATCGGCGCCGATTGGCAATCGGCAGAGGTTGCCGATTGAGACCTCGGCACGTGATAGGATCACAAACGATCTTCTGGCTCCCTCCCAATGGTGGGAGGGCAGGGGAGGGGGGGAAGAAGCCTGGTACACGCTGCTCATCACCCCTCCCTAACCTCCCCATCAAGGGAGGGAACCACAGGAGTGAAACTACAACGAGTTAAATACCGCTAACCCTGCTTAGCGGCGAGAATGATCTCCTCGGCGCCGAGCTTACGGAGTTCTTCCGCGGCAGCGAGGCCCGCCGCTTCAGCCTCGCGGATGGCCGCGATTGCGTCGTGCGTCGGCAGGTTCGCAATGATGGAACTGCGGAGGACCTCACGGCCATCGAGGCTGGCGACGAGACCATCGACGCGCAACAACTCGCCGTCGACGCGGCCCCAAGCGGCAATCGGGGCCGAACAGCCGCCATGGAGCTCAGCGAGGATCGTGCGCTCAGCGACGATGCCAATGCGAGTGGGGGGGTCGTTCAATTGGCCGACGATTGCTTGCGTGGCGAGGTCGTCGGCACGGCACTCCAGCGCCAGCGAGCCCTGGCCCGGCGCCGGCAGCATACGGGGCGGTTCGAGAAGTTCGGAAATGCGCGACGCCCAGCCGAGCCGAGTGAGGCCGGCGGCGGCGAGAATGATGGCGTCGTACTCCCCCTCGTCGAGTTTGCGGAGTCGCGTGTCGACATTCCCGCGAATGCCGGCGACGTGGAGATCGGGCCGCAGGTGAAGGACTTGCGCTCGACGGCGGAGGCTGCCGGTGCCAATGCGGGCGCCAGCAGGGAGTTCGGCCAGCGAGGGGACGGCGTTCGTCACCAGGGCGTCGGCGACGTTCTCGCGCGGCGGCGTGGCGGCAAGGACCAATCCGCTGACTTGTTCGGTCGGCAGGTCCTTCAGACTGTGAACGGCGATGTCGACTTCGCCGGCGAGGACAGCCGCTTGGATTTCTTTCGTGAAGATGCCCTGCACGCCGATATCGGCGACGGGGCCGAGTTGCTCAACGTCGCCGCGGGTGGTGATCTCGACGATTTCAACCTGGACGCCGAGCCGCGTTAGTTCCGCGGCGACCCAGTCGCTCTGCCAGCGGGCCAGCTTGCTGGCGCGGGTGCCGATGCGGAGCGGGCGATCGAGAGGCATCACGTTTCCGGACTGGAGGCCGGCAATGGGGGCGCTGCGGGAAGCTGGCGGAACGTCGACGATTTGTAGACCTGTTGCGGCGGCGTCACGACGCCGCAGCTCATGATGAATTGTAACGCCTGCTCCATCGTAATGTTCAGGTCAATGGTTTCGCTCCGTTTTACGGTGCAGGTGAAGCCCGTAAAGGGCATCGGCGAGGTCGGGATCAGCACGGCGAGCACCGGTTCGTTGGCCGCGCAAGCGAGGTCCAGCAAGCTCTCGCCGGTGACGAACGCGATTTGCCACACGCCCTTCCGAGGATACTCGACCGCCACAATGCGGGTGTAGGCGATCTCGGTTTCGGTGAACATGAAGTCAGTCACTTGCTTGACCGACGAATAGACGTTGCGGATGAGCGGCAGCCGCGTCACGCCCCGTTCGAATTGCGTCCAGAAGAAGCGGCCGACGCCGGCGGCCAGAAACTTTCCAAGCAGGTACAGCGTCAGCACGAAGACGCAAAGGAAGATCGGCACGACGATCCGCCGTTGCAGGTATTTGTTCTGGACGTAAATCCGGTAGACGCCGTCGGCAGTGGCAGGCATCGGGCCGCGGCCGACGACTTCGGCGACTTCGTCGTAATCGGCGGCAGGGATGTACTGACCGTCGGCGGTTTGTCGGTAGGCGACCCCTTCGATCAGGGCTCGACCTTTCACTGGTTGATCGGGCGGGACAAGAGCGGCCGGGATAATGCTCTTTTCGTGATAGTCGACCAGCAGCGTCCGCGCGCCATTCTCCAGCGGCACGAGCAGGTAGTCGGCGATCGTGTTCCAGACCCACAGCAGGATGACGATCGTCAGCAGTGGCGGGAGCAAGATACCCAAGCCGCGGACGATTGCGCGACGAAAGGGGTCGAGCGCACTTCCGGTTTTCGTCGTTGGCTGGGGGGAGGACATTGGAAAGCGGAGAGCGGAAAGAATCGGGAGGGGGAGTCGTTTGGCGGGTTTTATAGCTTGCTTTAGCCGTTGGCGGGTGTGCGGGCGAGGACCAGCACGGTGACGTCGGCGGCGCCGGCGCGGCGCAGGACGCGGGCGGCTTCGCTGCAGGTAGCGCCGGTCGTCAGAATATCATCGACGATCAGCACCCGGGCGGCCGCTAAATGATAGGACGGGGAACGCTAAACGGTAGTGACTTTTGGAGGTTTTGGACCGGACGCAACGCGCAAAGCAACGCGCGCCGATTATCCGGCCGGTTTTGCTAAGATACGACACTGCTGGGCTCGGGGACTAATTACCCCCACAGGCCCCGGCCGTCAGCGGACCACACCCCGCGGCGGCCGGGACCGGCTCGGCTCTTTGAAAGGTGTGGAAGCATGGACGAATGGCAACCCCCGAAGTTGGGCGCAACGCTCCGAATGCTCGTCAAAATGCGAGTTCTCTGCCACCGGGAGTTTGATGCGCCGCCATACGCTGGATGCAGCATTTCCGAAGCAGAGTATGAGGCCGCCGGCAGTGACGGCTCAACCGAGGTCGGCTACGTCTCTTGGCGGACTCGCTGCGAGCGATACTATCGGATTCCGCGAGGGAAGTTCGATGACTTTGAGCGGTTGAGTTCGACGTTGTGGGGCATTAACAATGCGATATTGTCCATCAAGGCCGCCAAGTTATTGATTCAGCTTGGAGAGCCCGTAAGCGTCATCGCGACAGAGTGCGAGAGCATAGCGACTTCATGCTTCGTTGTTGGGTCGCAACTACGCCGGTACGCAGACGTTTCAACTCACCGCGAAAAGTCGACGCCCGTTCGCGTGTCGCAATTCGCAGACATAGCGGTGGCCTCGAAAGCACGTGATGAAATCAAGCGGCAATTAAGATCGCGGTTGCCCTGGACTGCAGCAACGGACCGCGCCGCGACGACGCTTCGGAGCCATGGTATCCAAACAACTGGAAAAACCCTTAGGAACAACTTCGCCGACTTGAGGCCCGAAAAGGCGAAGTGAAACGCGGAAACAACCCCGTAGCTTCCGAAAACTTGGCGGGAAATTACCCCGTCATTTCCGGGAATCATTGGTGACGCCCCTATCGTGATTGCAGTGCCGCACACAGCGGCAAGCACACGACAAAGGGAGCGACCAATGGTAGCCGCAGCAAACTCACAGCAGCCTCTGCAAGTCAGCGAGCGTGAAGCCGCTCGCATTCTCGGCGTCTCACCGAAGACGCTCTTCAATCGTCGCCAAGCCGGCAAGATCGGCTTTGTTCGCGACGACGGCCGGATTCTCTACCGGCTCGACGAACTGCAGCGCTATTCCAAGGCCCGGGAAGTCCCGGCCGTTCTCTAACCCCCACCACCGCCTGGCTGTCCGCGCATTAAAACGCCCGGACGCACCGAGGGCTCAATTTCGGTGGCCGGGCAAAATCGAAAGGACTATCCCCATGATAGGGACCATTCAGCTGCAAACCAAGGCTTGCATGGTTTGCTTTCGTGCTGACTCCGTCGCCGGCAAAACTGTCAGCGGCAAGCAGGCTTGCTCTCAGTGTTGGAGGAACGACAGAGCTGCTGCAAAGCGTCGCGGCAAGATGCGGCCGGGCGTTTGTGCGACGGTCAACGCTTCACTGCCTTCGGTGAAGCATGTCGCCTCTCTCCCCGGTCAACTCGGCCTCTTCGGGGAGGGCGAGTAATGCAACACCAACCGCCCCCTGCCGTCCCAGTAATGCTCACCGGCCTACTCCACGAGAACGGCCAACTCTTCACCGTGTTCGCCGCCGGCGACTCAGAGCGGATCATCGAAGCCGAGCTCTACGACATTCTGCCATTCGATAACTTCCGTCAGCACGTCCACGAGCGACTCGACTTGCGAGTCGTCTACCGACGCGGCCGTTGGTTCGCCGACGTGATTGAAGCCGCTGAGCGTGGCGGAATCGCAATCGAGGTGGACGACCTCACCCGTTGCATCTGGTTGAACGATCGCCAGTTGAGTTACGCCGAAGCTGGATACGCTGCCGAGATTATGCTTTCGCCGGTTGTCCGTCTAGCCGGCAAGCTGGGGGTGGCCGGATGATTGCAGCCCCGCATGGAATCGCGATTCTCGACGCCCTGGAAGGCGTGAAGTCGAACGGCCAAGACTCGTGGATGGCTCAATGCCCTTGCCACGAAGATTCAACCGCCTCGCTATCGATCACCCGCGAAGGCGACAAGACGCTCGTTTACTGCCATGCCGGTTGCGACACTCGCGACGTGGTCGCCGCTTCTGGTTTGACGATGGCAGACCTGGGGCCGCGTAACGCCAACGGTTCAGCTCCGCACGTCGATAAGGTTTACGACTACCGCGACGCTGACGGCTCGCTGATATCTCAAGTCGTGAAGATGCTGCCGAAGGATTTCCGCCAACGTCGGGCGGACGGCACGCCGAGCGTTAAGGGCTGCAAGGTCGTACCGTACCGGCTCCCTGAAATCGTCCGGGCTGATCCCGCGGCGCCCGTGTTCGTCGTCGAAGGCGAAAAGGATTGCGACAACCTGGCGAAGCTCGGCATCATCGCAACGTGCAACGCCGGCGGCGCTGGGAAGTGGCGGGCGGTTCACGCTGAGCACCTGAAGGGCCGGCACGTCGTCGTGCTTCCCGACAACGATGATCCTGGCCGCAAGCACGCCGAGCAAGTTGCTGCGACGCTCGCGGGCATCGCCCGCAGCGTGAAGACGGTCGAGCTCCCCGGCTTGCCCGAAAAGGGGGACGTTTCGGATTGGCTCGCTGCAGGTGGGACCGCGGCGAAGCTACTGGAGTTGGCTGCGGAATCGTCCGACGAAGCTGCGGCGTTCCCTAAGTTCACGCTCGGCGAACTGACTGAGAAGTTCCGCACGCTCAGCCCACCGGTGATTCACGGTTTCATCCGCGAGGGTGAGACTGCCAACTTCATAGCGAATCCGAAGACCGGCAAGTCGTGGACGATGTACGGCTTGGCCATCAACGTCGTCACTGGGTCGGATTGGCTGGGATTGTTCCCAGTCTCTCAAGGTCGCGTGCTGCTGATCGACAACGAACTTCACCCCGAGACGCTTGCTCACCGCATCCCGGCTGTTGGCAATGCTCTAGCTAGGCCGTTCGAGGACTATCGCGACGGCATCGACACATGGTGCCTTCGCGGCAATCTTCGCAGCCTGCAACAGTTGCTTGTCGAGTTCCGCAAGTCGGTCGAGCCGCGTCAGTACAAGCTGATCATCTTCGACGCCAAATATCGCTTCGCGGCCGAAGGCACGAGCGAGAACGACAACGCGGCGGAGACGGCTGTTTACAACCTACTCGACCAGATCGCGGCAGAGACGCGATCAGCCCTGATCGTCGTTCATCACGCGAGTAAGGGCGGCCAATCTGACAAACGCGTTACCGACGTTGGCGCGGGAGCCGGTGCTCAGAGCCGGGCGGCTGATTGCCACATGGTGCTGCGCGAGCATGAGGACGAGGGTATCGCCGTGCTCGACGCTGCGGTGCGATCGTTCCCGCCGGTGGCGCCAGTGGCTTTGCGTTGGTCATTCCCGATCTGGATTCCCGACGAGTTCGCGGACGCTGCCAAGCTCAAGGGCAAGCAAACCCGCAATGAGGAACGGACGGCGGAGCGAGACAAAGAGGGCATCGACAAGATCATCGCCGTGCTGATCACCGGGCCCGCGACAGCCAGCGTCATTAGGCAGGGGACCGGAATCAGCAAAGACCGGTGCGACCGCCTACTTAACAAGCTCACTGCCGACGACCAGATCCGCGTGGAGATGGTGAAGGTGAAGGGCAATGAATGCCGCGAATACCACGTTGTCGATGGTTGACCGACAACGTACCCGACTACCCGACAACGGGCTGACGGGTGGGGTGGTGGCTCCCTAAAGGGGGAGCCGACAACCCTACCACGTCAGCCTACAGGAACGACAACGATGAATTCAACAATCGACAACGTACCCGACCGACAACGCCAGACCACCATCATCTTCGACCAAACAGTCGCCGACCGCATCGAAAGCTTGCTGGCTCGCGTCGAAGGCGTCCGCCGCGGCGCCACGATCGACCGGCCAACCCGATTCAACCGCGAAGGCGAGCGCCACGCCCGTCGCGTAGCCCAAGCCGACCAATCCCGCGGGACTTCCCGCTAACCCCGTTTCCTGAAAGGAAAAACCGATGGTAGTTTCCAACCACCCCGACCTCCGCGCCGCCATGTACGCCGCCCACATGGGCACTGGCGGAACTCGCGACGAACTGCTCGCCCTAGCTCGACGTCACGGCCAGACGCCGGAGATCTTCGACGCCGACTACGCCGAGATGGGGCGCCGGATTGCGTTGCACAACGCCTATTGGTCGTCGCCCGAAGGTTTGGCCATCCGCGACGCTCGGCAGAAGCTCGCTGAAGCCGCTCAGGCCGTCGACGCCGCTGTCGCAGAGTTCGCGAGCGACGCCCGGGTCGATCACCTGCGGAAGCTGCAGGCCGACGCCACGGCGGAAGTGAACAAGCTGCAGAATGCCAACAGCGAGCAGTTCCAAGCGTTCTCCAAGGCGATGAAGGCCACGGCCCACCCGGGCGACGCCAACTATCTCGACCCGGCCAACGTGCTCATTCACTAATTCGATGAAAGGAAACACAATGCAAATCGTAAAAACCCCGCCGCTCCCGGCGCCCAAGGTTATCCAGCGGCCGTCAGACCGGATCTCAGCCGCCGACCGAGAAGAGATCTACGGCATCATCTGCCCGGCCGTCGAAGCCGGTAAGCCGCTCACGAAGTCGGAAACGGCCCGCGTCAACGCGATCGTCTCCGGCAAGCCCGTCGGCGTCTTCGTGGCGGAGGCTCATCGGTTCGCCCGTGCCGTCGCCGCTGGCGAGGACGTCGCAAACTCGTCGCCCGATCTGCTCCGACTGCTGCAGGATGGACCGGCCGCCGCCCTGATGAACGCCGCGACCGCCCGCAAGGCTCTGGCCGACGCGTTCGAGAAGACCGGCTACTTCAAGCGGGTGGCTGAGTTGAAAGAAGCGTGCCGGACTGCACTCGAAGCCTTCCAGGTCGCCGAGGCGGATGAAGATACCAGCATGCGGAAGATTCGGCGGCTTCAATTGGAGCACGAGCAATCGATTCAGCGGCTCAGTGACTTCTCGAACACCGCGAACGCCGAATTCACGCTGTTCCGCCGCGAGATGAAGAAGACCGCCGATCTCTCCAAGAACGAACTGCTCTGGCAGAACTTCCTGATTTAAGGAGCGACCGTGGCAGCCTACGTTCTCAACCCGAAGCATCCCAATTATCGATTTGTACGCACGGTGACGATCGCCGGCCGTCAACCTCGCATCGTCATTTTCAAAGATGGCGCCGAGGTGGAACTCGACCCAAAGGAGGTGCGATTCCTCGCGGAAGAGATTGCCGCCAATTGGATCGGACTGGCCGGAGTCAAGTTTCCCAAACCGGAGAAGCCCATTCCCGCGCGGCTGGACCCATCCGAACTGGAAGACCGAGACCCTGAGACGTTTGAATTTGTTCGACCTGAAGACCGACCCCGTTGGTGGCAAGAGCGGCGTGCAATTTTCCGCGCCGTCAACGGTCGCTGACCCTTTTACCCCTGAAGGAGTTTCCCATGTCCCACTTTGACGATTTCGATGACGACGACGACGACTACGAGATCGAGGCTAGTTCCAACCTTCGCCAATTTAGCAGCGGCACCTTGGCAGGCCGACTGGTCGAGAAGATCACGGCACTTCAGCAGGAGCAGCCGCTTACCCGTGCATTTACAACCCGACCAAGTCACAGGGCTATGCAAACCCAAACCCCTAAGCGGAGCGCCGAGCATCCGATCGTCACGAAGTATAAGGCCAATCACGGCAGCTATGCCGTCGCAGGCGTCACGCTGTGCGAATTCGCGTTGGACCACTTCGTCAATGACGACGACGCCGGAGAGCCCAGCGCCGCCCTGATCGCTGAGATTGAAGCTGAGAGCGCAGTTCTTCAGGCGGCTTGGATGAACGGTGAGATCACCAACCCATTTGATGCGTAAGCGAGAGCCGGGCGACAAGCGGGGCCTTAATCCTGAATTTGCACCCCGTGGCCGAGTCGATCGTTGCGGTTCTCTTGACCGCAGCGTGTGTAACAAAGCCCGTCGCCTGTCCAGTCGGCTACCAGTCGCCCCCTTCGTTCCTTGTGTGGAAGCGGGGCGGCTGGGGCTGATTGATGGCAAAGGCCACCCCGCCGGTGGGGTCCTTCCGGCCTTCGTCAGACCACCCTCGGGTGAAGCATCGAACGCCTTTTACACGTCAGGAGTTGAGAGTTGACCCCTAATAATAGCACCCTGGAGGCCCGCAAATGGCCGCTGTAGCCCTCGAACCCCAGACTCTGAGCAAACACATCTGCGCCGATCTCCGCGATATGGGGCATTGGACGCGCGCCGTGCCGGAGATGTTCCGGGGCCTGATCGCGATGCATCGGGAAGGCGGCGAAACCGTCGTGAAGACGCTACCGGAAGTTGCCGCCGCGTTCAACATGGCTCCGCAGTCAGTCAAAGGCGACTGGCGTGATGGCGGCATGCCTGGCCGTCCTGGGCGCTGGGATCTCGCCGAGATTTTGTGTTGGCGAATCGAGCGTGACGGGCGTGCTCGCGGGGCGACGGTCGATACGACGCCCGTTGAATCGCTGGTCGACAAGGCTTTGGAGCTACTCAGCGAGCAATACGGAATCACGCACGTCATCGCCGGCGGCGAGCGTCTCGCCCAAGCATGGGCCGACACGTTGGCCGAGGCGGAAGCGGGAGAGAAGAAACGGGCCCCTAGTGCTCGGAAGCGAATCACCAACTAGCCCGACGGGCTGAAAGGAAACACGAATGAGCGCGAAGTTTGAAATCGGCGGTTCAGCCAGCGGCGCCGTCAAGGCGGTTGAGGAACTCAACAAAGCGTTGAACAAGACCGGCAAAGAAGCCGAGGGCGCGATCACGCCGACTAAGAAGGTGCAAGAGGCCGCGGCCCGATTGGCCCAACAAGCCGATCCGCAAGAGAAGTACAACGAACGGATGCGAAAGCTGGTCGAAGCAGTCAAGGGCGGGGGCCTGGAAATCTCCAAGGCGGAAGTGTTGGCCAAACGCTACGGCACGGCGCTTGATAAAGCCGGCGACTCCGGCGACAACGCGTTCGGTTCCGGGATGCTCGGCAAGATCATGGCGATGGGCGGCGGCATCACGGCGACGCTCGGTCCGCTCGCCCTGATGAAAAAAGGGTTCGACGATATCTCCGACTCGATCGAGAAAGCCAAGAACGCCAGCGCGGAAGCTCGCCGCGGCATGGGCTCACTTCGACAGTTGGCCAACTCCGACGCCGAGTTCCAGGGATTGAAGAGTAAGGCGGAAGCTTTGTTCGCCAATGGCTCAGTGCAGACGCTCGACCAGGGAGCGCAAGCCGTCTTCTCGTTGGCGTCTGCCGGTCAGCTCGACGACAAGAGTTTCAGCATGTTCGCGGGCCTGGCTCAAAAGGGCGTCGTCGATCCGGGGATGTTAGCCAAAGCAGTTCGCCAGTACCAATCGGGGTTCGGCGCCGCCGAGACGGGCGGGGCTGGGCAGATCATCTCCAAGGCGTTCGCGGCGTCGGCCTACTCACCGGCGTCGGTCGAAGGGTTGCTCGGCGCCAGCCCGCAGATGGCGGCAGCCGCGTCGTCGTTGGGGATCAGCGACGAAGAATCGCTCGCGTCGCTGGCGGTGTTGTCGTCGAGCGTCGGGGAGAACGTCGCGGCGACTCAGATTCGTGCGTTCCTTAGTTCGACGGCGAACATGGAGGGGACCGAGGGCATGAGCATTGCCGAGCGCGTGAAGATGGTCGCCGGCAAGAACCTGGATTACGCCAGCCTGAAGAAAACTCTGGGGACCGATGAAGCGACGACGGGCTTCGGCCTGCTGTCCAAGAATATGCAGGAGATTCAACGGGCGAATCTGGATATTCAAAAGGCGAATTCAGACACAGGCGCGGTAAGTCGTCGCCTGGGTTTCACCGACGCCGAGTCCGATGCAGCCCTGTCGTCGATGATGATCGAGAACCAAGGCATTCTCCAAGACCGTCGCGTGGCGGCTTATGAGGAGTTGCGCGACGGCATCTTCGAACGGCAGCGGCAAGGGTTCCGCGAAAGCGCCAAGAACGGACTCCCGCAGCGATTGAACGCGTCGTTCGACCTGGGGCTAAGCCATACCCAAGAGTTCCTCAACGGCTACCTGATGAGTCCCGAGACGTTCGTCAACGTCAACGAGTCAGCGGTCGGCAGCGGCGGGATGAGCGACCAGCAACAGGCCGTTCTCGAATCGCTGAATCGTTCGGCAAAGGCGGCTGAGCAGACGGCGGAAGAGATCAAGCGGCTCTCCGGTCAAAACCGCAGCAAGGTCACGACGAGGCAAGAATGAGCACCATCAGCGCCGACGCACGCTATGCCGAACTGCTCACGCACGTCGACTTTCCCGACTGGTGGATTTTCGTCGTCGGCGCCACGCACGTCATCGAACGATGGCACGGCGTCAGCCTGCCGGTAACGACCGTCGGGCTGATCGAAGTAAAGAAGCAAGGCGTCGACTTCAAGGAACCGAAGTGGGCGTTGCTGCTCTGGGAACTTGGCGCGGAGGCGGACTTCATTGAGAGGCTACAGCGTGCAACCGCCGAACTGGGAACCGACCGAAGCGGAGATAGCGGCACAGTGTGCGGAGATCCGCCGCGGGTGGAGTGAGGCGGAGCTGCGGCGGCGCTCGGCGTGGATGGTCTGCGAGCCGGTGACGGCGCCGGTGGCCGAAGAATCGCTCTTTGATAACTCGTGAAGATAAAACCGCCTCCGCACGCGCCGCGTCGTGCGTTGCGAGGGGCGGGCGTGACCATCGAGCCGCGTTTCGCTGCGATGCGTGAGGCGGGCGCTGAGGGGCTGAGAAGCGAGATTGACAAAACGGGCGGCTGCGGAGCAAAATAGCGGCGTCAAAGCACGAACCTTCGGAAGTTAATTTCCGAAGGTTCAATCGCGGGCCTGAGAATCCGCGATACACGCAGTGAGTTATGTCGAATGGTGAGAAACAAGAACGATCGGCAGAGAGGGTGCGCAGGAAGGCAACGACCTGCGGGCGGTCTCACCCGCCTGACAGCGCCACCTCTGCCGGTCGTTTTTCTTAGCCCGTGCCGTTCTGGCCGGGCGGAAGGATTCTCCCATGGCCCTCGCACTCTACGCGGGCGACGACCTAGAAGTCTGTCACGACACGCGGACTTGGCTGCGGCAAGGTAAATCAGCCATCGAAGGCGGCTATCTAATCGAAGGCGCCGCGTTGCTCCAAAGAGCGGTTCGCGAGTTCCTGCAAGCCGACTGCGACTACTGGGGCGTTCCCCGGCATCGCACGCTGATCGGCATGGCGAAGTCACTTTATCGAGCCGAGCAGGTCACGCCCGATTCTTATGCGGTACTGTCCGGCATCATCTCGACGTGCAACCGCGTCGTGCGTTGCGAGCCGAGGCGTTGCGAAGATGAAAGCCACTTGAAGGCATGCCTGCTAGCCATGCACTCATTCTGCGACGGGACCGCCTATCTCGACGAAAGGAGCCAAGCATGAGCACGACCGACAACAAGGCCGACTGGCCCCTACTCCGCATCGTCAACGAGATCATGAAGCCGACCGGGCGATGGAAGCCGGCGGTCATTCGCGGTTATCGAGTTGTAGTACGACGCTACGAACGGTTCCGCGGCGGCGAGCAGACGGCCGGCGAAGTGACCGTCCGTCTGCTGGAGAAGTTCAAGGAACTGATGATTGCCGAGGGCGTTAAGACAAAGGCCGCGGCGACGAAGGCGAGCTACATCGGAACCATCGTCCGCCAAGCCGACCCCGATCTGTTGCCGAAGCGCAACCTTGGCGAGTACAGCAAGGCCGAGCAAGGCGACCTGCTCTACATCATGGAAAACGAATACTTCCCGGCGAAGTCGAAGATTGCGAGCGAGACGACGGAGCGGCAGTACAAGTACACGGCGACCCGTTTCTCGAAATTCTTGGGGCGTCGCGCGACGCTCGCCGACTTAACGGACCAAAGCCTCGGTAAATGGATGCGACAAATGCGAAAGGATGGTTTAGCGATGCCAACGATCAACGGCTACGTCACGAAGCTACGGGCGTTTTGGAACTGGTGTGCGAAGAAGCGGATGGTCGAAGAGTTCCCGACGATCGAAGATTTCCCCGAGCCGATGACGATTCCCAAGGCGTATAGCGAGGAAGAGTTTCGGTCCCTGATCGCCGCTACAAAGCTCATGGAAGGTCACGTGGGCGACGTGCCGGCCGGGCAATGGTGGTATGCGTTGCATCTGGTGGCGTTCGACACGGGGGAGCGATGTTCGGCGCTGTTGCATCTTGAGTGGACCCACTACGACGCGGGAGACGCGACGCTCGCCGCTCCGGCTGAGATCCGCAAAGGGGGACGCAAGCCGATGCTCTATCGCCTGAAGCCGGCGACCGTCGCCACGTTGGCGACCATGCGAGCGACGGCCAGCGGCAAGAAGATATTCTTCTGGGCGCATGACGCAACGACGTTCTACAACCACTACAAAAAGCTGCTGGAGTTGGCGGGGCTGCCCTACGTTCCGCACAAGAGCGGGCTGCAAAAGGTGCGTCGGACGTTCGCCAGCCATATCGAAGCGGCTGGCGGCAACTCGACGCAGGCCCTTAGTCACACGTCGCGGCGAGTGACCGAGAAGTCGTACATCGATCCAAGAATCGCCAAGGAACCGCCGCACAACGACGTGCTGTTCGACCTGTAGCCCCACCGCCGCGGGCAGGCGGCGGTTTTCAAGAAGATCCGGGCGGGCCAAGTTGCTGAGGGTCGACACAACAACGCCTTGGCGCCGCCCGGAAGCGACCAATGGAGTATTGTTTTGGCCCTGCGCCGTGCCTGAAAAATCTGGCGCGATTGCGCCACGATGCCGGTTGCTTGCCGGTGTGAGCGCGGATTGTATGAAAAGCCGTGACGGCGACCCCGCTGGCTAGCAAATCAGCGAAGGCCGCCGCCACAGACCGTTTGATCGTTAATAGGCGGCGAGCCCTGGAACGAGTTCCCCAGAGCCCGCCGCCGACAGGAGCTAACCAGCAACTCTACCACCTTTTTTGAGCATTGGAGAAAAAATGGCATCGTTATCAACTTACCAAGACGGCAAGAAAAAAGGCCGGCATCGCGTCCTGTTCACCGACCCCACCGGCAAGCGGCAGACGATCTACCTTGATCGCATTCCCAAGAAAACGGCCGAGGGCGTTCAACGCGCCATCACCGAGCTTGAGCGATCGGCCCGCTACGGTCACTCGGCGGCAGACTTCGCGTTGGCATGGCTATCGACCGCCGGCGATGAGATCCGCGAACGACTGACGAAGTTCGGGCTCGCGTCGGCTCGCATGGTCGAAGCGCCCGAGGCGGTAACTCTCGGCACGCTGGTCGACCTGTACCAGCTTCGCCCCGAGTGGCAGCAGCTGAAGCCCAAGACGATCAAGAACAAGTTGCGCCACTTCAAGCTGGCCCTGGCGTTCTACGGCGCCGACAAGCCGGTCGAGTCGATCACCAAGGCCGACGCCAAGGCGTTCTACGCGATGCTGCAGCTTCCCGAGGCCAAGGGAGGGCACGACTTCGCCGTCGCCACGGCCAACCAGACGGCCTCGACGCTGTTCGCTCTGGTCAGCTTCGCCATCGACGCCGAGCTGGTCGACCGGAACGTGTTCAAGGTTCTGCCGCGGAAGGCCCGAAAGGGGAACAACGTAAACGTCAGCGAGGCTGTCAGCCTTGCAGTGCTCGATTCGCTGCAGACCACCGAGGACAAGCTGCTGTTCGCCCTGGGGCGCTGGGGCGGGCTACGGATGCCCTCTGAGGGGACGCAGCTACGCTGGCAGGACGTTGATTGGGAAAGGGAGCGTTTCTACACTCGCAGCCCTAAGACCGAGCGCCACGAGGGCAGGGAAGGGCGTTGGGTGCCGATCTACCCGCCGTTGGCGCCGCTGTTCCGCGAGATGTTCGAGAAAGCCGCCGACGGCGCCGTCTACGTTCTCCCGAACTATTGTCATGCGATCTACTCCAAGCCGACGCAGACGCTCAAACAAGCG
Source organism: Pirellulales bacterium (assembly GCA_041740115.1). GTDB lineage: Bacteria > Planctomycetota > Planctomycetia > Pirellulales > Lacipirellulaceae > Lacipirellula. Next base: position 34,916 of record JBGSMO010000487.1, read on the forward strand.
ATCAAGCACGCGGGCGTCGAGCCATGGCCAAGAGCGTGGCACAGTTGCCGAGCGACGCGGCAGACGGAACTGGCGGCCGATTTTCCGGCTCATGTCGTCGCGAGTTGGATGGGAAACACCGTCGCGGTCGCCGACGCTCACTACCTGATGGTGCGTGAACTCGACTTTGCAAAAGCAACGCGCAAAGCAACGCAGCACACGCCCGCAACGACGGATAACGAGAAGAAAACGGCTGGCGTGAACCCTGCAAATCCTCGATAATTGCAGGCTGTTGCAGGTGGTTGCCGTTCTATTCCGGACCTAAAGAGCGTCTAAATGATAGGACGCACCTACAGCCATTTCTCCCGCCAAATTGCGAAATCGCGCGGGGCGTGATAACCCGACCTGGGGCGGCACATCCCGCACAAGCCGCAGCATCTCGCCCGCGCAGGGGACGTTCAGCTTTTCGGCGAGGCGGCGAGCGATCAGTTGCGGTGCATTCGCGCCTCGTTGCCATCGGCGCCACCGGTGCATCGGGACGGCGGTGACGACGTCGATCTGTAACTCCAGTAGCTGGTTGCTGAGCCGCTGCCATGCCAGTTCGGCGAGCGCGTGCGTCACGACCCCTTGGCGATCGGCCTTCGTGCGCATCACGAGTTGCCGTAACAGCCCTTCGTAGCTGCCGAGCGCGATCGCCCGCTGGAAGCGAAGCTTGTCGCCGCGGCAGTGGTTGCAGGCGAGGTCGACGCCATTCGTCGAGGGGACCGGCGCAGCGCAGCGGGGGCAGACTGGCCAGTCGATGAATTCGAGGCGCTCTTCACACTCTCGGCAGATGGGTGACTCGCGCTGCTCTTCGCCGAGGTCGCCGTGGCAGGCGATGCATTTGGCGGGGAAGAGGAGATCGAGGCCGGCGCCTACGGCGTGTCGCCACCATCGAGTTCGTTGAGTTGGCGGTGTTGGCATGCGCTTCGATCCGGTCGGCGGTTCGATTGAGTAGTCTCAAGATGGATATTCTGGGGCGGGGGAGTGCGGGGTGCAAGCATTTTGGCTGGCGGACGGACCCCTTGGAGTACCGCGGGGTGACGGCTGCCGGCTCGCAGGCGACGCCTTTCTCGCACCGTGCGGCCGAGCTTGACGCTAGCTGCCGCTCTCAACTACCCTCCGCGGCTTCACTCCCGCAGCATGCCGGCGTTCGCGCGATGTTCATCCTCAACCGATACCTGCTGCGGCAATTCTTGCAGGTGTTTCTCATCTGCTTTTTGAGCCTCACCGGGCTCTACATCGTTATCGACGCCTTTGGGCACCTCGACCACTTCTCGTCGTACGCCGAGAAGGGAGGGAGCCTCTTCGGCATCATGGCCCAGTATTACGCCTACCACAGTCTCGCTTTTTTCGACGGGACGAGCGGCATCCTGGCGATGATCTCAGCGATGTTCACCGTCACCTGGTTGCAACGGCATCAGGAACTGACGGCGATCATGGCGGCTGGCATCTCGAAGATGCGGATCATGAAGCCGATCCTCTTTGCCGCGGCGAGCGTCAGTCTGCTTGGCGTGGCGAATCGCGAGTTGGTGATTCCGCGCGTCCGCGATGAACTGACGCGCGACACGAAGGACCTCGGCGGCGACGCGGCGCGCGATCTGGAGCCGCGGTTCGATCGCAATGGCATCCTCATCGGCGGCGAGAAGATCATCCTCGGCGAGCGGAAGATTCTCAAACCAGCGTTTGTCTTGCCGGCGGAACTCGCCAAGAGCGGCCAGCAGCTTGTCGCGGCGGAAGCTTATTACAAAGACGCTGAAGAGGGCCGACCGGCGGGGTTCGTCCTCACCGGGGTCACCGCCCCTTCGCGGGTCGACAAGATGGCGTCAGTCCTCATCGGCGATCAGCCGGTGATTGTGACGCCGCAAGATGTGCCGTGGCTGGGCTCGAACGACTTGTTCGTCGTGAGCGACATACCATTTCCAGTCTTAGCGAGCGGCTCGAACTGGCGGAAGTACGCCTCGATTGGCGAGCTCATTCACGAGCTCAACGATCCCGGCGCCGACCTGGGCGCCGACGTGCGGGTGACCGTTCACACGCGGCTGGTGCAGCCGCTGATGGACGGGACGCTGCTGATGCTCGGCTTGCCGTTGATGTTGTCGCGGAGCAACCGGAACATCTTCCTGTCGATCGGCATCTGCATGGGCGTGGCGACGGCGTTCACGCTGATTGCGCTGAGCTGCCAGTCGCTCGGCGCCGTGAACATGCTGCGGCCGTCGCTGGCGGCATGGTTGCCGCTGCTGATCTTCGTGCCGGTGGCGGCTGGGATGAGCCAGACGCTGCGGACGTAGGTTCCGGTAGGTTGGGCCTTCCAGCCGACGGAAGCGCCAAAAGGCTCCGCTATCGCAGCGAGCTGCCTGTCGGGCTGAAAGCCCAACCTACGTGAGGGTTGAGAATCTGGCTGCCTAGAGATAGGCTGGTTCTCCTGCGAAATTTCAAGCTGCGCGTGACGATCTCGGCAGCGACCATAACCTATGGACAATGGACCCTCGGAGCTGCCATGAAAGTCGCCACGATGACCACGAACAAGGGCGTTATTCGTCTGGAACTGTTCGCCGACAAGACCCCCAAGACGGTTGAAAATTTCGAGAAGCTCGCCAAGCAGGGCTTCTACAATGGGCTGAAGTTTCACCGCGTGATCGAAGACTTCATGATCCAGGGGGGCTGCCCCGAAGGGACCGGCACCGGCGGTCCGGGCTACAAGTTCGCCGATGAATTCCATCCGGAACTGAAGCACTCGGGACCCGGCATTCTGTCGATGGCCAATTCAGGCCCGAACACCAACGGCTCGCAGTTCTTCATCACGCACGTCGCCACCCCCTGGCTCGACGGTAAGCACACGGTGTTTGGCAAGGTGCTCGATAAGGGGCAAGACGTCGTCAATAAGATCAAGCAGGGTGATAAGATCGAGACGCTGGTCATTGCTGACGAGTAGTCTTTCATTAAAGACAAAGACGAATAGGACGCGGATTGTCGCGGATCGGACGGATTGACCCGGATATTGATACGCGAACATCCGCTCAATCCGCGACAATCCGCGTCCTATTCGTCATTCGTACGGGGAAGTGCTGAGCGTCCGTTGCGGGTCTAGCGTCCCAGCGCGATGTACAGCGGCGGCTCGTCGGGAGCCTCGCGCTGCTGGTGTCATGGCGGTTATTCCGGCTGTAGCGTCCGCGTTGTTTGCGGAGAAGTCATCTGAGCGGCGAGCTATCCTTTCGGCTAGTGAAGGATTAGCACCAAGCCTCTCCGTTCAGCGCCGCCGATATGCTCCAAGTCCGTGAGATCAATCAACTTTCCGAGCTCTCCGCGCTGCGCGAAACGTGGAGCCGACTGCTGCGTGCGACGCCCCGTTACTCGTTCTTTCAGACGCTCGAGTGGCTGGAGGCGGCATGGGACCACTACCCGCAGCAGCGCTTGCGGGCCGTGGTCGTTGAGCGCGACGGCGAAGTTATCGGCATCGTGCCGTTCTGCGTTCGCACGGAGCGGCGGCGGATTGGCGCCGTGCGGGTGCTGACGTACCCGCTCGACGATTGGTCGACTTTCTACGGCCCGATCAGCGCTGAACCGGCCATCGTGATAAAAGCGGCGCTGAGGCATATCGAGGCGACGCCGCACGATTTGGACTTCATCGATCTTCGCTACGTCGATCAAGCGACCGTCGAGTATATGGCGATCGGCGAAACGTTCCGCGAACTTGGCAGCCGCTTCTTTGTTCGTCCGCGAATGGAAGTCCGCTTCTGCAGCATGAGCGAAGGATGGGAGTCGTACGTCGAGAGTCGCTCGCGCAACTGGCGGCGACAAATGCGGCGCGACATCGAGGTCTTGGAGAAGACTGGCCCTGTCGAGTTGCTGCGGTATCGGCCGGAAGCAGGCGGCACGGGGCGCGATGCGCGCACCGTCGAGATTTATGAGATCTGCGAACAGATCGCCGCGAAGAGTTGGCAGGCCGAGGCGGAATCGCAAAGCACGCTCTCGTCGCCGCGCGTCCGCAATCTGCTGCTGGAAATCCATTGCCGGGCGGCGGCGCTGGGAATGCTCGACACGAACATTCTCACGGTGGGCGGCCTGCCGGTCGCGTTCAATTACAACTACGTCGCCGATGGGCGCACCTACGGCTTGCGGGCCGGGTTCGATCCGACGGCCGAAATGGAACACTGCGGGCGGATCCTGCTCTACAAGATGCTCGAAGATTCGTTCGCCCGCGGCGACGAGGAATACAGCTTCGGACCGGGGCGGCAGGCGTATAAAGATCGGTTTGCGACGAAAATGCGATACGCCTATACTTTTCGGAGCTACTCGCGGTCGTCGCTCAAGGCGCGGCTGCTGCAATGGCGCGAGCGGATTGCCGATAGCCTGTATTCAGAAAAAGATTTGGTTGAGAAGAATCTCGTCGATTGAGTCCTGGTAGTTTGACCCTCGGGGGCTTTGCCCGTGGGCTATTCGCACGATGCTGATGCGGTAGGCGACGCGATTACCCGGTAGAGGGGCAGCGCCGGCTTGCTTGACCCCGCCGTCGGCATCGGCCAGCATGGCAGCGACGCTTGTGAGTCGTCGCTTGTCACCGGGGGCGTATCGATGCTCAACCTCTTCTCGGCGCTGCTGCTGTCCGTTGTCTTGCCCGCGGGCGAGTCGCCCGAGGCGCTGCCGCTGCAACATTTTCCTGATCGTTTCCACGCCTTCGTCTGGCGGAATTGGCAGATCACGCCGATTGAGCGAATGGCGGCGGCAACGGGGGCGACGCCTGAGCAAATCAGTGCCGTTGGCGAGTCGATGGGGCTGGCCCCGCCGCCGCCGATCTCGGCGGATCAGTGGCGACGATCGTACGTCACGGTGATTCGCGCCAATTGGCACCTGCTCCCCTACGACCAATTGCTGAAGTTGCTCGACTGGTCGCCCGATGAACTCGCCTTCACGTTGCGTGAGGACGATTTCTTGATGGTGAAGTTGGGGAACCTGAAGCCTCGCTGTGAGCCGCTGGCGTACGTGCCGCCGGATGAGGCGACTCGCGCGCGGACCAAGGAGATCGCCGCGATCTTAGCTGAAGTTTTTCCAGAAAAGGTCGGCGAGTTGCGCGAGCCGCTCTTTCACTTTGTCGAGGAGCTATCGGCCCCAGTCATGGGAGAGGCGACGGCCGCGGCGTCCCCAGCCGTGGAAGCGCCGCGATATTGCTACTCCTACTTTGCTCTCTACGGCGATCCATTGCTCGACGACGACCTGGATCCTTATCCAGATGGCTATTTGGCTCGGCTCCGCGCAACCGGCGTGAACGGCGTTTGGCTGCAGGGCGTGTTGCCGAAGCTGACGCCGTTTCCGTGGGATCCCGCGCTGAGCGTTGGGTACGAGACGCGCTTGAAGAATCTGGCGGCGCTCGTAGAGCGGGCGAAGCGCCACGGCATCGGCGTCTATCTCTATCTGAACGAGCCGCGGTCGATGCCGGTCGCTTGGTTAGAGACGCACCCCGAATTAAAGGGGGTGACCGAGGGGGAGTTTGCGGCGCTCTGCACGAGCCATCCTGAGGTGCAGCGGTATCTGCGCGACGGGGTCGCGTCGATTGTCCGCCGCGTGCCTGATCTGGCGGGAGTCTTCACGATCTCGGCGTCGGAGAATCTCACCAGCTGTTGGTCGCACTATCAGGGAAAGGCTTGTCCTCGCTGCAGCGGGAGGCCTGCCGGCGAGGTGATTGCCGAAGTGAACGCCCTGATCGGCGAAGGCGTGCGGTCGGCGGGGTCGTCGACGCGCATGATTGCTTGGGATTGGGGGTGGCAAGACGAGTGGGCCGAGGCGGCGGTCGGGGCGATGCCTGTGGAGAACGCAGTGATGAGCGTCAGTGAATGGAGCCTGCCGATCGAGCGCGGCGGCGTGAAGGCGACGGTGGGGGAGTATTCGATCTCGGCGATTGGGCCGGGACCTCGAGCGGAGCGGCAATGGAAAGCGGCCAAATCGCGCGGCATGCCGGCCTTTGCGAAGCTGCAGGTCGGGACCACCTGGGAACTTGGTTCCGTCCCCTATTTGCCGGCGATGATGAACGTGGCCGAGCATATGGGCCGGTTGCGGGCGGCGAACGTCGACGGCGTTATGTTGGGTTGGACGCTGGGGGGATACCCGTCGCCCAATCTGGAAACGGCGTCACGAGTTCTCCAAGGGGAAGCGCCCCACGACGCGCTGCAGGCGACGGCGACTCGGCGGTTTGGGGCAGCGCACGCCGCGGGGGTGTTACGCGCTTGGCGAGAGTTTAGCGAGGGGCTCAAGCAGTACCCCTACGACGGCACCGTGGTTTACAACGGGCCGCACCACGTGGGGCCGGCGAACCTGCTGTGGGAGCGGCCGACTGGCTACCGCGCGACGATGGTGGGAATTCCCTACGACGATGTGACGGGCTGGCGCGGTCCCTATCCGGCGGAGACGCTGGCCAATCAATTCGCGCTCGTTGCCGACGGGTTCGACCGCGGGGTGAGCGAATTGCACAACGAGCGGGCGACGCCGGGCGAATTCGACGAGGCGCTCGGGCGGGAGGAGAGCGTCGGCGAGGCGGCGGCGATTCTGTTTCGGAGCGCTGCTAACCAGACGCGGTTCGTGCTTGCCAGGGATCGCTTGGCGACGCGTGGCCCGGCGGACGATGCAGAGCCAACGCTGCAGGAGATCAAAGCGTTGTTGCGGGCGGAGATTGAACTTGCTCGACGGCTGTATGCCATTCAGACGAACGATTCACGCATTGGATTTGAGGCGACGAATCACTACTTCTTCACGCCGATGGATCTGGCGGAAAAGGTGCTTAACAGCCGTGATTTGCTGGAGCGATGGCTCCCTGCGGAGCGTCAGCGGCTGGCAAATTTGCGGTAATAGTCCGCCCGTGGACCGCATTGCAAGGGGTTGTAGGAACGGTCGCCGCTTTCGCCCCGCTAGCGGGTGGGGGTATATTAGCCGCTTGGTTTGCCACTCTGACCTTGGAGTAACTGCCGTGATGGTTGCACGATTTTCCGCCGCGATGGCCTGTTTGTTGATGTTTGCCTCCGTCACGACAGCGGCGGAGGAGAACCAACCGCCCAAAGGCTTTACGGCTCTGTTCGACGGCAAGGATCTGAAGGGGTGGAAGGGGGGCTCGACGGCCGATCCGCGGAAGATCACGCCTGAACAGCAGGCGGCTTGGGATGCGGATGTTCCTAAGCATTGGAAGGTGGAGGATGGCCAACTGGTGAGCGACGGCCATGGACCCCATTTGGTGACCGACAAGGACTACGGCGACTTTGAGTTGTGGGTCGATTGGAAGCTTTCGCCCAAGGGGGACAGCGGCATCTACATCCGCGACACGCCGCAGGTGCAGTTGTGGGACCCGACCAACGAAGAAGCCCACCAGCACGGCTCGGACAAAGGTTCAGGGGGGCTGTGGAACAACGAGAACGCCGACCGTTGGCCGAGCGAAGTGGCCGACAAGCCGATCGGCGAGTGGAACCGGATGTACGTCCGAATGGTGGGCGACAAGGTGACGGTGGTGCTGAACGACAAGAAGGTCGTCGACAATGTAGTGCTGGAGAACTACTTCGACCGCTCACTTCCGGTGTTCCCCCAGGGAACGATTCAGCTGCAGACGCATGGGAGCGAGACGCGGTTTAAGAACGTCTTTGTGCGGGAAATCCCGGCCGATGAGGCGGCGAAGCTCTTGTCGGAGATCGGCGGCGGCGAAGAGGGGTTTGTGGAACTGCTGAACGGCAAGGACCTGACTGGCTGGGTCGGGGCGACCAAGGATTACGAGATCGTCGATGGCGCCGTCCAGGCGAAGAAGGGGGCCGGAGGGAATCTGCTGACGGAGAAGGAGTACGACAATTTCGCCGTGCGGTTGGAGTTCAAGCTGCCGCCGGGGGGGAATAACGGGTTGGCGATTCGCTCGCCCGGTCCTGGTGCCGACGCGGCGTTTGACGCGGTGGAATTGCAGGTGCTCGACGATTCGCCCGAGCATTATCCCGACTTGCAGCCCTATCAGTCGCACGGCAGCGCTTACGGCTTGGCCCCCGCTGCGAGGGGGTATCTGCGGCCGGTCGGCGAGTGGAACTACCAGGAGACGATCGTCGACGGCGATCACATCGAAGTTCACCTGAACGGGCACAAGATTCTCGATACGAATCTGGCCGAGGTGCGGGAAAAGCCGATGGATGGCCGGCCTCATCCTGGGGCCGCCCGGACGAAGGGGCATTTTGGGTTTGCCGGGCATGGCGACCCGGTGGCCTTCCGCAAGGTGCGGATTAAGGAATTGAAGTAGAAGCCGCGGCTCAACGAGCCACTGGAGCGGTTTACGAGCGGGTTCGTGCCGTGACGATAGCCGCTCCGGCCGGTCGTTGACCGGCATCTGCCGAATGCAGGTTCTGCGCTAAATCGATGCGCTGGACGCGGCTTGTGGCGGTTTGCGACTTCCGTCTAGAATGGCTAGCTTCAGCAATGCAGGCGCGGGGCGATTGGATCAGCCCGGCGCTTAGCGAACGAAGTCCCACCCCACGATCATGCCTGAATTCCCTCCGCTGTTCGTCTACGCCATTATTCTGGTCGGCTTCGTGCTGACGAACTTGGCGCTGACGCATCTGATTGGCCCGAAGAAGCGAACGCCCGTTAAGGACATGCCCTATGAGTCTGGCATGGACCCGGTGGGCGACGCCCGTCAGCCGTTTAACGTGCGGTTCTGCCTGGTGGCCATCCTGTACCTGGTGTTCGACGTCGAACTGCTGTTCCTCTATCCCTGGGCGGTGAGTGCGTTCAGCGACGATGGAGGGATCCCGGCCGAACTGCGAGGGACGGTTTTCGGCATCATGCTTGCCTTCATCGCCACGTTGGTGATTGCTTACATCTATGCGTGGCGGAAGGGGGTTTTCAAATGGCGGTAGGACTACCTGAAAACGTCTTTGTGACGAAGCTCGACGCGGCGGCCAACTGGGCCCGGACGAACAGTCTGTGGCCGATGCCGTTCGCGACCGCCTGCTGCGGCATCGAATTGATGGCGACGGCTTCGTCGCGGCACGACATTGCTCGCTTCGGCGCCGAGGTGATGCGGTTCAGTCCGCGGCAGTGCGATCTGCTGATCGTCGCCGGCCGCGTGGCGATGAAGATGTTGCCCGTGCTGCAGCGCATCTGGCTCCAAATGCCCGAACCAAAGTGGAGCATCTCGATGGGCGCCTGTGCCTGCACCGGCGGGGTGTTCGACACCTACGCGGTGGTACAGGGGGTCGATCGCTTCATCCCGGTAGATATGTACGTCCCTGGCTGCCCGCCGCGGCCCGAGCAACTGATCGCCGCGGTGATGGAGATGCAGGAAAAGATCAAGCGGACCGGGACGATCACCGGCAAAGAGTTCTTGCAACGGACGACGTCGCCGGGGCCGCAGCCGTTTGACATCGACGAGCTCCGCCGCCGCCGCGAAGTGACGCCGGTGCCGGGTTTGGAGATTTACGGGCAACCGCCCGTAGCTGCTAAATAATTGAACCACAACGGCACGAAGGACACGACGGAAATGCGAATGAAGCAGGGAAGACCGGATATTATCCCCGTCATCTTCGTCGTGATCGTTGTGTCGTCGTGGTGAGTTTTCAGAAGCAAAGACATGCCTAGCCTGGAAGAAATTCGAGCGAAAGTCGGAGCGGATATCGACGAATCGTCGTTCCGCGACAATCGGCGCGTCATGGTGCCGGCGGAAAAGGCGTTTACGCTGCTCGCTTGGCTGAAGGAGCAGGGCTTCAACATGTTGGTCGACCTCACGGCGGTCGACTACTTGGAGTATCCGAAAGCGGTCGATCGGTTTCACGTCGTGTACGTGCTGCTGAACGTCGACAGCGGCGAACGGCTGATCGTGAAGACGCCGCTCAACCCGCCGGAGTTGGAATTGCCGACTGTCACGACGCTCTGGAAGGGCGCCGATTGGATGGAACGAGAAGTGTACGACATGTACGGGATCGTCTTCGCGGGACATCCCGACTTGCGTCGCATTTTGATGCCGGATGAATTCACCGCGTACCCGTTGCGAAAGGATTATCCGCGTAAGGGGTATGGAGAGCGACACAATTTCCCGGTGATCACGCGAGCTGAGAGTTAGCCGTAGGTTGGGCTTTGAGCCCGACATGCGTGCTGAGTTGGTTTGAAATCAAATCCGGTCGCAAGGCCCGACCTAAAACGTGATGCTGTCAGGCTGAACGCCTGACCTACAAACAATGCCGCTCGCAGTATCAGACGCCGCTGAAGTGGATTCCGTCGATCAGGAGTACCTGTGGACGCTGAACTTCGGCCCGCAACATCCGGCGACCCACACGACGCTGCGCCTGGTGCTGAAGCTCGACGGCGAGAAGGTGATCGACGCGGTCCCTCACATCGGCTACCTGCATAGCGGGTTCGAGAAGTTGGGCGAAGACCTCGACTTCAACCAGTACGTGACCATCGTCGACCGGATGAATTACATCTCGCCGATGGCCAACGAAATTGCGTGGCACCACACGGTCGAGAAGCTGCTCGGCATTGAGCTGACGCCGCGGTGCAAGTACCTGCGCACGATTCTCGCGGAGCTGATGCGGCTGCATGATCACCTGCTCTGCTGCGGGGCTCAGGCGCTGGATCTTGGCGCATTTACGGCGTTTCTTTATGCGTTCACGCAACGCGAGAAGATTTACGACCTGGCCGAGTATGCGTCGGGGCAGCGTTTTCACGCGAGCTACACCCGCGTCGGCGGCGTGATGTTCGACGTGAACAGCGACTGGGCGGCTCAGGTGAAGCGGTTCACCGAAGGGTTCAAACCGGTCCATGCGGAACTCCATCGGTTGCTGACGCGCAACCGGATCTTCATCGATCGCTGCAAGGGGATCGGCGTCCTCACGCCTGAAGATGCGATCAACATGAGCGTCACCGGTCCTCTCGCCCGCGCGAGCGGCGTCGTCCGCGACATTCGCAAGGATGAGCCGTATCTCGCTTATGCTGATCTCGACTTCAAGGTCGTCTGCGCCAAGGGCGGCGACGTCTATTCTCGTTATCTCGTTCGCATGGCCGAGATGATGGAAAGCATCAAAATCATCGAGCAGGCTATCGATAACATTCCGGGCGGCCCGGTGAACGTCGACGCGGTGACCGACGTCGTGTTGCCGACGAAGCCAGCCGTGTATCGCAGCATCGAAGGGTTAATTCAACACTTCGAAGTGCTGATGCCGAACCGCGGCTTCCCGGTGCCGACGGATGAAGTCTACGGGGCCACGGAATCGCCAAACGGCGAGCTGGGGTTCTATCTGGTGGGCGACGGCAGCAACCGCGCCTACCGCTGCCGGACGCGGCCGCCGTCGTACATCCATTTTTCGATTTTCCCCCACCTAATCCGCGGGCATCAGTTGAGCGACGTGGTGGCGGTGTTGGGGAGTCTCAATATCATCGCGGCCGAGTTGGACCGTTAAAAACATTCCGAACCAACCACGAAGCCACCAAGGCACGAAGGAGATCACGAAGAATTGCCTGAGAGCCAGGCCGATCAGCACAACTCATTTCATTCTTCTTTGTGCCTTCGTGTCTTCGTGGTTAAGCATTAAAACGATGCCAGTACTTTCAGAACAAATTCGCGAGCGGATTCGGGCCGAGTTCCCGAAGTATCCCGACCGTCGGGCGGTGACGTTGCCGGCGCTGCATATCGTCCATGACGAGTTGCGTCAGGTCTCGCCCGAGGCGATTCGGGAGATTTCGGAATTGCTCGAAATCCACCCGGCTGAGATCCACGACACGATGTCGTTTTACAACTTTTTCCGCGAGCCTGATCGGCCGCTGGGAAAGCGGCGGGTCTGGGTCTGTCGGAGCATTTCCTGTATGCTTCGTGGCGGCGAGGAACTGCTGGAAAACCTGTCCCATAAGTGGCATGTCGGTCCGGGCCAGACGTCGGCCGACGGATCGGTGTCGCTCGAATACGCCGAGTGTCTGGGAGCGTGCGAAGGAGCGCCTTGCATCCTCGTGGACGATGAGTGCCACATGAACGTCTCGGAGGAAGACGTTGAGAGGATTGTGGGCAAGCACTAGCCCGTGCGGTGGCCATTATGATGGTCCGTCCTCAATCGAATAAGTTAGCCATGGGTCCAGGGTTCGGGGTTCAGTGAATACTGAATTCTCTTTCCCTGAACCCCATACCCCGAACCCTATACCCTCCCTGATGCCCGCATTCGAACCAGTCCTGTTGGCCCGCATTGCCAAGCCGAACAGCGCGAAGCTGGAAACGTATCGCGCCGATGAAGGCTACGAAGCGCTGAAGAAGGCGCTTGCGATGGCGCCGGCCGACGTGACGACGCTCGTGAAGGACTCGGTCCTCCGCGGTCGCGGCGGCGCTGGTTTCCCCGCGGGGCTCAAGTGGACCTTCCTGCCGAAGGATCACCCGGGCCCGATCTATCTCTGCGTCAACGCGGATGAGAGCGAGCCGGGGACGTTCAACAACCGGATCCTGATGGAACTCGATCCCCATCAGTTGATCGAAGGAATCGCGATCGCCTGCTACGCGATCAAGTCGGAGAAGGCGTACCTGTACCTACGCTACGAGTATGGCCGGAGCTACCGGGTGCTCGATGCGGCGATTAAGGAATGCTACGCGGCGGGTTTGCTCGGCAAGAACATTCTCGGCACGGGCTTCAATCTCGACATCGTGCTCCACCGCGGGGCGGCCGCCTACATCTGCGGCGAAGAGACGGGCTTGATTGAAAGCCTCGAAGGCAAGCGGGCCTGGCCGCGGATCAAGCCGCCGTTCCCTGCCATTGAAGGCTTGTTTCGCAAGCCGACCATCGTCAACAACGTCGAGACGCTCTGCTGCGTCACGCACATTCTCAATCGCGGTTCGGAGTGGTTTAAGTCGATCGGCGTCCCGCCTGATCCGGCCAATCCTCGCGATTTGGGAAGCTACGGCCCGAAGCTGTACTGCATCAGCGGCCACGTGAATAAGCCCGGCTGCGTCGAGTTGCCGCTGGGCGTCACCGCTCGCGAACTGATCGACGAACATGCGGGCGGCGTCTGGAAAGGCCGTAAAGCGAAGGCGGTCGTGCCGGGCGGCATCAGCATGGGTTTTCTCTCGGCCGATGAACTTGACACGCCGCTCGATTTTAACGGTCCGGGCAAGGCAGGCTGCTTGGGCCTGGGTACTGCAGCGGTCGTCGTCGTCGACGATCAGACGAGCATGGTCGACGTGCTGTACAACTGCTGCCGGTTCATGTCGCACGAATCGTGTGGTCAGTGTACGCCGTGCCGCGAAGGGACTTCTTGGATGACGAAGATCCTCGAACGAATCCGCGCAGGTCACGGCAAGATGGAAGACCTCGATACGCTCACCGAAGTTGCCGGGTCGATGGGAATCATTCCGGGCACGACGATCTGCGGCCTGTCCGACGGCGCCGCCTGGCCGGTGAAGAATGCGATCAAGAAGTTCCGCGGCGACTTTGAGGAATACATCACGAGCGGCCGGCGATCGGTGACGAGCGCTCAAGAGTTAATGGCGGGAGCCCACTAGCAGCGGCAGCGAAGAATTTAGTTTTGTAGCCGGACCGAGACCGAACGAGACACCAACCACGCAGCCTCTCCCTACGCGGGCGAGGAGTTTGTAATGCCCACGGCGATCATCAACAACCAACCGCTCGAACTCAAAGACGGGGAGCAGCTCAACTGCATCCAGGCGGCGCAGCGGATCGGCTACGAGATTCCCTCCTACTGCTGGCATCCGGCGTTGTCGGTCGTGGCGAGTTGTCGCATGTGCCTCGTCGAGGTGGGAGATACCAAGCCGGACGGCACCGTCGTGATGCAGCCGAAGCTCGTTCCCGGCTGTCAGACGCCGGTGAAAGAGGGCACGGTTGTCATCGCCGATAGCGAAAAGGTGAAGGCGGCTCAGAAGGCGACGCTCGAATATCTGCTGCTGAACCATCCGCTCGACTGCCCCACCTGCGATCAAGCGGGCGAGTGCTTCCTGCAGGATTACAGCTACAAGTACGGTCGCGGCTACAGCCGGCTGCAAGAGCCGAAGAACATCAAGCCGGATAAAGACCACATCGGCGAGCACATCACGCTCTTCACCGATCGCTGCATCATGTGCACCCGCTGCGTACGGTTCACGCGCGAGGTGAGCGGCACGTCGGAACTGCAGGTGATCTCCCGCGGCTCGGCGGAACAGATCGATATTTTCCCCGGCATCCCTTGCGACAACAAACTCGCGGGCAACGTGGTCGATCTTTGCCCCGTCGGCGCCCTCTGCAGCAAGGACTTCTTGTATCAGCAGCGCGTCTGGTGGCTGAAGACGACCAAAAGCGTCTGCCCCAATTGCAGCACCGGCTGCAGCGTCGACGTCGATCAGAACGAGGACCAGGTTTACCGCCTGACGCCTCGCCCGAATCCGCTGTCGCAGGGCGACTTCATGTGCGACGAGGGGCGGTTCGGCTGGAAGTACATCCACTCGGATCAGCGGCTCACCTTTCCGGCTCGCCGGAAGAATGGCGAAGTCCGCACCCGCGACTGGGACGACATTATTCCGTCGCTGCAAAAAGCGCTGACGAAGGCGGTGGCCAAGTCTCCTGAGAAGTGCGCGGCCGTCTTCTCGCCGTGGATGACGGTCGAAGAAGCTTACATGCTGGCGAGCTACCTTCGCGGCCTCTCGCCGAAGGTGAAGCTCGCCCTGGGCCCGGTGAAGACGGTTGGCGAAGACGACACCTACCCGAAGGACTTCTACGGCAAGCCGATGGAGCCGGTGAAGTTCACGATTCGCGCCGAGAAGGCGCCGAACCGCCGCGGCGTGCAGATGGTGTTGACTCACTTCGGCGGCGCCGCGACGACGCTCGGCGATCTGGCGGCCGACGGGGCCGCCGGCAAGCTCGAAGCGATCTACCTCGTCGGCGGCGATCCGAGCGGCTGGCTCGAACCGCAGCAAGTGACGGGCCTCGGCAAAGCGGCGCTGGTGATCCTGCAAGACTTCCTGCCGTCGGCGATCAGCGACCGGGCCGACTTCCTGCTCACCGGCGGTTCGTTCGCCGAGCGGGACGGGAGCTTTGTGAACTACAAGGGACTCGCCCAAGAGATTGGCCGGGCGATTCGCGGCCCCGACGGGACGCGGCCTGACGGACGGATTCTGTGGGAACTCACCGGCCGCAAGGGGTTGTTTAATCCCGCCGCGATCCGCAAGGAGATGGCCGACATAATCCCAGCGTTTGCCGCGTTCAAGCAAGGCGTGCTTGGCGACTACGGCGTAAAGCTCAACGAACATGGCGCCCCTGAGCCGCACGTCGTGGTGAAGGCCTAGACCAGGAAGACGGGTTCGTCGTTATCGAAAACTGAAGGTATGTCAGGTTGAATGCCTGACTGACGTATGGACAAGATTCTCGAATACATCCCGGAAGATTTGGTCGTCACCCTCATCGCCATTGTGGCGGCGGTGGGCGCCATGCTGGGGGTGATTTCGTATTTGATTCTGCTCGAGCGTAAGCTCTCGGCGTGGATGCAAGATCGCCGCGGTCCGAACCGCGTCGGCCCGATGGGCATCTTTCAGCCCTTTGCCGACGGCGCCAAGTTCTTGTTGAAGGAAGACGTCATCCCGGCGAACGCCGACAAGGTCCTCTTCCTCGCGGCGCCCGGCATCGGGTTGCTCACCACGATGCTGGCCTTCGCGGTGGTGCCGTACGGGCCGGTCGGCGTCGAGGGCGTTCCCTGGTTCTTGCGATTCATTATCGCGCCGAACGTCGACATCGGCATCGTCTTCATCTTTGCCGTGACGAGCTTGTCGGTGTATGGCGTGATCCTCGGCGGCTGGGCGTCGAACAACAAATACAGTGCGCTCGGGGCATTGCGGGCAAGCGCCCAAGTGATTAGCTACGAGATACCCCTCGGCATGTCTGTCCTTGGCATCGCCCTGCTTGGCAGCACGCTAAACATTCAAGAGATCCTGACGCAACAGGCAACGGGCGGGTTCTGGAACTGGTACTTCTGGACGCAACCGCTCGCCTGCCTCATCTTCTTCACCAGCGCGATGGCGGAAGCGAACCGGTTGCCGTTCGACCTTTCTGAGTGCGAACAGGAACTGGTCGGCGGCTTTCATACCGAATACAGCTCCATGAAGTTCGCCTTGTTCTTCCTCGGCGAATACACGCACGTCATCACGACGAGCTTTCTGACGGTCATCTTGTTCTTCGGCGGCTGGCATTTTCCTTGGATCGCCACGCCGGAGTCGACCTACGTCGGCGCCTGGATCGTCATGCTGCTCGTGCTGCTCACCAAGGTCTTCATGGTGATCGTGCTGATCATGTTGCTCCGCTGGACGATTCCGCGGTTCCGCTTCGATCAGCTAATGAATCTGTCGTGGAAGGCGCTCATCCCGCTGTCGCTGGCGAACATGCTCGCGGTGATGACGGTGCTGCAATTCGGGTGGGATCGCTGGTTGCTCGGGCCGATCTCGATTGGCCTGTTCGTGATTGCCGGCGTGATCAGCGTCGGATTCAAACGGGCGGAGATTCGCCATCGGCCGAGCGCCGTGGAACTTTCGCACCACTTGGTGACTTGATCGAGCCCCCGCTTTCGCCTTAACGACTCAAAACATTAACCGCAGACGCCATGGCTGTTGCAAAAGAAGACGTGATTTGGATCGAGGAGCCGGCAATGGGTTTCTGGGAGATGACGTTTCTCCCGGCGATCGTCGACGGCCTGAAGACGACCATCAAGCACGTCACCAACTATCAACCGGTCACGCAGCAGTACCCGGAAGAAAAGCCGGTGCTGCCGCTCCACTATCGTGGCGTTCATCGGCTCAATCGCGACGAGAAGGGGCGCGTCAAGTGCGTCGCCTGCATGCTCTGCGCAACCGCCTGCCCGGCCGATTGCATTTCGATCGAAGCGGCCGCGGCGCCGCCCGACTGGCCCGATCGCGACAAGTTCCCGGCGACGTTTGTGCTCGACGAGCTCCGCTGCATCTACTGCGGCATGTGCGAAGAGGCGTGCCCCGTCGATGCGATCGAATTGACGCACATCTATGATCTCACCGGCGAGTCGCGTGCGGAACTCATGTACGACCGCGAGAAGCTGCTCGCGGTCTACGACGAGACGAAGGATGACCCACGCGATCCGCTGCGGACTCGCCGCGGCAAGCTCGGACCGGCCGCCGATTTCGGTACGCTGCCGACCCTGGCCCCCGCGACGCAAGTGACGCCGGGCGACCGCTCGGCGCAAGCGACGGCTCCCGGTACGATCCACACCTACAATAATCCCCGTCCCTTCGACGATCCTGGAGCGGCGCGTTAATCCACGATGACTGACTCGGCTGTTCAAGGAGTGTTGTACGGATCGCTGGCCGCCGGCGCGGTCGGCATGTGGCTCGCCACGTCGCCGCGGACCGGGGCGCTGCGCGTCCTCGGCTCATTTCTCGCTTCGGCGGGACTGATCGCCGCCGTGGCGATGTTCAGCGGGCCCGGAGGCGACGTCACCAACAAGATTTTGTTCTGGTTGTTCGCCGGTTCGGCGCTGCTGAGCGGCGTGCTGATGGTGACGAGTCGCGAGCCGGTGTACGCGGCATTGTGGTTCGCTCTCGCCACGCTCGGGACTTGCGGCTTATTCATGATGCAGGCGGCGCCCTTCCTCGCGGCGGCGACGATCATCGTTTACGCCGGCGCCATCATCGTGACGTTCCTCTTTGTGATCATGCTCGCCCAACAGCAGGGGCGGAGCTTTTACGACTACCGCGCCCGGACGCCGATCATGTCGATCGTCGCCAGTTGGCTGATGCTCGCCGCGTTACTCTGGAACTTCCAGGAATGGCAGCAGCGTGCGCCAGCTGCCGAGACAGGGCCCGCGCTGACCGCCGAAGCGGCGTCGAATCCATTTAGCCAGCCAAGTGAACTCAACAAGTTCGATTCGCTGCGGGCGCTGGGCCTGTCGCTGTTCGGCGATTATCTTTACGCCGTCGAAATTGCAGGAACGCTGCTCCTCGTGGCCGGCATTGGCGCCATCGCGATCGCGCCGCGGAGGGCCGAAGGAACGATATGACCGCTGATTCGGGTTGTTATTTGGCGGTTGGCGCCGCGCTGTTCGTGTTGGGCGGCATCGGGTTCGTCACGCGCCGCAATTTGATTCTGATTTTCCTGTCGGTGGAGCTGATGCTCCATGGCGTCTCGCTGACGCTGCTCACCTTCGGGCGGATGCACAACAACCTCGAAGGGCAGTCGTTTACGATCTTCATGTTGACCGTCGCCGCGTGCGAAGCAGCCCTCGGGCTGTCGCTCGTGTTGTCATTGTATCAGCGGACCAAGTCGCTCGACGTCGACATCTGGAGCAAGCTGAGCGAGCCTGATCTGCCGAAGTGGGACAAGCCCGTGCAGCCGTTGGAAAGTCGCCTGGAGCGAGCAGAACACCCCGCATCGCCCCGGCTGACGAAGGCGGGCGGTATGCCGGAGATCGACGATGATTTTCCGGTTGAACTCGCGGCGACGACTGACCCGCGTAAAGTGCTGACACCCTCGCCGCCGGATGACGATTACTGAAGTGGGGATCCGTGATCGGTGATCGGGAAGATTGCCGAATCAGAATCCTCGATTGCTTGCTGTCTCCTACCGATCACCAGTCACCGATCTCAGATCACCATACTCCCCCCCTATGTCTCCTGCGACTGAACAACTTGTGCTGTGGCTGATCCCCGGCGCCCCCCTCGTGGCGGCCCTGGCGATCGCGCTGCTCGGCAAGACCGTGCTCCATGAGCGGAGCCACTGGCCCTGCTGGTTGGCGCTCGCTACGTCGATGGTCTGTGCGATTCTGCTCGTGACAAAGCTCGTGCCGGCGACGTTCGAGAATGCCGACGAGACTGTCATGGGCGCCATGGCGACCGGCTATTCGTGGCTGAAAGTCGGCACGATCGACGTGCGCATTGACCTGCGGGCCGATGCAATGAGCGCGCTCATGCTGACGATGGTTACCAGCGTCAGTTTCCTGGTGTCGATCTTCGGCGCCGGCTACATGCACGGCGACAAGGGCTACCCGCGATTTTTCGGGGCGGTGTCGTTGTTCGTCTTTTCGATGGTGATGTTGGTGCTGTCGGCTAACTTCCTGCAGTTGTTCATCTTTTGGGAACTGGTCGGCCTATGCAGTTACCTGCTGATCGGCTTCTGGTTCCAGAAGCCAAGCGCAGCGGCCGCGGCGAAGAAGGCGTTCGTCGTCAATCGCATCGGCGACATGGGGCTGATCCTCGGCATCTTCTTGATCTGGGATACCTTCGGATCGATGGACTTCTCGAAGGTGTTGTTTGACGCCGACAATTTAGCGCTGATCGCTGGCGATCATCCCATGCGGCTGGTCGCGATTTGCTTCCTGCTGCTGGTCGGGGCGATGGGCAAGAGCGCCCAGTTCCCGCTCCACGTCTGGTTGCCCGACGCGATGGAAGGCCCCACTCCGGTGAGCGCCCTCATCCACGCGGCGACGATGGTCACCGCTGGCGTCTACCTGGTGGCGCGTAGTACGCCGCTGTTCATGTACGCCCCGCAAGCTCAGGTCTTTGTTTCATGCATTGGGGCGACGACCGCTCTGGTGGCGGCCCTAATTGCTTTGACCCAAACGGACCTGAAACGCGTCCTCGCTTACTCCACTGTCAGCCAGCTCGGGTACATGTTCATGGCCCTCGGCGTCGGCGCCGCGGGGGCGGAACTGGCGACGGCGGGCGCCACAGCCGGGATGTTCCACCTCGTGACCCACGGCGTTTTCAAGGCGCTGTTGTTCCTCTCGGCCGGCAGCGTAATGCACTCGATGGGCGACGTCATCGACATGCGTCGCTTCAGCGGCCTGCGAAAAGTGATTCCGATCACCCACTGGACGTTCCTCTGTGGCGCCGGGGCGCTGGCCGGCGTGCCGTTGTTGGCGGGCTTCTGGAGCAAGGACGAGATTCTCGCCGTGCTGCACGAAGCTGGGCATCACAATGAGAAGTACGGGACGATCTTCACCACGATTTACTGGATCGCGACATTCACCGCCCTGCTGACGGCGTTTTACACGTTCCGCGCTTACTTCATGACCTTCTGGGGCCCGGAGCGGACGCCGCCCGAAGCGGGGCATCATCCCCACGACGCCCCGCCGGCGATGGCCTGGCCTTTGCGCATTCTGGCGATCGGCGCCCTCACCGTCGGCGCCGCCGTCGCAGTGACGCACTTCTTTGCTCACTACTTTGAACATACCCCCGGCTTCACGCCCATCGAGCAGCATGTCTTCCACATCAGCCTGATGGTGCAGAGCGGCTTGATCGCCCTCTTCGGCATCGCGGTGGCGTGGTTCATGTACGTGAAGAACCCAGGCCTGCCGGCGAAGGTGAGCCAGGGAGCGAATTTCTTCTACGACCTGTCTTCGCGGAAGTTTTTCCTTGACGAGATCTTCACGGCGATCCTAGTGATGCCGCTGCGATTCTTGGCTCACTTCTGCTTCCTGTTCGACACGCATGTGATCGACCGCATCGTCGACGCCGTCGGCGCCTTGCCGCGACTGCTGAGCGCCCCCCCGCGGTTGTTGCAGACTGGTTACGTCTCAAGTTACGCCTTGATGATGTGGGTCGGCGCTTTGGCCTGCATGGGCTACATGCTGGGGCTGTTTCACCAGTAACGCATGTTGAGCTTCAGCAAGAATCGACAACGATCGCGACACGACGCAAAGAATAAATAGTTCAATTCACGATAGCGACGACTGAATGATTCAACTCCTATTCATCTTGCTGCTGGTCCCGCTGGGCGCCGGGGGGCTGTTGCTCCTGTTTTCTGGCGTCTCTCAGCAACGCTCCGCACGCTGGATCGCGTTGGGGGGCTCGCTGGTCGCGCTCGCGTTGTCGTTGCAGTTGGCGGCCGACTATCGTGCGTTGCAAGCAGAGCAGGGGGCCACGGCCAGCGATTCGCCGATCGCTCCGCGGGTTGAGTACCGCCGCACTTGGGAAATTCTCGGCGACGCGTCGACGCCCGAAGCCGCCAATGATGCGATCAAGCTGGAATTTCACTTCGGCCTCGACGGCGTCAGCGTCGTGATGATCGTACTGACGGCGCTGCTTGGCGTGGTGTGCGTTCTCTGCTCTTGGGACGCGATCACCGAACGAGAGTCGGAGTTCTACGCCGCGTTGCTGATCCTGCAGAGCGGCGTCATCGGCGTCTTCTGCGCGTTCGACGCGGTGCTGTTCTACGTCTTCTTCGAGTTCACGCTCATCCCGCTCTTCTTCCTGATTGCGATCTGGGGCGGCCCGCAGCGTCGTTACGCAGCAGTAAAGTTTTTCCTCTATACGCTCGCCGGCAGCTTGGTGACGCTCTTGGGATTGATCACGCTAATCGGTTACGCGGCCAAGGGGGGCCTTACGTCGCCCTGTTCGCTGCCGGAACTGGCGGCGTGGTATCGCGACAACCCTATGCCGTTCTCGCTGCAGGTGGCGACGTTCCTCGCGCTCTCGGTCGGCTTTCTGATCAAAGTGCCGGTCTTTCCGTTCCATACCTGGTTGCCGCTGGCTCACGTCGAGGCGCCGACCGCGGGCAGTATCTTGCTCGCTGGCGTGCTGCTAAAGCTTGGCACCTACGGCTTCCTACGATTTTGCCTGCCGATGCTCCCCGACGCCTGCCTGACTGTCGGACTGCCGGCAGCGGCTATCCTGTCGGTGATCGGCATCGTCTACGGATCGCTCTGTGCCTTGATCCAACGCGACGTCAAGAAACTCGTCGCGTATTCCAGCGTCGCCCACTTGGGCTTCTGCATGCTTGGACTCTTCGCCCTGAACGTCGAAGGGATGACCGGCGGCGTGTTGCAGATGGTCAATCACGGTCTCTCGACCGGGGCGTTGTTCCTCATCGTCGGAATGTTTTACGAGCGGTATCACACCCGTATGATGGACGACCTCGGCGGTCTCGCGAGCCGCTTGCCGTTGATGGCGGCGGGAATGGTGTTCATTTCGATGGCGAGTGTCGGTTTGCCGGGTCTCAATGGCTTCCCCGGCGAAATGTTGTCGCTCGCCGGTATGTTCAAGCGGAACCCCTACTACGCCGCGGCCGGCGCCACTGGCCTGGTGCTTGGCGCTTGGTATCTGCTGTCGATGCTGCAGTTCGTCTTCTTCGGCCCGCTGAAGGAACCGACTGTCCACGACCATAGTCACGGTCCCATCCGCGATATCTCGCTCCGTGAGTTGGCCGCGCTCGTCCCGTTGGCAGCCGCTTGCTTGTGGATCGGCGTGAAGCCGCAACCGTTGATCGACGTCATCCGGCCCGATATCGAAGCCGTGGCGAAATTGTACGAAGGACGGTACCCCGTCGAGGTCGAGGCGCAGGCTGTCGCCGAAGTGAAGAGCCGTCCGCGGCAGGAGCAGTAACGATGGCCATCGCCATAGAGCAAATCACGAACGGCGTTTACTACCTCGCCCCGGAATTGATTCTGGTGCTGGCGGTTTGCGTCATGTTCCTCACCGGGCCCTTCTTCGTCACGGAAGCAGGCGTGGGCGCTGCCGGACTGCGCAAGCGTTGGGGCGCCCTGGCGCTCGCCGCGATTGGCTGCGCCGGCTTCTTTTGGTGGAACTCCGACTCTCCGCCGCTTGATACCGGGCCGTTTCGCGCGGACGCGCTGACCTGGTACGTCCGCGGCCTGACGCTTGTCCTCGGAGCCGTCATCTCGATCATCCTGGTCGATCAGATCGACGAAGGGCACTCCGCCGAATCGCAAGCCTGCCTGTTGGCGATCCTCGTCGGCGTGAATCTCACCGCGCTTGCGAACGACTTGGTGGTGCTGTTCCTGGCGTTGGAGTTGGTCAGTATCCCGACGTATGTCCTCCTTTACCTGCCGCGACGGGGCGAGGCGAATCAGGAAGCGGCCATTAAATACATGCTGCTCAGCATTTTTTCGTCCGCGATTGTCCTCTACGGCATGAGCATGCTGTATGGCGCCGCGGGAACGACGAATTTGGCCGGCATCGCCGAGTATTTTGAAGCGGGCCAATCGGAGAGTGCGACGACGCTCATTCGACTGTCGGTTGCCCTGTTGATTGCAGGCCTCTCGTTCCGCCTCGGCGCCGTACCGTTTCACTTTTACGCCCCCGACGTGTTTCAGGGAATTCCCTCTGCGGCGGCGGCGATGTTGTCGTATGTGCCGAAGGTGGTCGGCTTCGTCGCCTTGCTGCGATTGCTGCCGCTGGTCGGCGGTCTGGGAGTAGCCGAGGCGGTCGACGGTCCGTCGGCCCGCATCTTGCTCGCCGCTCTGGCGATTGCGACGATGACGATCGGCAACCTCCTCGCTTTCCGGCAAGACAATCTCTACCGGCTGATGGCCTACTCCAGCGTCGCGCATGCCGGCTACATGATGATCGGCCTGGTGGTCGAGAGCGGGAACGACGACGTCAGCGGCGTCGGCGCCCTGCTGTTCTACCTGGCGACCTACGGCTTAATCACGATCGGCGTCTTCGCCCTCTTCGCCGGCGTCAGCAGCGAGAAATCGCCCGTGCGGGTGATCGGCGACCTGGCAGGCATGAGTCGCATTCACCCCGCGGTGGCCCTGGCCTTGGCCATCTGCCTGTTCAGCCTCACCGGTCTGCCGCCAACGGTTGGCATGCTCGGCAAACTGAACCTGTTCCTCGCCAGTTGGGGCGAGGGAACGACGCTCGGCCATTCGTTGGCGATCGTCCTCGCCGTCAATGCGGCGATTTCGGCCTGGTATTACCTGCGCATCATCGGCGTGATGTTCTTCGATTCCGCGCCGGCGGGCGAACCATCAAAGTTGACGCTGGCCCCGGCTGTGGCGGGAACACTTTGTTCCATTGCGAGCATTCTGCTGTTCATCGCCCCGCAGTACCTGTGGGAAGCGGCCGTGAAATTCGTGCCGTAGAGCGCTGCCACGCCTATTCGCTCGGCGGCGCGACCCCCCGGCGGAGCCGGGGGCTGCAATAGGCGTTGCGCGGCCGCGACTCGCGTCAAATGCCGGCGGGCATGCGAAGTGGTCCGTACGATCCGGATAACCGGCGCGCGACGACCCTGGCGAGACCGTGCGACCCTCGCCAGCCGTCTCGGCCCATCCCAATTTCAGGCCATTCGGGCGGTCGAATTCTAGACACGTCCATCCCCCCAATCAGACTGAAATAGTCGGCCCCCCGACCGGAGCTTCGGCTCCGCTTCTCGTCGGGGCGTGAGGATGCCGCACTCGAACGGCGTCGAGCTCTCGAAGTTCCTGCTCTCGCTCACGACCAAGATTGGCCGCTATGAATGTGATTGCTTCCGTGCCTGTCGACGCTTGGCGCCCATTTCAATTCAACGTTCGGCGCTGCTTCACTGGACTGCTGACGCTCGCGCTCGTCGCGCTGTCGACGGCCGCGACGCAGGCGGCGCTCGTTTACGACGTGGGCCAGACGGAGGTGATCTACACCGCGTCGCAACGTCGCAACAAGGGACTCGATTACTGGGTCGACGGCAATCTCGGCGTCGTTCCGATCGGCAACGGTCAGTATCACTTCTATGGCGCCAACGGTCCGACGCCCGTGCGAACGACGGGGACCTTGGCGGATCCGGCACAGTCGCGCAGTAACGTCAGCATTACGGGCCTCCCCAGCAATTACTTCAACTACGTTGCAGGCGGGCCGACTTACTTCGACGCCACGACTGGCGCTCGGCTGATGATCTATCACGCTGAACGTCACGCCACCAGCGGCCAGGATTATTACAGCGTCCTGGGCATGGCGATCTCCACCGACTCGCAGGGGCTGCAGTTCCGCGATCTGGGCGTGATCGTCGAGCCTGACGTGCCGATGGCGCAACGTCCTCATTCGATCGAAGTCGGCGGCGGCTCGTTCGCCGTCATGAATGGCGAGATGTACGTCTACTACCGCGACTACCTGGAAGGGGGCGGCAGCAGCGAGCTCGCGGTGGCGAAGGCGCCCGTCTCCACGATCCTCGCCAACGCGATGAACAACCAGGGGACGAGTTTCACCAAGTACTACAACGGCGGCTGGACCCAGCCCGGCATCGGCGGGCGGTCGTCGGCGCTGGAAGTCGGCAACCCCGGCAACGCCTGGTCGGCGGTGTCGTACAACGACTACCTCGGCGGCCTCGTCATGATGACGTCGGCGTGGGCCGACTCGACTGGCAACAACAACCTCTTCATGTCGACCTCGACGGACGGCGTCAACTGGAGCCAGCGGCAGGCGATCGTCACCGACGCCGGCGAACAAATGTATCCCACGCTGATCGGAACGGGCGCCGACCCGACTCGCACCGGCCAGTCGTTTTACGCCTACTACACCGACAGCGCGTCTGGGGGCTGGAATCGCTGGAACGACGCTAAGCTCGTCCGGCGGCAGATCACGCTCAACAACGGCAGCACAACGCCTCCCCCCGATACGGAGCCGACGCCGACCCCGGCTGCCAACGTCGTCGCCGACTTTCGCTCCGACTTCCAAGCGGGCGCTCCCGCCCAGGGGTGGAAGTACATGTGGAATCCCAACGGCAAGCTCGGCGACGCCAGCAAGTACGTCTCGCTCAACTGGAGCTCCACCGCCGGCGTCTACAACACGACTGGCGGCGCCACCACCGTTTGGAACGGCAGGACGCACAAAGACGACTACCTAATGCTGGGCGGTGATAGCGGGCACCCCGGACGGCCCGGTTACTATGCCATCACGGGCTATACGATCCAAGCCGACGACGGCGCCGGGCTCTATTCGCTGATCGGCAGCTCGATCATGAAGAACGACACGATCAAGACGGGCGACGAGGACGGCCTCGACTTGCTGCTCTACATCAACAACACCAAGCTCGGCTCGGTGCAGAGCGTCTCGACGACCGGCTCGCTGATGACGTTCGATCGCGATTTGGGACAACTGGCCGTCGGCGATACGGTCTACGTGATGCTCGGCGCTGGCAAGAACAATAACTACGATCTGTTCAAGAACTTCGACTTTTCGCTCCAGCGGACGCCGATCGTCACCATTCCGAACCCAACTCCAACTCCGACTCCAACTCCGACGCCAGGCCAGCCCGTGGAACAGCAGTGGGTGGCCGTCGCCGGCTTCCGCAACGATTTCAAGGCAGGCGGTCCGGCGGCAGGTTGGAAATATCAGTGGAGCGCCAGCGGCAAACTCGGCGACGCGAGCAAATACGCCAATCTCACCTGGAGCTCAGTCGCCGGCGCCTACAACACTACCGGCGGCGCGACGCGCGAATGGGACGGTAGGGCCCACAAGGACGACTACCTGATGCTGGGGCTCGACGCCGGACATCCCGGTCGCGCCGGCTACTACACAATCGCCGGCTACACCATTCAGGCCGAAGACGGCGCCGGAATCTATCGGCTTAACAACGGGCTAATCTCGAAGGCCGACGGCGTGAAGACGGGCGACGAAGACGGACTCGAGGTTCTAGTCTACGTAAACAACATCCGCATGGGGGACGTCCTATCCGTTCTCACGGACGGTTCCTGGACAGGCCTCTACCGCGACCTGGGGCAACTTGCCGTCGGCGACACGATCTACGTCATGATCGGCTCGGCGAAAAATCTGAACTACGATCTGTTCACTAACTTCAATTTTAATATCGAGAAGCTCACAGCGATCGCGCCCGCGTCCGCCGCGGCGTCGTTCGCAATCAGCGCCGTGCCGGAGCCGTCGAGCGGCCTGCTGCTACTGGGAACTGCGACCGTCGGCGCCGTCGCCATGCGGAGGAAACGAGCAAGTAGAAGCAATTAAAAGATACTCGGAATCGGTACGCCTTCGCCTACTTTTTCAACTCCCGCACGTAGTCGGCCCACAACTGGTCGACTGATTTGTCGGTGAATTCTTCCCACAGCGCTTCGTCGTAATCGCCGTTGCGCATGGCGGCGTTGAACTTTTCAATTATCTTGGGATCGTGCTCGGCGACGACGTATTCGAGAAACGCCGCGGTCGTCTGGTAGCTGTCGGTGTAGTTCGCGCGGTCGGGATTTGGCTGCCGGCGCTTCTCGACGGGCTCGTAGAGAGACCAGCGGATATAGTCGGCCAGCCCTTCAACCATCCAGCCGGGATTGCGTCGGGCGCCGCGAGTCCGTCCATATTGCTGGACGATATGGACCATCTCATGCACGACGGCGCCAGCCGCTTCGCCGTCGAGATTCCGCGAAAACCACGGCTCGGCGCAATGAATCTTGGTTCCCATCGCGTGGGCAACTCCTTCCATGTCGGCGTGGAAGTAGATCGTGAATCGCTCCGGGGCGGCGTATTCTTCGCTTGGCAGCATCTCGACGATCTTGGGATACCACTCGACGCAGATCGGCTTGAGCGTTTCGTCGATCCAAGGCTGCAAGGCTGGAGCGTCGGAGGCGTCGAACGTGATCTCGTACTTATCGCCTATTCTCACGACCTCGGGCGTCAAGCGGGCCGGGGGCTCGTGCTTGCGGCCGTCGTCGACGTCGATCTCGCTGAAAAAGGTGAGGCCGAACGGCGTCTCAGTTTCAGTCCGCAATACCTCAAACAACAGGTAGCGATGTTTGCCGAGACGCCTCCCCTTGGGGCCGGCGATGCTGACGCCGTGCTGCCCGCCGAGTTCGCCCTCGGCTGGTCGGGTGTCGACGCTGGCGATCAGCTTCCAATCGGCGCTCGGCAAATCAGCTTCCTTCGCTGAACCGACGTCGAAGGACTTCACTCGCGAATTGTCGCCGTAAAGTTTGTAGACCTGCGGACCTCGCGATCCGGCGTGCCATGAATAGGAGTTCACCCGCTTGATCGCGGTTTCTTCTCCCAAATCGACGAGTAGACGCCCTCCCTCCGAGCCTGCGGCAAAAAAGAAATTCGCGAGCGGATCGTCCGCATTGCCGGGGAGCTTGCCGTCGTTCAGAGCGTTAAGCTGCCCGCCCTTGGCGTCGCGGCGGCCGGCGACGATCTTCACCTTTGCCGAGTTGGCTGCGTCCGTTGGCGACGGCGCCGGAATCTTGTCGAACTTGAAATCGGCTGTCGCTTGATCGCCCCGATTAACCTCGACGGTCACTTCCGCTTCTGCCCAGACAGGACAAGGCATCCTCAGAACGCAGACGACGACGGCTATCCGAAAAGCAGCGTGGCCCATCGCTCCGACCTTTCTGAGCAGGGCGTCACCCGTCGCTAGTCGCCGCGCGGATGTCGCCCAGTAATGCGTCGACCTCGGCGACGGTTGTCGCCCAAGAACACATGAATCGCGCCGAACCTTGACCGATGAAAGTGTAGTATCGCCAACCTCGCTCCGCGAGATGCCGATGGACTTTTTCTGGTAGCAGAGCAAAGACGGCGTTGGCGTCGATTGGATGGAGAAGCTTGACGCCCGCCATGTCTCTCAGCCCATCGGCCAGTCGAGCGGCCATGGCGTTGCCCTGGCGAGCGTGCCGCAGCCACGCCGACTCGGTGAGGAGCCCCAGCCACGGAGCGGTCAAAAACCTCATCTTCGATGCGAGTTGGCCGGCCTGCTTGCAGCGGTAAGCGAAGTCAGCGGCTAGGCGACGATCGAAAAAGAGGACCGCTTCGCCGACGGGCAATCCAATCTTGGCCCCACCGAGGCAGAGCACGTCGACCTGAGCCGCACGAACGATCTCGCCAGGAGGAACGTCCAGTGTGGCGACGGCGTTGGCGAAGCGGGCGCCATCCATGTGGACTCGCAGTCCCAGACGCTTCGCCGCCGCGCCCAGTTCGTTGAGCTCGGCCAAGGAGTAAACCGTGCCCATCTCCGTCGACTGGGTGATACTCAGGACATGCGGCTTCGGATAGTGAATATCCGTGCGGCGCGTAACCAACTCTTCAACCGACGCGACGTCGATCTTGCCGTGCAATGAATTGGCGAGCAGCAACTTGGCGCCGCCGGAGAAGAATTCGGGGCCGCCGCACTCGTCGGTTTCCAAATGCGCGACATCCGCGCAAATGACGCTGTGATAGGGCTGGCAGCAAGTGGAGACGGCCAGCGAATTAGCCGCGGTGCCGTTGAAGACGAAGAAGACCTCGCAGTCGGCGGCGAACAACTCGCGCAGGCGGTCGGCGACGACGGACGTGTAGCGATCGTTGCCGTAGGAGGCCTGCGACCCCGCATTCGCTGCGATGAAGGCCTCGAGCGCCTCGGGGCAAGCGCCGGCCGTATTGTCGCTGGCGAATTGACAGTCTGGCATGACCGTCGATTCCGTTTCGCTCTTCATGTTGTGCAATCTGCCTGATGGATACTACGATTGCCCGTTTCCAAATGCGCTTTTCAACAACGACAGGCTCTGCGGAATCGCGGTTCGCCAGTCCTCGTTGCCCTCGAATTCCAGCGACACGTACCCGCGGTAGCCGTGCCGCCGCAACATCTCGGCAATCCGCGGATAGTCGAGTTCCAGCGAGTACCAGACGCCGCCGCCGTAGTAGGTTTTCGCTTGCACGAAGACGGTTTCAGGCGCAAGCATCTCGAGCCGATCGTAGGGATCCTCGAGAAAGTTGCCCGTATCGAGCGTCACGCGCAGCCAGGGCGAGTCGATCGCGTTGACGATCCGCAGCACCCCTTCCGGCGTCAGGCCTAAGCCCCAATGGTTTTCCAATCCGAGCGTCACGCCGCACTTTTCCGCCGTCGGCACGCACTTCTCGAACGAGTCGATCACCCATTTGAACCCGTCGTCGTCCGAATATCCTTCCAGGCGAGGTTCGACGCCGCGATTGGCCATGAGCGCGTCAAAATCTTTGCTCGTTCCCCAGCGTCCCGTGTTGACGCGCATCGTGGGGATGCCGAGGGCGTACGCCAGTTCGATGGCGCGGTTCGTGTGATCGATGTTCTTCTGGCGAATCGCCGGATCAGGCGAGAGAAAGCCTTGGTGCGTGCTCAAACCGCAGAGACTCACGCCATTGATGAGCGCTCGCTGCTTGAGCCGCTGCAGATAGGCTGGCTGTTCGCTCTCCATTTGCATCTGCAAGATTTCCACGGCGTCGAAGCCCATTCGGGCCGCTTCGTCGATGCACGTTTCGATTGGCAGCTTCGAATCGTCCTTGAATCGCCAGAAGGAATAGGTCGACACGGCGATCGGATTGCCACTCGCGGGAACGGGAGGCGGCGGCGCGGCCGACTGCGGCTCGGCGACCGCCGTCGCAATAGTAGCGCCGGTTCCGGCGGCGACAGCTGCGTGGGCGAGAAATTGGCGACGATTCGAAGGCATCACGGCAATTCTCCAGCGGTGCGATTTGATCAGAGACACAGGTGGATGGCGGAGCGACGACTTCGCGCCGGCAAGCATTCTAACTGATTTGGCGTCGCGAGGGCTCCTCTAAAGCCCTTCGCTTGCGGCGTGCCTTGCCAGTGCGAGTCAGCCTACACCGCGTCAATCAAGTCAATCCGCCGCTGGTGCCGGCCACCCTCGAACGGCGTCGCCAGCCAGGCGTCGACGATCGCCAGCGCCGTTTCTTCCGACATCATCCGTTCGCCAAGAGAAATGACGTTGGCGTCGTTATGTTGACGCCCGAGCTTGGCCGATTCGACGTTCCAGCAGAGGGCGCATCGGACTCCCTTCACGCGGTTCGCGACAATCGCCTCGCCGTTGCCGGAACCGCCCAGCACGATCCCGCGCTCGAACTCGCCGCGAGCGACCGCCTCGGCGACCGGCCGAATGAACAGGGGGTAATCGACCGCCTCCGGAGAGTCGGTTCCGAAGTCCTTGACCTGATGGCCCGTGGCCGCGAGGCGGGTCTTGATCAATTCCTTGTAGCGGAATCCAGCGTGATCGGAACCGATGGCAATGTTCATGGCGGTAAGCGAAAGGCAATGGAGGTGTCAAGCAAACCGACAATTCTACCGGCCAAGTCTGCGAGCGCCGACCAGTTCGAGGCCGCCGTCTCCAGGCGAAATCGCGACGCCGTTCAAGTCGTCGGCGTGAGGTATACTTGCCCGTCGTAAATCCGCGGCCGACAAGCTTCCGCCAGAGATCCGCCATACTTGAAACACCGAGTCTTCAACTACGAATCTCGCAGCGAACCCCTCCTGGCGCGGGCGGCGTTCGCTCGTCGACTCGGCGTAAACCTGCTCGTGGCGCTTTTGCTGATTGGAGCGTCGCTGCTAGCCGGCATGGCCGGGTACCATCATTTCGAATCGATGCCGTGGATCGACGCCTTTGCCAACGCCTCGATGATTCTCTCCGGCATGGGCCCGCTGGCGCCGATGAACACCTGGGGCGGGAAGTGCTTCGCCGGCTGGTACGCCCTCTACAGCGGCCTCGCGCTCATCCTAGTGAGCGGACTGATTCTGGCCCCCCTTCTGCATCGCCTCATGCACCGCTTCCACCTCGACACCGAGGAAGACGAAGAAGTGACCGAGAGGAATCGACCGTCATCCTGAGCGCAGCGAAGGATCTGGCATCTCCAACGGGCTTCCAGATTCTTCGCTGCGCTCTGAATGACGGCAGGGTGAGCCTTCATGGCTATTCTCACTCCAGCGTGATCAGCAGATCGCCCGCCTCGACTTGCCCCCCCGTGCCGACGTGAATCGTCGCCACCGTGCCGTCGGCCTCGGCGGCGATGGTGGTCTCCATCTTCATCGCTTCGAGCGTCATTAGCTTCTGGCCCTTGGCAACCTTCTCCCCCGCTTGGACGGCGACTAGCACGACCATGCCGGGCATGCTGGCCCCGATCTGCTTCGGATTATTCGGGTCGGCCTTCGCGGCGACGGTCGCTTCGTTCACCAGCGAGCGGTCGGTCACTGTCACCTCGCGTGGCTGGCCGTTCAGTTCGAAGAAAACGCCGCGGGTTCCGTCGGCGTGCGGCTCCCCAACCGTGAGGAACTTGATAATGAGAGTCTTTCCCGGCTCGATGTCGACCGCGATCTCTTCCTGCGACTCCATGCCGTAGAGGAAGATTGGCGTCGGCAGCACGCCCGTGTCGCCATAGTGCTGCTGGTGCTGGGCGAACTGCTCGAAGACCTGCGGGTACATGAAGTGCGAGACGACTTCCTGCGGCGTTGGTTCCCCTTCGGTGAGCGGGGCGATCTTCTCCTTCGCCGCGGCGAAGTCGGCCGGCGGCAGCGTGTCGCCGGGGCGGCCTTCGACCGGCTTCTCGTCGCGGAGAATGCGCTTCTGCACTTCCTTGGGGAAACCAAAAGTAGTCTGTCCCATCTTGCCGCCGAGCAGGTCGAGCACCGACCGCGGGAACGCTAGTTCGCGATCGGTCGCCATCAACTCGGCGCAACTCAGGTCGTTCGCCACGAGGAACAGCGCCATGTCGCCGACCGCCTTCGACGTCGGCGTCACTTTGACGATGTCGCCGAAGAGCTGGTTGACGTCGGCGTAGACGCGGCAAACTTCCAGCCATCGCGACGCCAACCCGAGCGCCTGGGCTTGCTGAAACAGATTCGTGTACTGCCCGCCGGGCATCTCGTGTTGATACAGATCCGCTCCCGCCGCCAGCACCGGACTCTCGAACGGAGCGTAAAATTCCCGGGCCTCGCGCCAGTATTCCGAAATCGCGTCGAGCGCGGCCGCATCAAGATTCGAAGCCCGCGGCGTGAACCGCAGCCCCTCGACCATCGTGTTGAGATTCGGCTGCGAGGTGCCGCCCGACATCGAGGCGAGCGCGCCGTCGGCAATGTCGAGCCCCGCCTCGGCCGCGTTCAGGATCGACGCCGCCTGGACGCCGCCAGTGTCGTGGGTGTGGAAGTGGATTGGAATGCCGACCTCTTCCTTCAGCGCCTTCACCAGCACCGCCGCCGCATGCGGCTTGAGCAACCCCGCCATATCCTTGATCGCGAGGATGTGAGCCCCCATCTGCTCCAGCTCTTTGGCGAGGTCGACGTAGTACTTCAAGCTGTACTTCGTCCGCTGCGGATTGAGGATGTCGCCGGTGTAGCAGATGGCCGCCTCGCAAATGGCATCGGTTTGCTGCACCGCCTCCATGGCGACCCGCATGTTGGGGGTCCAGTTCAGCGCGTCGAAGATGCGGAAGACGTCGATTCCCGCCGCGGCCGACTCGCGGACGCACTCGGCGACGACGTTGTCGGGATAGTTCGCGTACCCCATCGCGCTGGAGGCCCGCAGCAGCATCTGGAACAGGATGTTCGGAATCTTTTCCCGCAGAATTTCCAACCTCAGCCAGGGCGATTCCTTCAAAAACCGCATCGACGTGTCGAACGTCGCCCCGCCCCACATCTCGATCGAGAAGAGGTCCGCCGCGTTCCGCGCGTAGGCGTCGGCGATGACCGCTAAGTCGTAGGTGCGGAACCGAGTCGCCAGCAGCGACTGATGGGCGTCGCGCATCGTCGTGTCGGTCCACAGGAGCGGCTTCTGTTCCTTGACCCATTTCGTGAACCCCCCGACGCCAAGCTCCCTCAGCCGGTCGCGCGTCCCCTTGGGGAGCGGGCCCCTGGCGTCGACCGCCGGCAGCACGGCCGGTTCACGCCGCTTGGCGCGGGGCTGCCCCTTCACGATCGCGTTGCCGTTGACGATTATGTCGCCGATGTAGGTGAGCAGCTTCGTCGCCCGGTCGCGACGCGGGACGAAGTCGAACAACGACGGCGTCTCGTCGATGAACCGCGTCGTGCAGTTGCCCGCCATAAAAGTGGGGTCGGTGATCAGCCGGGTGAGGAACGGAATGTTCGTCTTCACGCCGCGGATGCGGAACTCCTGGAGACAGCGTTCCATCCTCTCGGCGGCGTCGACGAAGTTTCGCCCCCATGCGCTTACCTTCACGAGCAGCGAGTCGTAATAAGGAAACACCACGGCGCCGGAGAACGCCGTCCCGGCGTCGAGCCGCACCCCCATGCCGCCGGCCGAGCGGTAGTGAGTGATCCGACCATAGTCGGGCATGAATCGATTGGAGGGATCCTCGGTGGTCACGCGACACTGGATCGCAAAGCCGGTGGTTTCGACCGCCGCTTGCGAAGGGAGTCCGATCGCGTCGCTGCCCAGCGCTTCGCCCTGGGCGACCAGAATCTGCGAGCGGACAATGTCGATGCCGGTCACCTCCTCGGTGACCGTATGCTCGACCTGGATCCGCGGATTCACTTCGATGAAGTAGAACTCGTTCGTGTCGGCGTCGACCAGGAACTCGACCGTGCCCGCATTGTCGTACTTCACCGCAGCGCCGATCTGCACAGCCGCTTCGCAGAGCCGGTTGCGGACATCCGTCGGCAGGTTGGGCGCCGGAGCGATCTCGACGACCTTCTGATGCCGGCGCTGCACCGAGCAGTCGCGTTCAAACAGGTGAACAAGGTTGCCGTGCCGGTCGCCCAGGAGCTGAACCTCAATGTGCCGAGCCCGCTTGATAAACTTCTCGACGAAGATCTCGGGACTGCCGAACGCGGTGAGCGACTCGCGCTTGGCCGATTCGTAGGAGTCAACGAAGTCCTTTGGATCGTTGACGACCCGCATGCCGCGGCCGCCGCCGCCGTGGGCCGCCTTGAGGATGATGGGGAAGCCGAGCTTCTCCGCCGTCTTTAGCCCCTCAGCCACGTCGACGATGGGGGTATCACTGCCGCCGAGGACTGGAACGCCGACCTTGATCGCGAGTTCGCGCGCCTTGATCTTGTCGCCGAGGCCTTCGAGCAACTCGACGCGCGGGCCGACGAAGATGATTCCCGCCTCTTCGCACGCTTTGGCGAACTTCGGGTTTTCCGACAAGAACCCGTAGCCGGGATGGATTGCGTCGATCTCGTGTTGCTTGGCGAGCGCAATCACCCCCTCGATGTTGAGGTACGACTGCAGCGGCTGGCCTTCCTTGCCGACCGGGTAGGCCTCGTCCGCCTTGAAGCGGTGGAGGGCGTAGCGGTCTTCGTGGGAGTACATTGCCACGGTGCGGATGCCAAGCTCGTGAGCGCTGCGGAACACGCGGATCGCGATTTCACTACGGTTGGCGGCGAGAAGTCTGCGGATGGGCTTCATAATGGCGAAAAGAGTTGGCAACTGGAATTAATGTGCAATGTCAGCCCCCGGCTCCGCCGGGGGGTAGCGCCACGCGCGGCGACGGTTGCCGGAATGGCGTCCGCCCCTCGGCGAAGCCGGGGGCTGCAAAGGACGCTCCAAGCGACGCAGGCGCCCAGGAGGAGCGATTGTCGCATGGAAGCGGAAGATTTTCGAGGCGCCATTGTCGGTGGCAGGCACGGGGCTTCTGTCGTCGTTCACCTGAACTGCAGCCGGCAGAGAAATTGCTTGAAAGTGGAAAGTGGCGCTTTCACTCAGTCGACAGCGCAGAATGGGAACTTTCTTTTCCTACTTGCCTTCCTGGGATTATTTCTGGTCAGCTTGCCATCGTCGTTCTTCGCTCTAGGAATGTGATCGAATATCCCCGCCGCCGAGCCAAGCACTCGGACCGCCTGATCGCTGATCCAAGCATGGAGTCCATCGATGCTCGTGACCGTCTACAGCACCAAACCGTATGATCGCCGCTTTCTCGACGTTGCGAATAGCGACGGCCAGCATCAGTTCGTGTACTTCGAAGAACGGCTCAGCGATCATACGGCGATCGTACACGGCAATGCGCCGGCTGCCTGCGTGTTCGTGAACGACCAGTGCGATGCGGGAGCGCTGTCCGCACTGGCTCGTCAGGGCTGCCGCCTCATCGCGTTGCGCTGCGCGGGATTCAATAACGTCGACCTGCGGGCGGCCGAGCGTCTGGGACTAAGGGTTGTTCGCGTCCCCGCCTACTCGCCTTACGCCGTCGCCGAACATGCGCTCGCGCTGATCTTGTGCCTCAATCGCAAGATCCATCGGGCCCACAATCGCGTGCGCGAAGGAAACTTCGCGCTCCATGGCCTGCTTGGCTTCGACATGCACGGGAAGACGGTCGGCATCATCGGCACAGGCAAGATTGGCCTGATACTGGCCCGCACCTTGGCGGCGATGGGTTGCCGTGTCTTGGGGCACGATCCATTTCCCTCCCCTGAATTCGAACAGTTAGGCGGCTCGTATGTCGGTCTACCTGAGATTTGGAAGTCCTCCGACGTCATCAGTCTTCATTGCCCGCTGACGCCCGATTCTTATCACCTGATCAATTCCGGATCCATCGCCCACATGAAGCATGGCGTGATGATCGTCAACACCAGTCGCGGCGGACTGATCGACACCGAGGCGGTCATCCACGCTCTGAAGTGCCGACAGATCGGCCATCTCGCGCTCGACGTCTACGAGCAGGAAGCCGATTTGTTCTTCGAGAATCTCTCCGACACCATCATTCAGGACGATCAGTTTCAGCGATTGCTCACGTTTCCCAATGTGCTGATCACCGGTCACCAAGCCTATTTCACGGACCAGGCCCTGACGAATATCGCCGAAACCACGATCGCCAACCTCACGGCGTTTGAGCAAGGCGCTCCGCTCCTCAACGAAGTCACCGCCGACCGCATCAAGTAGCCGCCAGTCAACGACCCGCCGTAGGGAGGCAGGTGGGGTGGCAAAAGCGGGGACAAATTTGTGGCGCGCCGGCGGATCGTTGATCCGCGGCTAAACGGGCTCCAGGCCGACTTCACCAGCGAATGTCACTCCGGGCCCGGCGAAAAACGCCTTCCAAGGTTGCCGCTCCCGCAACGAATTCCTTCGGTTATGATAACAGATTGCCTGTACAATTGCCTGTACATCGTTACCCTATTGGGACTTCCTTCAACTCGTCGATCAACGACCTGCCGCCATGTCGCCACCCTCGACTACCGTCCCGCCAGCCCGTCCTAGCGCCAAAACTGGTTCGCCGCGCGACGAGCTCTCTTCCCTCCGCATTGACCGCAGCCAGGCGCAAAAGAGCTCGCCGCTGGCGCTGCTGGCGTGGCTGCTGCTCGCTCTGCTTATCATCGGCGGCATCGGCGGCGCCGGTTATTTTGCGCTCAAGGACAAACTTTTCCCGCTCACTGAGGTCACCGTCGAATCGGTCCGCGTGATGACGCTCGGCCAGGCGCAAACCGAACTCACCGCCACCGGCTATCTCGAATCGCGCTGGCAAGCCGCCGTCGGCGCCAAGGTCCCCGGCCGCATCGCCGAGATCCCCGTCGAAGAGGGAACCGAAGTGAAGGCTGGCGACGTGTTGGCTGAGCTTGAGCACGCCGACCTCGATGCGATGCTCGAATCACGCAGAGTCGCCGTGGCGCTGGCCGAAGCCCAAGTGGCTGAAGCAAAGTTCAATGTCACTCAGTCCGAACGCGACTACGCGCGTCAGCAAGACCTCGCCAAACGCAAAGCTGGCGTCACGGCCGACCTCGAAAAGGCCCAAACTGCCCGTGACGCCAACAAGATGATCCTCCAAGCCCGCGAAGCCTCCGTCGCCGCCGCGAAGAACGCCGTCCGCGAAGCCGAAGAGGCGATTCGCAACATGTTCATCTACGCCCCCTTCGACGGCACCGTCGTCACCAAAGACGCCGAGAAGGGCGAGTCGATCATGCCCGGCGGCATGGGCGCCAGTTCGGGCCGCGGCTCGGTGATCACGCTCGCGAAGCTTGACGAGCTCGAAGTCGACACCGACGTGAAAGAGGATTACCTCGGCCAGATTCGCAAGGGCCAGCCGACCGAAGTCGTCGTCGACGCCGTCCCCGATCGCCGCTACCGCGGCAAGCTCCGCGAGATCATCCCCATGGGCGACCGCACCCGCGGCATCGTCAAGGTGAAGGTGGCCATTCTCAACCCCGACGAACGCCTCTTTCCCGAGTTGAGCGCCACCGTCCACTTCCTCCCCGATCAAAAGGACGGCGAAGCGAACCTCTCCGAACGGAAAGCAGTCTTTGCCCCCGTGGCGGCTATCCAAGGCGAAGGCGAAGAGAAATTCGCCTGGGTGGTGGAAGGCGACCGCGTCCGCAAAGTCGCCGTCACCACCAAAGGCGAACCCGAAGACAACCTGATCGAGATCGCCTCCCCCTTCACCGGCGGCGAATCACTCGTCACCGCCCCGCCACCTGGGCTGAAGGATGGCGAGCAAGTGAAAATGGCGGAGTAAAGCAGAAAAATTGAACCGCCAAGGACGCCAAGGAATACGCGGAGGAATTAGCGGTCGCACAGCGCCACTTTACTCGCTGCAGTTTTTTATTCGTTAGAAGTCACTTCATTCGCCAACGGTCGCACGCTCGCCAAGCTCCCCCCTTGGCGTCCTTGGCGTCCTTGGCGGTTAAATCCCCAACCGCAAGGGATCACTCAACGACATGTCCGACCATCAAGACGCCGTCGTCCAGCTCCTCGACGTCAGCAAGGGCTTCCGCCGCGACAAGATCGAGATCCCCGTCCTCACCAACACGACTCTCCACATTCCGCGCGGCGACTTTGTGGCGGTGATGGGCCCCTCCGGCTCCGGCAAGTCGACGCTGCTCAACCTCTGCGCCGGCCTTGACCGCCCCACTACCGGCACGGTGATCGTCAACGGCCAGAATCTCGGCCAACTCTCAGAGGCCGGCCTCTCGAAGTGGCGCAGCCAGAACCTCGGCTTCGTCTTCCAGATGTACAACCTGATGCCGGTCCTCACGGCGCTGGAGAACGTCGAACTCCCCCTGCTGCTCACCCCTCTCTCCCGCAGCGAACGCCGCAAGCACGCCGCCGCCGCCCTTCGCATTGTCGGCCTCGAAGACCGCGCCGACCACTACCCGCGCCAACTCTCCGGCGGCCAGGAGCAACGCGTCTCGATCGCCCGCGCCCTGGCGAACGACCCAGTCCTGCTGCTGGCCGACGAACCGACCGGCAACCTCGACGCCCACAGCGCCGAGGAGGTTCTCGAACTGATGCGGTCGCTCAACGAGCAGTTCGGCACCACGGTCGTGATGGTTACCCACGACCCCAAGGCCGCTCGCAGCGCCAAGCGGCTCCTCCACCTGGAGAAGGGGACATTCGTCCAGGCAGATATCGAAGCCCTGGAGGCGTCGCGATGAAGTATTTGCCGCTAGTGCTCCGCAATGTCTTCCGGAACAAGATCCGCTCTATCTTCACGGGGCTGTCGATCGCGATCAGCCTCTTTCCCATGGTGCTGCTCTATTCGTTTCTTGACTTGCAAGACGATATGGCCGCCAGCAACGCGCAGTACAACCGCGTGGCGGTCCTTCACGAAGGGGGCCTTGCCGGCCAGCTGCCGATCGCCTACCTCGACCGCATTCGTCGCCAACCAGGCGTGAAAGAAGCCATTCCCCTCTCTTGGTTCGGCGGCAACTATCGCGAAGAGAAAATCCAGTTCGCCCAATTCGCGACGGACCCCAAAGCCTTTTTCGAAGTCTATCCCGAGTACGCCTGCCCGCCTGATCAGGTCGCTGCGTGGCAGAATGACAAAACCGGCTGCATCGTCGGCTCAGTGATCGCCGAGAACAAGGGCTGGAAGATCGGCGACAAGATCCCGCTGCAAGGCAACATCTACCCCGTCGATCTTGAGCTCACCGTCCGCGGAATCTACGACGGCCCCGATACGGCCGATCGCTCCTGGCTCGTCTTCCACTTCGATTACTTCGACGAATCGCTCAAAGAGGCGCGGGCGCCGAACGCCGGCAACGCGGGCATCATCATGCTCACGGCCGAGTCCGCCGCCAAAATGGCGCCTGTCATGCAAAACCTCGAATCTGCCTTCGCCAGTTCCGACGCCCCCGTCAAACCAATGACGGAGAAGGAATTCGGCGCTTCGTTTCTAGAAATGATGGGCAATGTCCGGGGCTTCATCCGGATGACTTCCACGGCCATCGTCATCGCCCTGATCTGCGTCGCCGGCAATACCATGGCCATGGCCGTGCGGGAACGGACCCGCGAGATCGCCCTCTTCAAGGCGATCGGCTTTAATCAAAACACCGTGCTGGGAATGTTCCTCGCCGAGTCAATCGTCATTGGTCTCATCGGCGGGTTACTGGGCTGCGTCGGCACAAAATTTCTGTTCGCCTCGATCGATCTCAGTTCCATCGATCCTGGTCTCGGCATGTTTTACGTCCCTTGGAGAACCGCCCTCTGGGGCGTCGTGCTGGCCGCGGCCATCGGCCTGTTCAGCGGACTGATTCCCGCTTGGCGGGCCGCCCACGTCAGCGTCATCGAAGGCCTGAGAAAAGTGGTGTAAACGCCAACGCGATCCTTCCCATTCAGCATTCCCAATTCAGCATGCTCCCCCATGGTCCCTCTCAAATACAACGTTCGCAGCCTCCGCGCCCGCAAGGTCGGCTCGCTGATGACCATCTTTGGCATCGGCATGGTCGTTTGGGCCAGCATTTTCGCCTTCGGTCTTTCCGCGGGACTCGACAAGACGCTCGAAATCGCCGCCGAGCCGCTTGACGTCATCGTGCTCCGCAAGGGGTCCACCTCCGAGGCGGTCAGCGCCGTCACTGAAAGCGCCGCGCGCGAAATCAAAGCCCTCTCCGGCATCGCGACCGACGCCGACGGTCGACCGCTCGCCGCTTCTGAACTCGTCGTCTTCGCTTACCTCCCCCGCCACGGCTCGGAGGTCAAGGTGAACGTCTCCGTCCGGGGCGTCGATCCCGTCTCGCGAAACCTCCGCAAAGAGATGACCATCGTCGAAGGCAAGGACTTCACTCCTGGGCTCCGCGAGGCGATCGTCAGCCGCGCCATGTCCAACCGATTTCAAAACCTTGGCCTGGGCGACACGTTCAAAGTCGACGGCGGCGAGTTCAAGGTCGTCGGCATTTTCGAAGCAGGCGGCGGCGCCGTCGAGTCGGAGATCTGGACTGACCAGCGCGTCCTCGCTCAGGTCGCCAAGCGAACGGGCGCCATGTCGAGCCTGCAGTTTCGCGCCGCCAGCGCCGCCGATCAGGAGCGACTGATCGAACGCATCAAGAACGATGAGCAGATCGATCTCGGCGCCGTCACCGAAAAGCAATACTACGCCGAGCAAGCCGCCCAAAGCATCCTGATCAAAATCGTCGGCTACACGATCGCCTTCGTGCTCACGATCGGCGCCATGTTCGCCGTCGCCAACACCATGTACGGCGCCATCGCCGCCCGC
Source organism: Pirellulales bacterium (assembly GCA_041740115.1). Lineage (GTDB taxonomy): Bacteria > Planctomycetota > Planctomycetia > Pirellulales > Lacipirellulaceae > Lacipirellula. Next base: position 75,732 of record JBGSMO010000487.1, read on the forward strand.
GCCCGGGAGATCGGCACGCTCCGCGCCTTGGGATTTGGTCGCGTCAGCATCCTGACGGCCTTCATCCTCGAGTCGCTCCTCCTCTGCCTCATTGGCGCCGCCCTCGGCTGTCTCGCCGCGCTGGCCGTTAATTATCTTCTCGGTGGCATCCAAACCGGCACGATGAACCCCGGCACGTTCACCGAAGTCGCCTTCTCCTTCGACTTCGGCCCCAGAATCCTCCTCCAAGGCATCTTCCTGGCCGTCGTCATGGGCCTCATCGGCGGCTTCCTCCCCGCCTTCCGCGCCGTCCGCATGAAGGTCGTCGATGCCCTCCGCGAAGTGTAGGAGAGCCGCGGGTCAACGACCTGCCGGAGCGAGTATCGTCTGATTCTCTGCTGTTGGTGCCTCAATCCGCGCGCAGAAATGCTAAAGTAGGCCACTGCCGACTCGGACCCCGCCATGCCGCGCTTCAACCTCGCCGCTCCGGCGGGTCGTTGACCCGCGGCTACCGCCCGCAAGACGTGAGGCCCGCTGTGAATCTCCACTACGTCGACTGGATCGTCATCGCCCTCTATTTCGTCGTGACGCTTGCCATCGGCCTCTACTATTCCCGCCGCGCCCGCGGCGACGTCAGCGAGTTCTTTCTCTCGGGCCGCAATGCCCCCTGGTGGCTCGCCGGCACCTCGATGGTCGCCACAACGTTCGCCGCCGACACGCCGCTCGCCGTCACCGGCCTCGTCGCGAAGAACGGCATCGCCGGCAACTGGCTCTGGTGGAGCCTCGTGATGAGCGGCATGATGACCGTCTTCTTCTATGCCCGCCTCTGGCGCCGCGCCGACGTGATGACCGACGTCGAGTTCGCCGAACTCCGCTATTCGGGCCGCCCCGCCGCGTTCCTCCGCGGCTTCCGCGCTCTTTACCTCGGCGTGCCGATGAACTGCATCGTCCTCGCCTGGGTCAACCTCGCGATGATCAAGATCCTGCAGAACACCCTCGGCGTCACCCACCTGCAGTCGGTCTTCATCCTCATCGGCCTGCTTCTCTTCACCGCGTTCTACACGACGCTCGCCGGCCTCTGGGGAGTCCTTGTCACCGACCTCTTCCAGTTCGTCCTGATGATGACGATGATCATCATCCTCGCCTACTTCGCGGTCGACAGCGTCGGCGGCGTCGACGAACTGGTCAAAAAAGTCGCCGAGCGCGACGCCGTCACTGGCGTCGACGGCTCACGGCTCGATTTTCTCCCGCCGCTCGATTCGGTCTGGATGCCGCTGATCGCCCTTTGCACTTATCTCGCCGTCAACTGGTGGGCCAGTTGGTACCCCGGCTCCGAACCCGGCGGCGGCGGCTACGTCGCTCAACGCATTTTCTCCGCGAAGGACGAACGCCACGGCGTCCTCGCCACCCTCTGGTTCAACGTCGCCCACTACGCGCTGCGTCCTTGGCCCTGGATTCTCACGGCCCTCGCCACGATCGTCCTCTATCCCGAGTTGAAAGATCCCGAGTCGGGCTACATCCTCATCTTCATGGACGAGAAAGTCTTTCCCTGGTATCTCCGCGGCTTTATCATCGCCGGCTTCGCGGCCGCCTACATGTCGACGATCGCCACGCAACTCAACTGGGGCGCCTCGTACATCATCAACGACTTTTACCGCCGCTTCTTAGTCCGCGCGGCAAGCGAGCGCCACTACGTCGTCGCCTCGCAAGTCGCCACGGTGTTGCTCGTCGCGGTGTCGATCGTTGCCACCCAATATTTCGACTCCATCAGCGGCGCCTGGAAGCTGATGATGCTCACCGGCGCCGGCACCGGCACGGTCTACTTGCTGCGTTGGTACTGGTGGCGGATCAACGCCTGGTCCGAAGTCGTCGCGATGATCGTCGCGGCGGCCGTGTCGATCGGCTTGCAGCTGAAGTGGGGCTCATGGAGCGGCTGGAACAGCGACGACCCCTCGCAATTCGCGTACCTCATGCTCACCACGGTCGCCGCGACGTCGCTCGCCTGGGTCGCCGCGACATTCCTCACCCCCGCCGACCCGGCGCTGCTCGAGCCGATGATGGCCGTCGAGGTCGTCACCCCCGAGGACTACATGGGGGAGGTCATCGGCGACCTCAACTCCCGACGCGGGCAGATCCAGGCCATGGACGA
>JBGSMO010000039.1:0-20933 GCA_041740115.1 Pirellulales bacterium
CAATGTGGAGCCATGCCAAGTACTCCGACCTCGCCAACTACGTCCCCGACGACGTCGAAGAGTTGGATGTGGCCGTCCACGACTCGCTCAATCAACAGGCTCGTCACCTTTCACTCAAACGCTCCTACTTCAAAACCGCTCAACTGAGAATCTAAATCAGGCGCATTCGCGGCGCGAGGATCAATAATGTTTCAGATTATAGCATAGCGACATTTGCGTTAAAAAAGGAGCCTGGATAGAAATAGGCGTCACGAACTTCCGCTAATTCTTTGGCGATCCATCGGCATGTATTCCCAGACCGTCAAGGCTTCCCAGCGGCTTTGGGAATATCTTTCGCAGGGCCGCTCCCATGCCCCATGAGACGCCATCGTCGTCTGCAGCTCGTACGATCTGCGCGCCTGCGATTTCGCCTGCAATTCAATTCAGCAAGGAGTCGCTCCGCTCTTGATCCTGTCGGCTAACACGGGCAATTGGACCAGGCATTGATGGAACGTCCCCGAAGCGCACATCTTCCGGGAGCGAGCCCTCGCAAACGGCGTCGCTCCGGAAGCCATGCTGATTGAAGATCAGGCCACGAACTTCGGCGAGAACATCGCCTTCGCCCGCCGGCTCGCCCCCGCCCTGCAGCGCTTGACGTTCGTCACCAAGCCAAATTCCGTCCTCCGCGTCAAACTCACCGTCCCCATTCAGTGGCCCGGCGTGACGGCCTTCGTCGACGCCCCGCCGCTCAGTTTCCCGGAAGCGGTCTCGGTCGTCGTCGGCGTCCTCGGCGTAATCGACGAAATGGTCGTCGACGTCGATCGCATTCTCAAGTATCCCGCCCTGGGCTATCAGGCGCCACACGAATTGCCTGCGGAGATTCTGCAGGCATGGCAGACCCTTAAGCAGGCGGGATTCAACAACCACTTGCTTCGATGCAGCAGCGAGAGGTGATTGCGCAATACTCGCCAGATCGCGAGAGAATTCTGCCGCCAAGCAAGCCTATTTTTGCCCGTCGTGCATGTTGCCGACGCGTGGAGGCGACTATGGTGCTGCTTTCGCCTCGCCCAAGCCCTCCGAATTTTCATACGGTCGCGTCGTCGTCGCCCTACAGCGAGGCTCATGTTCGGCGCGAACAGCCCGTTATGACGACGCGCCTAAGCAGGTCCTGCCGTCGGCGGCCCGCTGGGGCCCAAGAGATGGGAAATCCCGGAACCGCAATGGAAGACTTCTCGGCGGAATGCACCAGCGGGTTTGCATATAGGTCGGTGGTCGTTGCGCAAAGGAAGTTGCCGGCAAGCGAATGGTCCGACAATAGGACGGACCGCGCCCCGCGACGGGACGCAAGGCGCGGTCCGCTCAGCGGCGAATCGAAGCGAATATTGGTGCCCCCCAACCTTCGCCCTAGTTCGCCAGTTCAGCACGTTCAAACGGCGACGTCGTCGCGTCTAGGCGCGGCGACGACGCATAAGCCCCATACCTCCTATCGCACTCGCGACGAGGACCAATGAGGCCGGCTCCGGCACGGCAGCGGCCGCCGGGGCGCCGAGGAACGAGATCGTCCCGTGGGGCCGGAAGGCGAACGACGATTGCGAGTGCCAATTCCAAATCGGCAAGAAGTTATCCGGGTCGCCCGAATTGTTGATCTGGGACATGTTGAAGAACCAGACGTCGCCAGCGTCGACGCCACTGGTCGCATTGAGGCCGGTGACGTACTGGGTGTTGGTGCCGTAGGCGGTCTTCCACGCATCGAGGTCAGCCGCGTCGACGACAGTGTCGAGATTGGCGTCGCCAGTCGACTTATCGGTCTGACCGATGGCTCCTAAGTTTCGCTGCCAGATCAGGAAGTCTTCACCGTCGACCAGGCCGTCGCTATCGAAGTCGGCGGCGTCGGTGGTTCCAGGGGTGACGGCGTCGGCGTTGAAATTGGCGAACGGAAACTTAATTTCCGCCACGCCGCCCGTCGCGCCATTTCGCTGCGACACGACAATGTCCTGCATCGCCTCGCCGCCGACTAACGTCGCGCCAGCGCCGCCCCAGTTCGCTTGATTGCCGAATGGCGTATTCGCATGCGCCTCGGTGTAGATACCGACCCCTTGGCGATTCGCGTTGGTGGAGGTCAACGAGCCGCCGTCAGGATCATGGTACTGATTGAAGGCGAATTGGTAGCCGTCGACGTTGTCTTCCGGATTGTCGACGAAGTTCGGACCGCCGTCAGTATTGGGGTCCAAGTACATGTTAAGGTTATCTTCGCTAAAGTTGAGGTTGGGATTAGGGTTTCCGACCTTGTCGATCGGATCGATAAAGGTGTTGAAATCGGTTTCGTATAAGACGTACAAGTTGTTGGCGTCCCACATCATGCGGAAGCGATTGCCGTCGGTATCGAGTTCTCCCTCGGCCTCGCGCAGAACTCCCCACGTCCCTGCCGCAGTGGCGGCATTGTCCCACTCGCCGGGCGAGATGACGCCGTCGATGGTCGGCGCGGTCGAAGTCAAATTGACGTTGTAGTTGCGTACCGTTTGCGCGGCCGCGGGCGTCGCGCTTGCGATCAGGATCGCTACGGCGGCCAACGCCCCGCCAGCGCGCAATGTTTGGAGCCAAAAACGACTGCGAAGCGACATAATTCGTATCCCCCTCAAAGAAAGTGAATTACCGGGCGATTCAAGCCTCATACCATTAACTCAAAACTTGAAAGATGCGGTGCGCGAGCACGATTAAAGCGCCTCCAGCGACGGCGAAGCGATGGCGATCAAGAAACTTCAATCCAAAGTCGTCGCGATTGCAGTCCTCCCAAGGCGAACATTGACCGTGCGCAGCTTCAGCGCACGTCGACCGACCGGCGCAAACGCCACGTCGCGAGCGCAACGAGCCGCGGCGCACCGACTGCGCATCGTCAACGACTATCCGCCTTGCGGCGATCGGTTGATGGAACTACCAAACTCCTAGATGACGCGAGAGTTTAAGCGTCGATTCTTGTTTCGATGAACTGCTGGCGAACACGATCAAACAACTGAGAATTGCCGCCACTAATAGGCGAACCCCCCTTTGCGGCAACCACGGCTTCGCCAGAGAACGCATTGTGGGCTAAAAACGCCGTCCAAAATTGAAAAGGTGCTGGAGACCGTCGGAACGTTGCTTCTCTGTTCCACTCGTCCGCCACGCGAGCAGCCGAGAGTTTATGCTTCATGCATAAAATTGCAAGCGTTTTCTTGCAGGATCTTTTGCGCATTTCATGTAACATGACTGGCACGCTCGCTTTGCCGCATCAGCATTTCATTTCTTCAAGCGTTCGTCGTCGCCAAACAGATGACGCCTCGTCGGCCGCGCCAGCACAAGGAGCACCGCCATGAGTCGACTCCGATCGAGTTGTACTGGCAGGAGGACTGCCGCAGTAGCCCTCGCGGCCATCGTGGGCTTAACGGCGCAACCGGCCAGAGCCCTGACGCTGACCGCGCCGGGACTCGACCCTAACCTGCTAAGCGTCACGCTCTTTGCCGATGGGCTGAATTTCCCCGTGGGGATGGCCGAACTCGACGACGGGTCGGTGCTGACGGCCGTTTCGAACGGCAACAACTACTTCGGCAGCACGACAGGGGCCATCTTGAGATTGGCCGATACGGACGACGACGGCGTGGCCGACCTACGACAGACTTTGGTCACGAACGTTCCAGGCGGGAAGCTCTCCGCGCTGCGACGCGCCGGAGATTTGGTGGCCGTTACCGGACAGGGCGCCGGCACGCCGATTTCGCTCTACCGTCTTGGTCCCTCTCCGGCCGAACCCTTAACCTATTTGGGGGGGATCGAGTTGAACTACCCTGCCGGCAGTTGGCTTCATCCTCATTCAGCGCTCGCGTTGCGGGAAAGTCCAACGGACGCGAATCGATACGAGCTCTATTTCCAACTCGGCTCGGACTCGAACTTTGCCGTCACGACGCGCACCGTGACCTTGTCCGGCAGCTTCGGCGTCGCTGGGACGTTGGCGGGCGACGCAGTCCATCGCATCGAGTTGATTGACGGACCGGGAGGACTCACGGCAAGCGCGCCGGTCCAAATCGCCGCAGGGTTGCGTAACGCCACGGGGATGGCGTTCCATCCCCTGACGGGCGACCTCTACCTTGGCGACAACGGCATCGACGGCCTCGTCGATGTGAACGAACCGCACAGTGCGGACGAGATCAATGTCGTTCCAGAGGCCCAGTTGGGGACCGCTACCCCCCATTTTGGATTCCCCTCCGCTTACGAGGCGTATCGCACCGGCGTCGCTGTCGGCAGCGAGGGAGTGCTGCCCATCGCCACGTTTCAACCGATTCCGCCCCCCAACGGTTCCGAGGCCGAAGGGGTGAACGAAATCGCCTTCGCGCCGCCGATGTTCCCGGCGCCGCTGGCCAACGGACTGTTCGCCGGTTTCCATGGGCGGTTTAGCTCGGCCGGCGTCGCCAACGAAGAAAACCCGCTCGCCTTCGTCGACCTCGAATCAAACGAACAGTTTCACGTCGTTCCTAACGCCGATCCGACGGTCGGACATCTCGACGGATTGCTGGCAACTGTCGACACGCTGTATGTGGCCGACATTTCATCGCAGGGGGGATTCTCGTCGTCAGGAGCGAACAGCGGAAAAATCTACTCCATCAGGTCGCTGATCGCAAACGGCGACTACGACCGCAACGGCATCGTCGACGGCAGCGACTTCCTGCGCTGGCAACGCGAGGCGGGGACGACGACAGCGGCGTTTGCGGGCGCCGACGGCAACGGCGACGGAACGATCGACGAGGCTGACCTCGCGATTTGGCAGCAGGCATTTGGCGCGGGAAGCGCAAGCGCGGCGAACCGAGCCATCCCAGAGCCGACCGCTTATTGGCTTGCAGCTGCGGGCGGGGCGTGGTTATTGCAAGGCTGTCGTCGCCGGGCTCCTGGCGTATCTAGCTGAGTTCGGCGACTTTCAACTGAAGGTCGACGTGCAGCATGCGGCGTGAGGAAATGTCATGCTGATGCAACTCACCGTGATTGGCGCGGGCCGCCTCTTCAGCGGAGAGTCTCCAGTCAGCGACCTGGCGCCATGTTCGAGAACATGGGCCGCCCGCGTCCGCCGCTTGCCGCTGCCGCGACTCCGACACGCGGCCGGTTAAGCGTTTCTGATTTGACGACTATTATCTATTATCGGCCGGGCGCCGGGCCCTCGCGATTTCCATCCAGCCCCTTGCCGGATCGTTGCACTTTAATAGGATCAAGCACACCGGAGGACGACAAGTCAATTTCGAGTGCTTTTTCTCTTCACTTCGTGATCCGTTCCCTAGGAGGAACATTCTCATGACGATCGCCCGCTTCTGCGCCTTGGCGGCATTTGTCGCTTACGTTCCCGCGCTTCAGGATATCGCCGCGGCCCAAGAGAGTTCTTTCGCTGTGACTCTGGATCCGATCGAACATGGTTCGATTCAGCTCGATCCGCCGCTGCCGGCGGATGGCGTCTACGCAAGCGGAACCAAGGTGACGATTCGAGCGACGCCGGCCGATGGGTATGCGTTGGATTCGATCTACTACTCCGTACCTGGGATGTGGGGTTCGATGTATCACGAGTCGCTGACTCCGGAATTCGAAGTGACAATCGATCGCGAACAGCATCTAGGCGCCTCGTTCATTCCGGCTGACGAAGTGGCGCATGTCGACGTCAAGCACAACGTCGTTTACGCGAAGCCGGGAAAAAAGGAGTTGAAGTACGACGTCTATTCGCCGAAGGGAGCAAAAAACCTGCCGATCGTCGTCATCATTCACGGAGGAGGTTGGTCGAGCAACGACGAAGACGTCATGCGCGGCCTGGCGCGAGAACTGACCAAGGGGGGGAAACTGGTCGTCTGCAGCATCGACTATCGTTGGATCGGTAATCTCGACGGCGACGAACAACCCAACTCGATGGCCCATCTGATCGAAGACGTTTTCGGCGCGATCGCGCACATCAGGGAGCATGCCGCCGAGTACGGCGGCGACGCCAGTCGAATTGGCGTCACGGGAGACAGCGCCGGAGGCCATCTCTCGGCGTCGGCGTCCCTCTTGATCGAGCAGATTGGCGCGGGCGGATTCGGCAACACAGAGGGCGTGTACGAGTTCCAGCCAACCTACTTGCCCGCCGGCAAATCCGCCGAAGAGGTGCGAGAGGAAATGCTCGCCTCGATCAAAGCCGCGGCGCCGAGCTACGGCGTCTTTGCGGCGCAGGCCTTAGGCGGTTTCCAACGCGGCCTGCCCCCCGCCGCCGCCGCAGCGACGGCCCCGCAAAGCCATATTCCCTCAGCCTCCAAGCGATCTGTGCCGCAGTATCTAACGCGCGGCACGGCCGATTTTCTCATTCGCGACGACGGCGTGACGGCGTTCGTGAACGCTCTGCAGGAAAAGGGCCAAACGGCCATCTACGACCAAGTGGAAGGCGCCGGCCATGCATTTTTCGACTGGAAGCCGAATGCGGAAGTCAAAGCGACGTTCGCCAAGTACGGCGTGCCCTACGCAGCGAAGATGAGGGCCTTCTTCGAACAGCACTTGTACGAAGAGTAACGCGTGCGCTGCACCGCAGAAGAAGACGCGGGTGGCTCCGGTTCTCGAACTGGAGTCGCGAAGCGACAAGAAACTTCGACTGACGGCGCGGACTTCGTCAATGTACAAGCCGCGATGACATGCTTCTTGCGGCTGCGCCGTCCATGTTCGAGAACATGGGCCACCCGCGCGTTCTGTTTTTTTGCGCCCGCCGCCGGTCAACCACAGTAGCCGCGTGTCAACGACCCGCCGGAGCTTCCTGCAAACCACGCCCCCTCGCCGGCTAATTCTCCCCATCTCGGCGGGTGGCATGCTTTCGCGCTAGCGTAAGCATGCCGAAGCCTGATCGAGGCCAACACCAACTCCCGCATGCCTCTTGTCGCTGTCGCGACCCCTACACGCGGCCGGTAGTGGCTTTCGGAATGGATGGCTACTCTCGGCCGAGTGTCGGGGCCACCCGCGAATGAGCTTCATGGCTCCATCGGAGCCTCTTCCCGTTTCTGCTTCGCCGCCTTCTCGCGAGCCTTGCGCTGGGCGACTTCGGCATCTAGCTGACGGCGATATTCGCCGGTTGTCATCGACCAGGACTTCCACCTTTCGATGTCGGACCGCGCTTCGTCCACAGACTCGCCATGATCTTCAAGCCACTTGACCAAGCGTTGGTAGTCGCTTTGTTGCTGCGGCGACCAAGCCTTACTTCGTCGCTCTTCGCCTAGAACAATGTGGATGAGGCGTGTATTACTTCGAGGCATACTGATGCTAAAGTCGGCGCCACTTTCAAGCAGCTGAAGTGCAATTCCATACTGCCCACCCCAACCTGCTGCATTTATGGCCGGAGTGCTATTGGCTCTATTGATATAGTTGATATCCGCGCCGTTATCGAGAAGCAATTGAATTTTCTGGCTCTTCTTAGATCCTCCGGATTTGATCACGCTGAACAGCGGCGTGTCATGACGACCTCTCTTCGACGTCCGCTGCAGATTAGCATCGCCCCATGCTTAAAAACCGCCTCAAAGTAACCAGGAAACTCCGTCTTGCAAGCCATGTGGGTGACGGAATCGCCAGCGGACATTCCGCCGCGAGTATCGAAATCGCTTTCAATCACGACGTTTGGATCGGCTCCCAGTTCCAAAAGTTTCTTGAATCGCTCTAGCTTGTTGTCGGGAAACGCCCACAACAGCGGCGTCATCTTCCCCTTTCCCTCCGAGTTTACGTCGGCCCCGGCGGCCACCAAGCGGTCGAGCTCTTTGAGGTCATTGGTCTCGATGGCATTGCAAAGCGCGATTACTTGCGGATCGTCAAAGTAGTCTTCCGCCTTCCAGCCATACTTTTGATGCGACGTCGATTCCACAACCTTTGCCAACTCGCCGCAGCCGACGAGGAGCGTGACGATGCAGGCTAACGCAATAACGGCACGACGTTTGGCGCGACTCATGGCTTGACCCGGGCATCTTCTTGCTCCTGTTGCGCCGCTTTTTCCTGGGCTTTGCGTTCGGCGACTTCTCGTCTCCGTAGCTTGGCCTTTTGTGCAGGCGTTCCAGTCCACGACGCCCATCGATCGATGTCGGCCTGTGCAACTACCACGGACTCGCCGCGGTCCTCAAGCCATTTCAGGAGTTGCTGATAATCTAGTTTTTGCTGAGGTGTCCAAGTTGCACTTCGCCGAATCGCTTCACTGGCGACGCTGTGAATAAGCTTAGAATTACTGTTGGGCACATAGATCCGAAAGTCGGCACCAGCTTTAAGAAGCATCAGCGCGATATCGTACTGTCCCCCCCAAGTTACCGCTTGCATGGGCGGGGTCGCCCATGCGCCGTTCATGTAGTTGATATCCGCTCCCTTGTCGAGGAGCAATTGAATCTTCTGTTTCTTCTTGGCGTTCCCGAATTTAATCACGCTGAACAACGGCGTGTCATGGAGGCCCACTCTCGACGTCAGTTGCAGATTCACGTCGCCTCCGTGTTCGAAAACGGCTTCGAAGTAACCTGGAAAGGCCGTTTTGCAGGCCATGTGGGTGACCGAGTCGCCGGCGCTCACGGCGCCGCGAGTGTTGAAATCGCTCTCGATGACGACGTTCGGATCGGCGCCATGCTCTAGGAGACGCTTGAACCGCGCCAATTTATTGTCGAAGAACGACCACAATAGCGGCGTCATCTTCCCCTTGCCCTGAGCGTTCACATCGGCGCCAGCGGCAACTAGCCGGTCGATCTCGGCGAGATCGTTCGCTTCGATCGCCTCGCAGAGAGCGATTACCTGCGGATCGTCAAAGTAATCCTCGGCCTGCCAACCACATTTCTCGTGCCAGGACCTATTCGGCAACACCCGAGCCACCTCCTGGCACCCGGCCAAGAGCAATGCGATCCATGTAAGCGTGAAGACGATAGGTCGCGAGAGAATGAAGGTGTTAACAATCATTTATTCTTCCAACCGAGCCAGCCGGAAACCAACTCCTCAGCCTTCCCTTCAAATCTCCGCTGGCATCAACGGCCGGATGCTCAGAATGTTCTTCAACGCAAACATCCGCCAGCGAGGAAACCGCTGACCAGCATCTTAGACGCCGACGACGATCGCAGTCTCCCCCACCAAAACGGTCTTGGGATCAAGGATGTCGTGTTCATGTCCATCGGCGAGGTTAAGCCGGAGCGGATTCTCCGTCTCCAGCGCCGCTTGGACGTCGTCGGATCTCATTTCGTGATCCCGCGCTGCAACAGGTTGGCTGACCTTCCAAATTGTACCACTGGGCCGCTTGAAAAGCAGTTCAGAGACTTGATTTTCAAAGGCTCCTGCAAGAAGTGGCGACGGCGGACTTTCAAGAATGCCCGCCTAAACCATCCCCCCATTCGCCCGAATCACCTGCCCATTCACCCACCCCGCCTCCGCGCTCAACAAAAACGCCACGACGCGGGCAATATCCTCCGGCTCCCCCAACCGCCCGAACGGATTGAGGTTCGCCAACCGCGCGACCTGCTCCTCGCTCTTCCCTTCAAAGAACAGCTCCGTCGCCACCGGCCCCGGCGCCACGGCGTTCACCGTGATCGATCGGCCGCGCAGTTCCTTCGCCAGAATCGACGTGAAAACTTCGACCGCCGCCTTCGTCGCGCAATAGGTGGCGTAGCCCGGCAGCTGCAGATGCGTCGAACTGGTGGAGAAGTTCACGATCCGCCCGCCGTCGGCGTGCGGGGAGCGTGGCAACAAATCGCCAATATTAGACTTGAAAATGGCCGCGCAATGCTGTAGTGTACAGGTGGATACGTTCTCGAAAAGTTCGCTCCAAACGCGTTTCAATGGCTGCGACGCGTAGCGGAGCGCAGGGCGCCACTGGCGTGTCGCCAGTGGGCGGCGCCGCAACGGCTTGTTTTTTTACCTAGCGGTTTGCAATCAGCCTGAGGAACAAGGCGTCCCGCGGTTGGTGGGTGCCGTGTAACAAGTTCACACGGGCGACACGCCAGTGGCGTCCGGCGGAGCACGCGACGCCAAAAAACAATTGTCGCGACGCTTCGTCGCTCCTGTCGTCAACCGTAACCCCAGGAGAGGACGCCATTTAAGACTATTGTCGCCAAAAACGCGTTTCACGACAGAACGCCGCTGGGCAACATTGAAATGCTCGAGTTGGCCAAAAACTATTGGCCGACACGGCCGACAAGGCCAACACGGCCGACAAGGCCGACAAGGCCAACATGGCCGACTCGCAAAAAGCAGGCAAAAAGCAGCCCACCCAAGCCTGCCAAAAACAATTGGCAGACTTGGCCAAACGTTCTTTGAAAACAGAAACCAATCAAGCCTCGGGTGGCACGCCTTGAAAGGGCGCGGTAGCTCCCTGCGCGCACTCCTCCACGCCCTCCAGGACGTGCCGCCCTAGAACAAAAAAAGCCATGTCTGCCAAAAACGATTGGCAGACATGGCAGACATGGCAGACATGGCAGACATGGCAGAGAAGCGATTTGCAGGCAATCAACTAGAAGTCATACCAGATGCCGCCGCCGATTTTCTCGATGCTGTCCTGATAGAACGAGAACTGATCGTCCTTGCCGTTGTAGTATTCCATGCCGACGCGGAACAACCCCGACGCCGGGCTCCGTCGCCACGCCCAGCCTGCCTGGAACACGCCGTTGCCGCCGTAATTCAGTTCCTCGCGGAGGTGAGCGTTGATCGCGATGAACGGCGCCCCGCGCGCTCCGGTGGCGTTGCCTGGAGCCCAGTCGATGCCGAACTGGAATTCCCACGGCTTGCCGACGTCGTACGCAAAGGCCCAGCCGACTTCGCCGTAGACGCGAAAGTTCTCCGTCGGGTAGACCGAGTGACCCCACACGAAGCAGTCGCGGCTGTAGTTCAACCGGTCGTAATTGGGGTGCTTAATGAGATATTCGTCGCCCAAATGCGAACTGAGATGATAGTAAGCGAACTTCACCTGATAGATCGAGTCGCCCCAGGTGATCGGGATGCCGCCGCGGAAGTCGTCGGAGTCGACGTCGCGATCCTGGTCGACGTCGAGGCGCACGATGCCGGCGCCCTCGAGGCCGAGCTGCCAGCCCTCGGGACGGACGTTTCCCTTCGTACCATAGCGAATCAACCCGACGTTGCCGCCGAGGGTGAGGTCCCACAGATTGCGGCCGCGCTCGTTGTACCAGAACGAACGAAGTCGCGACTCCTTCTCGCCGGCGAGATAGCTGCGATAGATCAGCCCCTGCGGCAGCATGTGCCATTCGTACGGCTCGCCCGTGACGATGCTGGTCGTCGCGGAGTAATAGCCGCCGCCGTCGCTCGGTATCGGGATATCGGAGTAAGCGGGAAGCGGAGCGACGTAGGCGTTGTTCGCCTCCAAGCCCCCGCCGAGGTATGGATCGTTCAGCCGGCGTTCCTGCAGCGGCCCCAACTCGGGAAGCGGCGGCAATTGCTCCTGACCGGCGACCAATACGATCGAACCGTCGGGCGGCGCGGCTTCCTTGCGACCGCGACCGAAGCGTTCGGCGAGGAAGCGCGGACGCCAACCGTCGAACCAGCCTTCGTCGTCAGTGGCGACAGGCGGCGCAGCAGTGGCGGCGGCGACCGACGGGGGGACGTCGGCGCAGCGAGCAGGCGAGACGTGGCCAAGCCAGACCACGGCCGCTGCGATCAGCGGGAGGTGTAGTTTCATCGAATGGTGGACGCCCTGGGCGGCGCGGCGGGAGTTTGGGTCACCGGTTGCCGCCCACGGCCGTCGGGAGGCTGGAGCGCTGCAATCGGTTTAATCCCTGATATCGGCCTCTTCGCGTCGTCGGGGATAACCGGAGTAGCCGGAGTAGAGCGGAGAATCGATAAAACAGGCGGACTGGGTTCCATGTGCGTAAGGGGGCGAAACCTTGCGGGTCGCCGGCGTGCTGGCAGGTCGCATCGGTCACGCTATCACGCGGCGGTTTCCCGCTGCGACCGGCGGCGTCGGTTCGATGGTATGTGGGGAGCGTCGTGGTCTTCGCAAGCGTTGGGTGGTGCAATGTTGAGTCGGAATCAACTCGCGGCGTCGCTCCTCGCCTTGGCGGCAACGCTGTCGTTCGCGGGCGAAGCGGCGGCCTGGCTTCCAGGCTTCCCGCCGATGCCCAGCACCTGCGCCCAATGGTGGGGCTACGGCTACGGACCTGGCCAGCACGCCCCCATGTTGAAGACGCCTGGAGCGGAACCGGACCGCGGTCCGAGATATGTGCGGATGCCCCGCGGTTGCGAACTGGCTTACCCGGCGCCCTACGCTCCGATAGGGTGCTACGGCAACGGTTGCAACTGCGGAGCCTACGGCGGCGAAGCGGGCTACTTGCGCGGGGCTGGCCCGATGATCGACTCTCAGCCGCAGCCCACGATGGCGCCGGCGCCCGCCGCGGCCCAGCGGGACGACAGCTTCACCTGGCGGTAAGCGGCAGAGTCGCAAGCGAAGGCTTCGCGCGACTCGATCGAGGAGCGCGGCGACATGGGTTACCTCTGGATCATCGCGGCGTTGGCGGCGGCGATCGCGATCGCCGGCTTCGCTGCGAAGGCCTTCAAGCGGCGGCGTTTAGCGCGCTCCGCAGCTGATCGCGAGCGAGCGATCCGGGAGTTCAGCGAGCAGCGGGACGACCTGACCGGCCTGTTCCTCCGCACGGCAGGAGCGAGCGGCAAGCCTCGCGGGCTGCGTTGGACTGGCTGCGAGTTGTCGGGAGCGCCGCTGTTCGCCATCGACGACGCGACCGGCGAATTGATCGCGATGGTGGCCGCGACCGTCAGCTTTGCGGCGATCGAAGGGGGCGGCATGGAGGACGTCGAAGCTGTCGGCAACCTCCGCTCCGCGACGGCCGTCTTCATGCACCGCGGCGCCGGGTGGATTACCGACGGCCGCGTGATCTTCAACCTCGAACCGGCCGAGGCGCTGGCGAAGTTTCAGGAAACGTTGCGTCCGCTCGCTGGATAATGTTCGACAGGGGGCGTGGCTTAGTCGTACTCAGTCGCAATCTTCACCGGATTGCGCAGCGTGCCGAGCCCAGTCACCGAGACTTCGCAGACGTCCCCCGCTTTCAAGAACACCGGCGGCGTCCGCGCCATGCCGACTCCGGACGGCGTCCCGGTGTAAATGAGATCGCCCGGCAGCAACGTGCAGACGTGGGAGAGATAGCTCACCAGATAGTCGATGGGAAAGATCAGCTGACGGGTGTTCGAGTTCTGCATCACTTTCCCGTTGAGCTTCATTTCGACGTCGAGCTGACCAGGATCGGCGATCTCGTCGCGCGTAGCAATCCACGGCCCGAGCGGCGCGAACGAATCGAACG
The DNA here is from genome assembly GCA_041740115.1 of Pirellulales bacterium. Classification (GTDB taxonomy): domain Bacteria; phylum Planctomycetota; class Planctomycetia; order Pirellulales; family Lacipirellulaceae; genus Lacipirellula. Next base: position 13,266 of record JBGSMO010000039.1, read on the forward strand.
ACTTGCCGAGCAGCCACTGTTTGCCTGGCTTGTTCTTCTGCCAGTCGCGAGCGGAAACGTCGTGCCCGCAGGCGAATCCGGCGACGTGATCGAGGGCATCGGCGCGGCTCACTCGACGGGCCCGCGCGCCAATGACGACGACGAGCTCGGCTTCGTAGTCGACTTCGTTCGACTCGGGCGGCAGTTCAATCGGCGCCTCGGGCCCTCGGAGCGTGGTCGGGAACTTGCAGAAGACCACCGGTTCGTCGCCCGCTTTGGCGCCCGTCTCGGCGGCATGGTCGGCGTAGTTCAGTCCGACGCAAATGATCTTCTGCGGATCGAGCACTGGGGCGAGGAGTTTCACCTGATCGAGCGGCGTGCAGTGCTCGGCGGCGATGGCGCGGGCCACCGTTTTCCAAATCGCCGGGCCTGCTTCGAGGATTTCTTTGATCGAACCGGGAAGAGAAGGTTCATGTGCCTGCAGGTCGACGACTTCCAGCACGCCCGTCGACCCAATGCGGAGACCTCCGGCCCGGGCCGCTCCATTCGCTTCAAAGGTTACCAACCGCATGATCGTCTCCCAAGGGCTCAACCTGACATCTAACGGGAATCGCCAACCTATCGAGCGGGCCTGGGGGATTCAAGCATCGGCACGCGCTCGCTGGGCAGCGGCGAGCCAGATAAGTCCGGTTGCAGCGATTAGCGGTACGCCGATCGAGTCAACTCGTTCTAGCGTACAGAGGAAGCGACTTGACCTTCGCTGTGCGTTCGGAGGGCCAAAATCTCGGCAGAAATTGTCGGCCGCCGGAGTTTGCCGCTCTAAGGCGAGTGACCTACGGTTAAGCGGACCGAAGGTCTGCACCGTCGTTGCCTGCGCTTCCCGACCTTTGATTGCGGATCGGTCCCCTGTCGATATGCCTGAGACTAACCACCCTTCCATTGATTCCGCTGCGGCAACCCCCACGCCGCCTGTGGACGCTCGTGCGCTCTCGACGCGACGCCGATTGGAGACTGAGTCGCGAGTAGCGGAAATCAGTTCGCTGCTGAGCGCCCTTGAAGAAGCGACGGCCGAAGCCAAGCCGACGTCGCGACCGGCCAGCGCGATTCCAACCGCGCCGCCGACGCCTCCTCCCCGTCCGATCGATCATCATCAGAATTCGTTGGTTCAAGTCCGTCTGGGCTTGGCCAGCGGTCTCTACACCGCATTGCAGCATAAGCACCCGCCGACGGCGTCGCACAGCTTGCGCGTGGCGCTCGGCTGCAGCACTTGGGCGCTCTACAAACGGCTCGACGACGAGACTCGCGACGCGATCGAAGCAGCCTCGCTGCTCCACGACGTCGGCAAGATCTCGGTCCCTGACGCGGTCCTGACCAAATCATCGCAGCTCTCGCCCGAAGAAGACGCGATGCTGCAAACGCATTGGGAGGCGGGAGTTCACATCCTCGCCTGCTGCTGCAGTTCGCAACGGGTGCTCGACGCCGTACGCTACGCTGGGCGGCGGTTCGATGGCCGCGGCGCCGCTTCCCCGGTCGGCGGCGACGATCTGCCGCTTGAGTCGCGGATGATTGCCATCGTCGACGCCTTCGATCAGATGACCGCCAGCCCGGCAGCGGGCGACCTGCGAACCCGCGAGGCGGCGCTGCAGGAGTTGTTCGCTGGCGCCGGCACGTTGTTCGATCCGATCTTGGTCAATCAGTTCATCGAACTGCTGTCGCACGACCAGGAGTTGCTGACGCAGCAAGTCGCTGGGCGGTGGCTGAACGAACTCGGCAAACGACAGACAGAGCTTCCTTGGTCGCAGTCGGCCCCGCTCGAGGCGTCCCCGGCAGTCGCCGCGGTTGCCGTGAAAGACAATCGATCGCTGTTCGAACAGCAGCTGATCGACTCGATGCACGACGGCGTGATTTTCGTCGACGAGCAACGGAACATCTTCCTGTGGAGCAAAGGCGCCGAGCGGCTGACAGGCGTTAGCAGCGCGGCGGCGTCGGGACGGCAGTTCACGCCGACGTTGCTCGACATGTGCAACACCGCCGGCCGACGGGTGCGCGACGACGCCTGCCCCGTGGCCAGGGCGATCGCAACTCATGCGCAGTTGCGGCAACGGCTCGAAATCCTCGGCCGGCAGGGCGAGCATGTAGCCATCGACCTCCACGCGATTCCGGTCGTCTGTCGCGACGGGCAACTACGCGGCGCGACAGTGCTGCTGCAGGACGCTCAGCCGGAAGTTTCGCTCGAAGAGAAGTGCGAGGCGCTCCACGCCGAAGTGACCAAAGACCCGATGACCAAGGTCGCCAACCGCGCCGAGTTCGATCGGATGCTGGCGCTTTTCATCGAGGCTCATGAGCAAGCCGGCCTGCCCTGCAGCCTGATCATGACCGACATCGACCATTTCAAGAGCATCAACGACACGTTCGGGCACCAGGCGGGCGACGAGGCGATCATTATGGTCGCCAATCTGTTGACGCAGGCCTGTCGCTCCGGAGACCTCGTGGCGCGTTATGGCGGCGAGGAATTCGCGGTGCTCTGCGCCGATTGCACGATGGCCGATTCCGCGGCGCGGGCCGAACAGATTCGCAAGAAAATTTCCGAAGCGACGTTCGCCAGCTTGGGAACTCGCAAGATCACTTCCAGCTTTGGCGTCGCGCAACTTCAGTCAGGCGACACGCCCGAAACGCTATTGCGTCGGTCCGACTCGGCTTTGCTCATGGCCAAGGAGCAAGGTCGCAACCAAGTGGTTCAGTTGGGCAATACCATGGAACATGCAAAGACGCCGAAGAAGAAGTGGTGGAGCTTTGGATTCCTCCGGGCGGCTCCGTTGATCGAAGTCAAGCTAACGACCGAAGTGCCGATCGACATCGCGATTGAGAAGTTGCGAGGCTTCGTCACCGATCAGCAAGCGAAGATCATTTCGATTCGCGACAACCGCGTGGAGATCGAAATCTCCAGCGACCGCGTCGGCCAACAGCGCCGCAATTCCGACCGGCCGTCGCCCTATCGATTGGAACTGGAGTTCAGCGAAGATCGGCTGGAAAAGACGAACAGCTTCGGTCTCGCGGCCGGCAGCTACGCCCAGACGGTCATCAATGTAGCCATCCGACCAAAGAAGCGACGCAATCGACGCCGCGAGGAGCAACTCGAACGCGCGCGGATGGCGCTGCAGAGCCTCAAGTCCTACTTGATGGCGAAGGAAGTCGACGCGGAACCGCCGCGGCCTTCGCTGATCGGCGTCCGGTAGCGCTGGAACAATTTACTCAAGCGTGGTCGGCTCGATTGCGGCGCCGACCGAAGGAGAGATCGCATGCGAACTGATCTACGAGAAATGAGCGAAGGGACTAGCATCGCGAGATCGCGTCGCGGGCGGAGCGCCATGTCGCGTCTCGCGGCGAATGAGAACTCCGTGGGCTTGGAGCCGTTGGCGGTCGACGCCGCGTTCGCTGACGAGACAATGCCGATGCAAGAGGACCGCGGTTCGCGTCGCGACGCCTCCCACGGCGGCGGTGCAGCAGCCCCGGCGCTTGAGCCGATGACGGCGGACGATCAACTGCTGCGGTCACTGTCGGCTCAATTGGAATTGCTGAACCAGCAGCAGCACGAAATTCGTCGCTTGCTCGACCAAGCGGGGCGATGGCGCGTTGATCGTATCGCCAAATAGCCCTCGACGACACGACGGTTCAAGCGGCAAACGCCTAGATGCATTCTCATCGCGTCGATGACGCCGCTTCGCGTAGCCGCCGCCGCCGATTGTCACCGGTCATTGAGTCCGGTATTCTAAGCGTGCAGCTGCCCCCGATGATCTGGGGACTCATTTCGGCGTTTGTTCGCACGGACCGCGCGTCGCACTGGACGCAGTCACGATAAACGAGGGAGAATCACAATGGCTTACACGCTTCCCGAATTGCCCTACCCCAAGGACGCACTCGAGCCCCACATCGACGCCTTGACCATGGAGATTCACCATGATCGGCATCACGCCACGTACGTGACGAAGCTGAACGAGGCGCTAGCCGGTTCCGACGTGCCGGAGCAGTCGATCGAGGATCTTTGCCGCAACATCAACACGGTGCCGGAGAAGATTCGCGGCCCTGTCCGCAACAACGGCGGCGGGCATGCGAACCATTCGATATTCTGGCTGATCATGTCCCCCAATGGAGGCGGCGAGCCGACCGGCGCACTGGCCGACGCGATCAACGCCGAACTCGGCGGTTACGCTAAATTCAAGGAAGCCCTCACCAACGCCGGCATCACGCGGTTTGGAAGCGGTTGGGCGTGGCTGAGCGTCGACAAGAACGGCAAGCTGCTCGTCGAGAGCACGCCGAACCAGGACAACCCCTATATGGACGGCCGCACGCCGATCCTTGGCGTCGACGTTTGGGAACACGCCTACTATCTGAAGTATCAGAACAAGCGTCCTGACTATCTGGCGGCGTTCTTCAACGTGATCAATTGGAAGGCTGTCGGCGAGCGCTACGCAAAAGCGAAGAGCTAGCGTGTCGCCTCGCCATTGCTAGCGAGTATTCCTGCCGCGTCCTGCCAACGACTAGCGTTGGTAGGACGCTTTTTTTGTGTTGTGTGTGGGCAAAGCCGTTGCGTTTACCAGCCATGATCTGCCAGACGCAGGCTAGCGAGTGACGTTGACGCCCGGCCGCTTCCTCCTATAATCCCCCCCGCGCGATGACGGCATGCTGGCGCCGGAGAATCGTTGCAAGCGTCAGGTTTTTCCTCAACGCGGCGACCCGCTCGTGCCGAAGGTGCGAATAGGAGTTTGTCACGCGAGTGCGTGTCGCGCCGATCGCCATCCTCCCGCGATGGCGGCCATTACGAATCAACGGGACCGCGCCGCTCAGAATGAGCCGGCGATTCCCGATCAATGAGGCATGGAAGCCATGAGAAAGACGGCCATCACTGTAGGCCTGCTAGTCCTCTCGGCGTCGACTTCAGTCGGCTGCAAATCAACGTCGAAGCTTGCCTGGTGGAAATCAAACAAGACCGACGAAACGGCATTGGCTCACGCTGCCCCCGAACTTCCGTCCGACGCGGCGAAGAAGGCCGAGGGCGTACAAGTCGCCGGCGCTGCAGCCCCGTTTAAGCCTGCGAATACGACTGGCTCGTCTTCGGTTGCTGCCAAGGGCGGTTCGGGGTATCCGAGCACGGACGCTCCTGCCTTCACGCCGAACGCCGTGACGCAAGTGGCGGGGGGCACGACCCCAACTGCAGGATCAACGATAACAGCCGGCGCAGCTGGCCCGTACGACCCGGCCGCGACGCCGGCCCCGAAGGTTTCAATCCCAGCGGTTGCGACGACAGGAAACGACCGGTACGGTATGGGGTCGACTGACGCCACAAGCACTTCGTCTGTTGCCGCGACCACGACTCCAGCTTATGGCCAAGCTCCGAGCGGCGCCACGAGTGCGCCGCCAAGCTATTCGCCGACCTCGGATCTCGCAGGGGTGGCGAGCCACTACGGCGCGCCGGCTGGCGCTTCGACAATGCCTGCTACGGCGGCAACGACCCCAGGCGTCCCTAATTACTCGCCAGCACCAATCACGCTTGCGTCGACGGCTTCGACGCAACCCTACCGACCGGGCGGTACGAGTAGCTACGATCCCCCGGGAACAGACGACGTGCGCGTAGCGACTCGGCCAGAATCTCCGACTTCGACGACGCCTGCCGCGCCGATAACGACGCCGACCGCACCGGCTACGACGACTGCCATAGCGCCAGCGACACCAGCCTCAGCCACGCCGACCACCCCGGCAGCTCCGGTAGGTGCGAACCGATATTGGTAACCTGCGCGCACAGTACGGCGTACGTGTCGCATCAATCAACAAAAAACGACTGGCTCGGCCTATTGCCGAGCCAGTCGTTTTTCTAGGCAAACATCACTTGGCATCAGCAATTCGCCAGTGAAGCGCTGTTGGGCTGGAGCTACCAACCCATAACCATGTTCGATTCGATCGCCTTCTGGGCCTGCTCCAGATCGGAACCGGTTTCGTGCATGTAGAGGCGAATCGCATGGACCTTGTCGCCGCCCGACTTCGACAGGCAGTCGCGAGCCGTGTTGCACGGATCGGTTTTCCCACTCAGGCCGAGCGCACTCTTGGAAATCACCCAGGTGTCGCGCGGGCGTTTCGTGAGTCGCAATACCGTGTCGTGCGGATAGGCGTCGGAGACCACGCCTGACGCCTCGTCACTGTCCGACGCCCAGGTGATGATGATGTGACTGTCCGTCTCGACTTCGAATAGTGGCATGGCAAGCTCCTTTCAAGACTAGCGAGCGCGGTCGAGGAACCTAGGCTCAACGAGGTTCATTCCGACGCGCCGGCGTGTGTGGCGTGCGATTGCACCCCTGGCGGCTTCTACGGTCAATGTAGAACATCGACGCAAAGCGAGTCAACGTGCGCCGTCGCGAGGGGCCGCTTTCAGGCTCAAAACGCCGCCGATTGGCGCATCCAAGGGGCTTTCTCTCGCTGGCCCGTTTGCTGCGCGAACGTGAAGCGCACAGACTTGACTCGATGTTTTTTAAACTCGTCAGTTGACGGCTTCCAACTCCATGCCCTCATCGCCGCTGTTCTCTGTGACCGAGATCGGATTGTCGGTGAGCCGATCGGGATGGGCGGCGACCAATTCAAAGGCATGACGGCGCGTCGCCGCTCCGTCGTGGATGAAGAGCGTCGGCGTTTCTTCCTTCGCCGCCGCTCTTAAAGCCGATTCGGCGCGAGCCAGAAGCTCCTCGGGAGTTTCTTCGATCTCCGCTTCGACAATGCCGCCCCAGACGCGTCGTTCCAGCGAGGCGTCGACGACTTTCAAAAGCCGTTCGCCCACGACCAGCCCGCCGTCGAGCGTCGTCCGCGGCAGCAGTATGACGAACTCTTGCGGGCCGTAGCGAGCGACGACGTCGTTGTCGCGGGCGAACTGTTCGATCAGTCGCGCGACGCTACTGAGGCTAGTTTCGCCGTCGACGACCGAGGCGTATGGATCGAAGTCGACGCTGCAGAGGACGAGCGCCACTTTCTTGGCGCCTTCGCCGCGCGCGGTCAGCCGCGCTTGGAGGTGTTCGACCAAGGCGCGACGATTGAGTACGCCGGTTTCGCGATCGACGCGGGCGTCGGCGAAGGTCATCAGTTGGCTTTGCTGATCGCGCATCTCGTCGCAGGCCAGGGCCAGTGAACTGGCGAGCGACATCGTCGGACCCATCAGGGCGTCGGCGTGCAGGCGAAGTTGGCGCCAATCAGCGGAGACGGAGCCCCGTTGCATTAGTTCGACTTGCCCTTGGAATGCGGCTAAAGCGGCGAGGTGCCCTTGAGTCTCGGTGCGGAGTCGTTGGGCGAGATGTTCGAGATCTTTCGCCACGCATTGGGCGCGAGCGAGTTCAATCAGCAACGTCACGTCGGTAGGCGCCGCCTGCGCGCGGCGAGTCCGGCGTCCGAAGAGGTAGCCGATCAGCGCGACGGCGGCGAGCGCCGTCGTATCGACGATTAACCCCTGTCCCGGAAATAGCTGTGCAAAGATCATGAGCGTCCGCCGTCTATTATCGTTAGAACGTTGCGATCTATTGATCCTCGCGCCGCGAATGCGCCTGATTTAGATTCTCAGTTGAGCGGTTTTGAAGTAGGAGCGTTTGAGTGAAAGGTGACGAGCCTGTTGATTGAGCGAGTCGTGGACGGCCACATCCAACTCTTCGACGTCGT